>NZ_CP020946.1:314128-628256 GCF_002208115.1 Bdellovibrio bacteriovorus | reverse complement strand
CATTCTGCTTTCCCTGTTCGCAAGTCCTAAGTCTTGGGCTGCTGATCCCAATGACACAGACCCTTTGCTGGCTGAAACCAAAGTCGTGCCTTACGAATGGAGTCCGGGTCAGGGCGGCAATATCGAAATTAAAATGACGCTCCCCGAAGGATATCACGCCTATGAAGACAAATTCAGCGTGGTGATTCTTGAACCAGATGGCTTCAAAGTGGCTCCGTTCAAGATTGAGCCGATCGTTGAGTGGCACGACAAGTTCTCAAAAAAAATGCGCAGCGGAATGGAAAAAGCCGCAACCCTCACTGCGCATATTGAAGCCCCTCACCGTTTCCTGAAAAAACACACCAAAATGAAAATGGAGCTCACCTATCAGGCGTGTTCAGATCAGTTCTGTCTGTTCCCGACCACAAAACTGATTGAAGTTCCGATTGTGGTGACCATGGTGGAAGGTGAAGCTCAGATCAAAGACGCCGAAGTGCAACCAATGGTTGCGCCAACAGAGTTCTTTGATACGGCCAACTTCCAGAAATACCTGGGAAGCAGCATGATCGCCGGATTGATCTTTGTGTTCTTTGCCGGGATCTTCACCAGTTTCACGCCGTGCATCTTCCCGATGATTCCAATCACACTGGCTGTTTTGGGAAATCATTCCAACGAAAGAACTCGTCTGCAGAACTTTTTCACCAGTTGCATTTATGTTCTGGGGATTGCCACAACGTATTCACTGCTGGGCCTGGCGGCAGCCTCCAGTGGCGGACTGTTCGGAGCCAGCCTCGGGAATCCTTATGTTCTGACCGTCGTGTGTGCGATCTTCCTGGCAATGGCACTGTCCATGTATGGTCTTTATGATCTGCAGGTGCCGGCCTTCCTGCGCAACAAACTGGGGCGCGGAACCAAAAAACAGGGTGTCATCGGGGTCTATCTGACAGGACTGTTTGCCGGTATCGTGGCCAGCCCTTGCGTCGGACCGGTGCTGGTGGCGATTTTGACTTATGTGGCCTCCACGCAGAACAAGATGATGGGCTTCCTTTATCTGTTCGTTTACGCCCTGGGGCTGGGTCTGATTTTCATCGTGTTGGGACTTTTCAACCAACTGGCCAATGCCCTGCCCCGCTCTGGTCCGTGGATGAATGCTTTCAAATTCATTCTTGGAACACTGATGCTTTCTGCGTTCTATTATTATCTGGAGCTGCTGCTGCCAGCGCGCTGGTTTGACGGGGCCCTGGCCATCGGCCTGATTGTTCTGGCCAGCATCTATGGTGCCTTCCTGCCCGCGAAAGGCCAAAGCGCCCTTCGTCACATTCAAAAAGGTCTGATGCAGGCCCTGCTGGTGGTGGGTATTGGTTACGCCGTGATTGCGGTGCTGGATCTGCGCCCGTATATCCGCGGGCAGATGATCGGTGGCGCCAGCATCAATCAGATCCAGAAACTGAACTGGCAGCCTTATTCGGAAGCCGCTCTGGCTCAAGCCACCAAAGATCAAAAGCCGGTGATCATCGACTTCTGGGCGGAATGGTGTGCCGCCTGCCACGAATTGGAAGAGCACACATTCACCGACCCGCGCGTGCGTGCAATGTCCGAAAATTATGTGCTTTTGAAGTTTGATGCGACCAAGGATTCACCGGAACTGCGTGAACTGAAAAAGAAATATCACATCCAGGGCCTGCCGACGGTGGTGTTCATCAACCCACACGGTGTGTGGATTGATGCTTTGACTCTGACTCAGTTTGAAAAAGCTCCGGAATTCCTGAGAAGAATGGAAAAGGGCCGCCAGTAATCAACTGGCCCCAAGAACTTCTGAACTCAATATCTGAACCTGCTGCTGCAGCTCGTGGGCGCGACGCTCGATTTCCCCGGCTGTTGCGGCGATTTCCTCTGAAGAAGCCGCATTGCTTTGCGACGCCTGATCCAACTGATTCATGGCCTTGCTAATCTGAGAAATGCCCTGCGACTGCTCGCTGCTGGCCTGGGCAATCTCGCGGTTCAGCACCACAACCTGCTCAACGGAAGACACGATTCGGGTCAGCACCTGGCCGGAATTGTCAGCCACGACGCTGCCTTTTTCAGTTCGCTCGACACTTTCCTTGATCAGGCCATTGATTTCTTTGGCTGCGGTGGCTGAACGCTGCGCCAGGGCCCGAACGGCTTCGGCCACGACCGCAAAGCCCTTCCCCTGCTCTCCCGCGCGGGCCGCTTCGACGGCGGCATTCAACGCCAGCAGGTTCGTCTGGAAGGCGATATCATCAATAACGTGGATGATCTCTTCAATTTTTTTGGAGTCGCGGGAAATCTGAGACATGGATTCAATCAATCCGTTGATCTCACGCTCCCCTTCTTTGGCCACCGACGAAGAATCATCCGCCAAAGAAGACGCCTGTTTCGCGCTGTCAGAGTTGCGCGAAACCATGGAAGTCATTTCCTCCAAAGAGGCCACGGTTTCTTCCAGGGATGCGGCGGCTTCCGTGGAAGACGTCGACAAGGCCTGACCTGCCACCGAAAGCTGGGAAATCGCGCCAGAGACATTCTGACTGATTTCAGTCAGGGCCCCGACAACACGACCGACAGAGCCGGACACACGGTTTGCAATCCACAACATAATCAGGAACAGCACCAACGATGAACCCAACGCAACGCCAACAATCAAAGAGGCTTTCTGGGCCCGTTCTTTTTTCTGCAGGTCATTGTTTGATTTACTGATGTCTGTGTACATCTGATAAATTTTAGTGATGGTGTGATCGATCTGGATCTGCAGAACCTGCCAAGGTCCCCCCTTATCCACAAGGCTCACCACATATTCAAAGTCCGCCGGAGTTCCGCGCAGCAAAGCTTCACGCACCTGCTTGGTGTACTCTAGATATTTCGGATAATTGTCCTTCATTGCGCGGAATGCCTCTGCTTCGCCCTCAATATAATTCTGCTTTTCATATTCCGCCATCGCGGCCTTGTAAGCATCAACAGAACGATCGAGCAGGCCGACAAAGTTTTCGCGGTTTTTCATGTCCTCTTTATTCGCCAAAGCGGCAAAGGTGAAATAGCCAATATTGGCGCGATTCAAATTCAACTGTCCCAGCAAACGGATGTTCGGAACATAGACTTCATAAGATTCGTTCAGCATGGCTCCGATCTGACTGAAGCCCTGAAAGCTGATCCACGCCGTCACCGACAGCGCAATCAACGGCAGAACCGCCACGCCCAGAAGTTTTCCACGCAGACCTTTAAATTGAGCTTTGAAATTCATAGACGTTCCTTATTAAAAGATCCAAAGAAGCTTGGCCTGGGGCACGTTTTCAACCACGCCGTCGATGCCGTATTTATTGTTCCAGTATTTGTATTCAATGCCGATTTTCAGTGGCACCTTGTTCTGGGTGCGGCGATTGAAGTCGTAAAGGAAGTTGGCCTGAGTATGCACATTGTCCTTCAGTGGACCTTCCTGACCGGCCCAGTCCACGAAACCGGAAAACTCCAGCGGGAAGACTTCGCCGCCAAAACGTTTCAGCCACACCACCGTCAACTGACCGGTATGCCCGTCAATTCCCAAAGCATCGCGATAAAGGAACTGAGTACCCAGATAGTCAAACCACAGATCCTTCCATTCAAAGGTCACCCCGCCCAGGTTCACCCGGCGCGCCGGACCCTGAGGGATTTCAAAATTCAACTGCAACAAAACGTCCTTCAGCACCCCTTCCGGCGGCGTAAAGACGCCGGTCTTCCCCAGACTGAGGGCCGGAGAAAACTCACCGTAATAGGCCGTGCTGTTTTCCGTGTCAGGGCTGGTGATGTCGAAGAAGAAGAAATTGGATCCATAGGCCCAGGAACTTAAATGCTCAAAGGTCACGACGGTGGCTGAATAGCTGTCGTCATTGCCTTTTTTGTATTCGTTCCCATGCAGGAATTGAATGTTGGTTTGTGACCAGTCCGCAGCAGAAGAGACCGCAGAAACAGATGTCGTTAATACGAATGCAAGCACATGAAATAGAATTTTGTTTTTTGTCATTCCACCTAGGTTAGACAACCTAAGTATCTATAAACAACTCGCATTCATATATCCCTACGAAGTACTGGCTATTCTGTGTAGGTGACGTCGATGATATAATTTCCCAGCGACTTGACCAAAGTCGGGTTCAAAGCAACCTTCCCGTCAGCCACCGTGTAGTCCACACCCGGAATCAGAACTTTCCCATTCAGCTTAACAGAAAGAACCTTTTTGACGTTCTCACTTTGCAGGGAATATTCGGTGCTGGCATAGTCGACGACTTTTTCAGAAAGCTGACTGAAATTTTTGCTCCAGTCCTTGTCGCACACATTAAACGCGACGCCACCACTGTAAGAGATCAGCGAACTATACGCCGCACTTTCACGCGCACGGCATTTGCTGTCGGCAGCCGCAATAAATCCAAAAACCTTATAGGAACCATTTTTACCGAAGGCGCGAACCATGCGGTCCTTGAATGTCGCCGCGGTGATGTAATCTTCGTTGATGGTCAGACTCTTGATCGTAGCCACGTAACCGTTTGAATTGGCAGCCTCGTATTGAACAGTCGTATTGGCATTCGCCGCGGAATCATCGTCCGTCACGAACACAAACACCTTCTGGGCCTGAGGACGGAAAAAGTCATTCAGGGACGAATAAACTTTGTCATACTTGCTGTTACCCAGAATCTTTTTACAAAAGGCATCCGTCGCCGTTTCCGGGCAAGTGGCCGCCGCCGCCACCAGCAACGGATTATAGCTGTGCACCATAAAGTCGACCTGCTGGCCGTTTTTCATCGACTCCGGCAATGTCACATGCGTTTGCAAAGAAAAGGCGTCTTTTTTGGAAATCAGCGCCACACGCAGATCCACTTCGTTTTCCACCAGGTGGGCGAACTTTTCAAAGTTCTTGCGAATGATATCCGCGCCCGCGGTCATGGAAGCAGAGTTGTCGATCACCCACACCATGTCCACCGCTTTTTCCTTGGAAGCGGCCGTGAAGGTTTTGGTTTTGATTTCCGGAGCTTCTTCTTCGGCTTCCGCTTCGCCGCTGGATGAAACCACATCAGGCTCAGTCACGGAAGCCAGCTCACGAGCCTGTTCAAACTGAACTCCGGATGGAGAACAGTTCTGAAAAAGAAAAGTGGAAGCTAAAAAGATCATGGTCAGGACAACGTATTGCTTTTTCATAATCTCCACCCCGTTACATCAACTGCGTGAAGACTTCTAAGGCAAGGGTTGTTCCAACCACCAGATCGAACTTAATCAAAAAGAAACCCGGTGACCTGTCTAAAGTTCACCGGGTTTTGCATTGTCTCATTCTGAATTTCAGCCGTGGTATTAACGACTTCCCCAACCGCGGCGGGCAAAAACGGTAAAACCTGACACTGACTAAACTTCGGTCAGCCCCCTTGGGGGAGATCCCGACAGAGGTCCACAGACATAAAGCTGCTTTTAGTTCGGGAACTATGTCCGTGATCATGTTCCCCGAAATCTGTTCGGCGTTATAATGAGCAGGTAAGGAGGTTCTTATGTCTGTCTTTCCAAAAAATGAAGGCTCTCTGGATCGGACTCTGAGGGTGGTGGTGGGATTGGTGCTGATCAGCCTGGCGTTCGTGGGGCCCGCCAATCCCTGGTTCTTGCTGGGAGCGATCCCCCTGATAACAGGGTTGATCGGCTGGTGTCCGGCTTATCAAATTTTCGGTCTTAATACTTGCCGCTATAAAAAGGTCATGAAGATGTAGCGCAGCGGGGGCGGAACAAAGCCCCCTTTGCCGCTTCCCAATTCTAAAGACGTTTCAGGCGCGCGATTTCCATTTTGGCTTCATTCAAAGCCGCCTGACTGGAAATCATCTGCGCTTCTTTTTCGGCCAGAAGCTTTTGCAGGTGGTTCATACGCACTTCAAAGCTCTTGATCACGTTGTTGTGACGGTCGACCATCTCCTGAACTTTCAGGTCAAAACTTTTGCGTTCATTCACGCGCTGGGAAAGCTGGGTGATCTTCTGACCGGCTTCAGTGGCAAGGCCGTTGTGGCTTTGCTCCAGACGGTTCAAAAGGTGGTGTTGCTTTTCAAACTTGATGTTGGAGGTCTTTATCAGTTCGTTGACAGTGGCGACGACCTTGTTCAACTGGTCGGCCAGGGCCTGGTTCTGGGCTTTGATTTCAAAAATCTGGCGGTCTGTATTCAGGTAGCTGTTCGGGGATGTCCCCACGGCAGAAACGCTGTCCATAGCGGTGTTCTTGGCCACTTTCTTTTCCCCAAACAATTCCGGATTCAATTCTTTATGCATATCGGGCCCCTCCATAGGACTTAAAAAATTCTTCTTTTCCATTATATTTTCTCTGGACTAAAAATTCAAATGTTCATACTTTAGGGCCCGAGGGAAGGAGACAGAAAAAAATGCTTAAAGTAGGACAACTTTTGAAGTTTGTTTCTGATCTGAATCCTCAGAATACACCGACGCGTTTGTCTTTCTTCAATTTCCTGCGCGGTTTCCCTCATCCCGACGACGTTCTGACCCCTGAATTGATCGAAATGTTCTTCAATTACTGCATGGATTACCCGCACTGGGCGTCCAATAAGCAGCAATTGGGTCATGAAGTTCAGTTTTTGCTGGAGAATTTCAACGGGTTCTATCAGCAGAAATTTGACCTGAATCCGATTCGCTTCCCGCAATCAGTTCAACTGATCGAAATTGAACATTTCTCCGACCTCGTTGACGCGGTGGGCTCTTATCTTAAGACTCAGTGCGCCGAAGGCGAGAAGTTCCGCATCCTGCCAGATCAGAATAAAAGAGCCATTGCCATCATCCTGCGTGAAGACAAATCCCTGGAAGTTCGCACTTTCGACCGCAAATTCACGATCCGTGACGGTCTTTTAGAGCCTCTTCGCAAAGACCTGGTTCTTTATTATAACTCCGACCTGGAACTGAGCTCGCAGCACACCCACAAAATCGAGGTGGCTCCGTATATTACTGCCCAGTTCCGCGTGGTGGGCGACAGAGTCACCGGTTCCCTGTTGCGTGGTTATGTTTTCCAAAAGCTGCTTGAAATGAAAAACGAGCCGCTGCAGGAACAGACCCGCCTGCTTTTCCCGATCAAGCGTCTGGAGCAGTTCTTTGTCGACCGCCGTACCGATCCTTACTATCAAGACCTGGTCAGCCAGCTTGAAAGAACCTGCGCCCTGATCCAACAAGGTGATTCTGAGGCCCTAAAATGGTCCTCCATCGTTCTGAGCAAGGCGGAAACCGCCGTGGACAACGTCTTTTTGGGAGATAAACTCATGACTCTGCTGGCTCGCGACCTCCGCCATGCCATCGCCGAGTACAACCGTAAGAATATCTCCTCTTCCGGCCTGAGTGGTGATATATTGATCACTCAACAATTACCCGAGGCCGATGAAGAATGTCTGAAAATAACTCCTCTGAAAGAGTTCGACTTAATAAACTAATTGCTGACAGTGGACTGGCATCCCGTCGTCATGCAGACCGCATGATCGAAGAGGGCCTTGTGACCGTAAACGGTAAACGCGTTTACGAGCTGGGTATCAAAGTTGATCCGCAAAGCGACCGTATTCTTGTCGACGGCAAGCCTCTGCGCAAACCCCTGACTCAGAAAATCTACGCCATCCTGAACAAACCCACCGGCGTTCTGACCACCATGGATGACCCACACGACCGTCCCACAGTGGCGGAATACCTGACCGAACTGCCGGTGCGTGTGTTCCCGGTAGGTCGTCTGGACTGGGACTCTGAAGGCATGCTGCTTTTGACCAACGATGGTGACTTCGCCAACAAGGTCATGCATCCAAAGGCTGAAGTAACCAAAACTTACCTTGTGAAACTGAACGGAAAACCTGAACCATTCCAACTGGAAAAGCTTAAAAAAGGCGTTTCCATCGTGGGCGGTAAAGTGTCTGCCCGTCATATCGAGAAAATCAAAAAAACCGGCGACAACAAATCTGAAAAGTACGAATGGTACAAAATCGTGATCACCGAGGGTAAAAACCGTCAGATCCGTCAGATGTTCGCGAAAATCGGTTTCGATGTGATGAGACTTCAGCGTGTGGCCATTGGCCGCCTGCGCATGGGTGCTGTGAAAACCGGCGAGCTGGTTTACCTGAACGATGCCGCAGTTCAACGCGTGTTCCTTGCGGATGATCCGGAAGAGATCAAGACAAAACGCACTTACAAAGGCCGTGCGACTTCTGAAAAGAAGACTGCAAAACCGGCTTCCAAAGTGAAAACGACCAAGAAACCAAGCAAATACAAAAACGGTAAAAAAGTTTAAAGTCATTCCATTATGAAAAACATGAACCCACGCCTTCGCGGATCTTTGGAAATTTCTGTAGCGAGCGTGGGTTTTGGTTTTTTGGGGATCTTTGGAACGTGGGCTTTTGAATCCGGCATGAAAGTCGGAGAGCTTCTTTCCTACCGCTTTGCCCTGGCAGCCGTTCTGTTGTGGATCTTCCTGCTTTTGTTCCGCCCTTCCTGGGTTAAACTGAATCTGCGTCAGACCATCATCGCAGCCCTGCTGGGGATCTTCGGTTACGCGTTCTTCTCGACCATGTACTTCATCGCCATCGACGGACTGAGCGTCACCCTGGCAGCGCTGTTACTGTATACCTATCCGTTCTGGGTGAATGTCTTTTCCCATTTCTTCACTCAGGACAAGATTTCCCGCAAAGAGGCTTTGTGTCTGGTGGCGGCCTCTTCCGGACTGATCCTGTTGCTGTGGGGGCATATCGAGGTTCGTAACATCTGGGCCGTGGCGGCGGGCTTGGGTTCAGCCATCAGCTATGCCATCTATGTCCTGCTGTCAGGCCGCCTGCAAAAGGATGTTCGTCCAATTTCTTCCGCGTTGTACGTCATCACCTTTGGAGCTCTGGCCCTGTCTCTGTTCCATCATCCTCATTATTCTGAAATCAAAAATCTTAGCCACATTCAGGCATCCAGCATTTTGGGCCTGGCTTTTGTCTGCACAATCATTCCG
Source organism: Bdellovibrio bacteriovorus (assembly GCF_002208115.1). Classification (NCBI taxonomy): domain Bacteria; kingdom Pseudomonadati; phylum Bdellovibrionota; class Bdellovibrionia; order Bdellovibrionales; family Pseudobdellovibrionaceae; genus Bdellovibrio; species Bdellovibrio bacteriovorus. The sequence continues at coordinate 619,297 of NZ_CP020946.1, read as the reverse complement.
TTGACCCTGGAGCTGGCAGCTCTGCAAAAATTGAAAAGCACCGAAGTGGCGCTGTTGATGATGATCGAACCCATCACCGCCGCTTTGATGGGTGCTTTAATCTTCCATGAACGACTGACGCCGGTTCAGATAGTTGGCGCTTTGATCATTGGCGCAGCACTGGTCACGAACACACTTTACTCCCGCCCAACGAAGTCTGTGGAATAGATCCTAAGTCCTGATGTTTTCTAGATAATTCAAGATCAATTCAAAAGATCCAGTGTATCTGTCTCTTCCTGAGACACTTATCTGTGGATAAATCACAATTACATTAGTTTGCGGCAACATACTGGCCTTGGACTTTCGCAAACTGTTAAGAAGCCGATAAGAAAAGCATGAGAAACGGAACGTATCTTGCTTTGATTCTCGCATTCTGGAGTGGAGTGGCCTTGGCTGCTCCAAATTCTCTGACATATCAAGGACGTATCGTAAACTCTGACGGCAAAGGGCTTGAGTACAACAACGTCAGCTTCCTTTTTGAAATCACAAACCCTTCAGGCACCTGCGTGCTTTATCGCGAACAGAAAAACGGTGTGAATCTTCAGAACTCGGGCGGTGTGTTTGATGTGCCGATTGGTTCCGGCACCAAGATGTTCCCGACGGATCCTCTTTATACGTTGATTGATTCTTTCAACAACTCCCGCTCTCACGATTGTTCCGGCGGAGCCACCTACAGCGCGGTGGCCGGTGATGCCCGTTTGTTGAAAGTGCAATTCCATGACGGTTCCGGCTGGAAAGTGATTTCTCCGGCGAATGAAATTCGTTCGGTTCCTTATTCTGCTTATTCCTATTCTGCAGAACGCCTGGGCACCAAAACCGAAACTGACTTCCTGGCTAAAGCCGGCCTGCCAACGTGCGGAGCTGGCACTTATCTGACCTGGAACGGCACGACGATGACGTGTGCCGGAATCAGCGGTGCCAACGGCGGTACGGTGACTGATGTCACTTCCACAAATTCTTACATTACGATTGCCAACGGCACCTCCACCCCGGCACTGACCCTGAATGTGGGCACGGCGGCAGGTACAGTGGCGGCAGGTAATGATGCCCGTTTCTCTGATGCTCGTACACCAACAGGTGCTGCGGCTGGAGATCTGGACGGCACTTATCCCAATCCGTCTGTGGCAAAACTTCAGGGCACGGCTGTTTCCAATGCGGCTCCGGCCAATGGCAACTTCCTGAAATTCAATGGCACGGCGTGGACACCTTCGGCGATTGCACAAAGCGATGTCTCGGGTCTGTCGGCGACATTAAATTCTTATATGACAGATGCGGAGTTCAGCACGGCCGTGGCCAATGCCGGCTGTGCGGCGCACGAAACGATGTACTGGAACGCGGTGGCCGGCTTTTCCTGTCAGGCCATCAATGTTTCTTTGGCCGGTGACGTCGGTGGAACCATCGGTGCTTCTTCAGTTAATAAAATCAAAGGTGTGACTGTTGATACCACGGGTCTGGTTGCTGGTCAGGTTTTGAAGTACGACGGCACCAAGTGACCGGTTTGTCTGGTGGTCCGATCACTTCCACCGGAACTATTTCTTTGGCGAACACAGCGGTAACTCCGGCAGCTTATGGCTCCACTACTTCAGTGGGCACTTTCACCGTCGATGCTCAAGGGCGTCTGACCGCGGCCTCGAATGCCGCTATCGCGTTTCCTGTAACTACGGTTGCAGGCAGAACGGGCGCGGTCGTTTTGGATGCCGGCGACATCACAAGCGGTGCCGGTAAATATCTGACGTATCGTCCAAACAACACGGCTTGTACCGACGGTCAGGTTTTGAAATGGATCAATGCCAACTCCCGCTGGGAGTGTGCGAATGACACTGACACATCTTCCGGTGGTACTGTCACCAACATCGCCACAGGAACGGGTCTTTCCGGTGGCCCGATCACTTCCACGGGCACCATTTCTTTGGCGAACACAGCTGTCACTGCGGCTTCTTATGGCTCCACGACTCAAGTGGGCACTTTCACCGTCGATGCTCAAGGTCGTTTGACCGCGGCCTCCAACGCTAACATCGCCTTCCCTGTGACTACGGTTGCAGGCAGAACAGGTGCTGTGACTTTGGATGTGGGTGATGTTGGCAACGGCGCTGGCAAGTACTTTGTCTATCGTCCGAACAACACAGCGTGTACCGACGGTCAGGTTCTAAAATGGGTGACGGCGAACAATCGTTGGGAGTGCGGGACAGATACTGACACTTCTTCCGGTGGTACTGTCACGAATATCGCAACGGGCACAGGTCTTGCCGGCGGTCCGATCACTTCGACAGGCACGATTGCTTTGGCCAACACCGCGGTGACTGCGGGTTCTTACACTCGCGCTTCGATCACGGTGGATGCTCAAGGTCGTTTGACGGCGGCGTCCAGTGGCGCGGCAATCAATCTGGCTTCGGATGTGACCGGCACTTTGCCAATTGCAAATGGTGGTACCGGCGCTACGACAGCGATTGCCGCCTTCAACGGTCTTTCCCCGTTAACGACTAAAGGGGATGTTCTCGGTAACGATGGCACGAACGACGTTCGCCTGCCTGCGGGAACGAACGGTCAGGTTCTGACTGCGGATTCTGCTCAAGCTTCTGGTTTGAAATGGGCGACTCCGACTGTGGGTACTGTGACGAGTGTCACGGGTACAGCTCCGGTTCAAGTTGCTACGGGTACTACGACTCCCGTTATCTCTGTAGATCCGGCAACAACGGGTGCGCGCGGGGTTGTTCAAGTCGGTTCTGGTATCGCGGTTTCTTCAGGCACAATCAGTGCGGATCCGGCGAACTTCCCTTCTGCTGTTCCTGTTTCCAAGGGTGGTACGGGTGCGACTTCACTGACTGCCGACCGTCTGTTGGTTTCTAACGGCACCGGCTCTGCGGTGATTCCATTTACGTGCGGTACCGCTCAGATGCTGACCTTCAATGCGTCGGGTGTGATGGGTTGTACAAACTTTGCTTCGACATCCTTCTTTGCCAACGGTGGTAACACTCTGGCTTCGAATGCGACTTTGGGTACTAATGACGCTTATTCTTTGGCGCTTGAAACCAACAACGTCACTCGCATGACGATCTCTAATGCCGGCTATGTTGGTATTGGTCAGTCTCCAGACACCAATGCGGGTCTGGCCGTGATGGCGCCGTCAACAACCAAGTCTGCGCTCATCCTGAATTCACCAGCTGCCGGCAAAGTTGAAATGGATTTCCTGCGCAATGGAACCTGGCTGGGTACTTTTGGTTATGCTAATACCGCGACTTCGGATCTTTATATTTCCAATGGCAGTGATGCTCACATCATCTTTGATACGAACAATGTTGAAAAAATGAGAATCACCAACGATGGCCGAGTCGGCATTGATGCTGAAAGCCCCGGCGCCCGCTTCCAAGTGGGTGAATGGAATGCCACGGCCAACTACAACGCCGTCTTCGTCGGCTCTTATCACAACACCAACGGACAAGCGCAGTTTGTCGGGAACTGGAACAGCGCAGGTTACTGGGGTATTGGCCCGGTAGCTAATCCGGCGAACAGCACAGTGGGCATCGGAAATGCCAATGCTCAAGGTGACTGGCGTGCGACTCAGGATCTGAAGCTGTATGTTCCAGGTGGTTTAGGCCTTGGCACCGCCCTTGCCCCGGAAAGAATCATCCATGTTAAAGGCACTGGCGGCGGCAATGATGACGTCTATGTCCAAAGCATCGGTAACACCGGTGAACCGGCTTACATCCTGACGAAGGCCCGCTCCAACTCGGGCGCTGAGGCTGCCGTTCTGGCTGGTGATTCCCTGGGCTTCCTGTCCATGCGTGGTTATGACGGTACGGCTTATCAGAGTGGTGCTTCGATCGCGGGTGTCGCAGAAGCCGACTTTGCCACAGCCAAGTCTGCCTATATGTCCTTTGCGACTTTGAACAACGGATCATCCGGCGAAAGAATGCGCATCACCAGCTCTGGGGCTGTTGGTATCGGTGCGACAGCACCCACGGTCAGACTTCATGTTCAGGGCAACAACTACACCAACTCATCTGCCGCTTTTGAACGCAACGAAGAAGCAAGTGCAGGCCCGGGGATTCAACTGATGAAGTCCCGCGGAACTACGGGCGCCAAAGCCGCCGTTCAATCCGGTGACACATTAGGCAGCCTTCTGTTCAATGGTTATGGTGACGCCACAACTGTGGGCCTGGGTTCACATATCCAAAGTGTCGCTTCTGCGACCTGGACATCGACCTCCGTTCCCGCGGATATGACATTTTCCACCCACACTGGGACTGGAAGCGTCACAGTGCCGACTGAACGCATGCGCATTCACAGCACCGGCTGGATCACCATGGGGGTCGGCACGTCGACTCCGGGTGCGCCGCTGAATCTGAGAAGTGCCACGGCTCCTTACATTGGTTTTGATGAAATGGACACCTCCGGAAAATTCTTCATGGGGCTTGATGGCGGTAACTTCTGGATTCGTCCCGGACCAACCACGGCTTCCAGTGACGCATTAACTGTCACCAGTGGTGGCAACGTCTATATCGGTGGTAACACAGGTTCTCGTAAATTCTTTGTCAACGGTACCTCCGGTGGTACGGCTGCGTGGGAAAACTTGTCCGATGCCCGCTTGAAAACCGACATCCAGGTTGTTCCGGATTCGTTGCAGAAAATTCTTTCCCTTCGTGGTGTGACCTTCAACTGGCGTCATGATGTCAGACCGGATCTGGATCTTATTGAGAAAAAAGACATGGGTGTGATCGCCCAGGACGTCGAACGAGTGTTCCCTGAAGCCGTTGACAAAGATGAGAAGGGCTTCCGTGCCGTGGCCTATACCAAATTGATCGGCCCGATGATTGAAGCCTTCAAAGAGCTTTACGCGTCCCTGTCCGGCGTTAAGGCCGAAGTTCAGGCACAGAAGCGCGAAATCGCCTCTTTAAAACAAGAGAATCAGGAGCTTCGTGAAGCCATTTGCGAGGTCAATCCAAAGTCCAAGGTCTGTATCAAAAAGAAATAAATGTGATTAAATCCCTGAAAAAGCTCAGGGATTTTTCTCACGATTTTCTGTTAAAAAGCCGATAAGACAGACATGAGAAACGGAACGTATTTGCTCATTATTCTCTCAATGTTCACCAGTGTGATTGCACTGGCCTCCCCCAATTCACTGACCTATCAGGGGCGTATTCTTAAAGCTGACGGACACGGGCTTGATTATAACAACGTCAGTTTCCTGTTTGAGATCACCAATCCTAACGGCAGTTGTGTTATCTATCGCGAGCAAAAAGATGGCGTGAACATGATTAACTCTGGCGGCGTGTTTGACGTGCCGATCGGTTCCGGGACAAAACTTTTCCCGGCAGATCCCCTGTTCACATTGCTTGAGGCATTTAACAACTCAAAAACTCACAACTGCTTTGGTGGTTCCACCTATCCCGCGCAGGCCGGGGACACCCGCTTGCTGAAAGTGCAATTCCATGATGGCTCGGGCTGGAAGATCATCTCCCCGTCCAATGAAATTCGTACGGTTCCTTACGCAGCCTATGCCCTGTCATCAGAAAAGCTCGGCACCAAAACTGAAGAGGACTTCCTGCAAAAAGCCGGTTTGCCGACTTGCGCCGCCGGTACGTTCTTAAGTTGGAATGGCACCGCTTTAAGCTGTGCTGGTGTTTCCGGTGCCAATGGCGGGACGGTGTCTGATGTGACCTCCGCCAACGCTTATATCACTGTGACCAACGGCACAACCACTCCGCAACTGACCTTGAATGTCGGTCAGAATGCCAATCAGGTTGCCGCCGGAAATGATGCCCGCTTTAGTGATGCCCGTGTTCCGACGGGCGCGGCCGCTGGCGACCTGGGCGGCACCTATCCGAATCCTTCTGTTGCAAAAATCCAGGGCGTGGCGGTGTCCGCCACAGCTCCAACGAACGGGCACTTTTTGAAATTCAACGGCACCCAATGGCTGTCTGCTCAGATCAGCACCGGTGATGTGAATGGACTGACGGCCACATTGAACAACTATATGGCCCAGGCCGACTTCAATACGGCGGTGGCCAATGCAAACTGTGCGGCCCACCAAACCATGTATTGGAATGCGGTGTCTGGCTTTAACTGTCAGTCTATCAACGTGTCTGTTGCGGGGGACGTCAGTGGCACCATTGGTGCCGTGGCTGTTAACAAAATCAAGGGCATCACTGTCGACACGACGGGGTTGGCCGCAGGTCAGGTGCTGAAGTACGACGGCACCAAGTTCGCACCCGCCGCAGATAATGACGCCAATTCCGGCGGAACTGTGACCAACATCGCAACCGGCACGGGACTTTCCGGCGGACCGATCACTTCAACTGGCACAATCTCGCTGGCTAATACAGCGGTGACGGCCGCATCTTATGGTTCCAGCACTCAAGTTGGAACCTTCACCGTCGATGCCCAAGGGCGTTTGACGGCGGCAAGTAATGCCGCCATTGCTTTCCCGGTGACGACGGTTGCGGGTCGCACGGGTGCGATTACTTTGGATGCTGCTGACATCGGCAGTGGCGCTGGTAAATATTTGACTTATCGTCCAAACAACACGGCTTGTACTGACGGTCAGGTTTTAAAATGGGTGTCCGCGAACAATCGTTGGGAGTGCGGTACTGATACTGACACTTCTTCCGGCGGCACCGTCACCAATATCGCAACGGGCACTGGTTTGACAGGTGGCCCGATCACCTCGACCGGAACGATTGCGTTGGCCAACACGACAGTGACAGCGGGTTCTTACACTCGCGCATCCATCACAGTGGATGCTCAAGGTCGTTTGACGGCGGCGTCCAGTGGGGCGGCGATCAATCTGGCTTCTGATGTGACTGGCACTTTGCCGATCGCAAACGGAGGAACGGGCGCAACAACCGCTTTGGGGGCATTCAACGCACTTTCTCCTCTGACAACCAAAGGGGATGTTCTGGTTCGTGATGCCACCAACAACATCCGTCTGCCAGTGGGAACGAACGGTCAGGTGCTGACTGCCGACAGTGCTGTTACTGCGGGTGTAAAATGGGCGACTCCCAACGCGGGAACTGTGACCAGTGTTTCTGGTACAGCGCCGGTTCAGGTGGCAACGGGCACTTCAACACCAGTGATTTCCGTTGATGCTGCGACAACAGGAGCTCGCGGTGTGGTTCAGGTGGGCTCGGGTATCGCGGTTTCCTCAGGCACCATCAGTGCGGATCCGGCGAACTTCCCGTCTGCGGTACCGGTATCCAAAGGGGGTACAGGCGCGACGTCTTTGACGGCCGACCGTCTGCTTGTTTCCAATGGCACAGGTTCTGCGGTGATTCCATTTACCTGCGGCACCGCACAGATGCTGACCTTCAACGCCTCAGGCGTGATGGGCTGTACGAGTTATTCTTCCTCGGGGATTTTTGCTAATGGCGGCAACAGCTTTGGTGCTGCGGCAGTTCTGGGCACCAACGACGCCCAGTCTTTGACCTTTGAAACAGACGCCAATCCCCGCATGACCATTCTTGCCACGGGTAAAGTCGGCGTGAACGAAACGGCTCCGACAGGGAACCTGCATCTTTCAAACACAGGGGCGGTGGACCTGCGCATTCAGGACAAGTCCGGCACTCCGGTCACCATGCGCATCCTTTCCCAAAGTGGTGCCAACTATATCGAATCTGGTACTGATTTCACCAACACCACTTCGGCGGACCTGCATTTCACCGACATGATGGGTGTGAACAAATGGATGACCATCAAAGCCGACGGTAAAGTCGGTATCAACACCAATGCCCCGGCAACGAATTTCCAGGTCAAGGGCGGCGCGGTGATTGGGGATATCACTCCGTTCCCGGCGAATTTCAGCATTATCACAACTGAAACTTTGAATGCGACCTTGCGCAACCATACGGAAACAACTGGTAACTATGTGGCTGCCGGTGCTTATCAACGCTTCAGTCCTGCAGCCAATTCCACGATGTCGACACATGCTCTGGTCAGTATCGTTGTTCCCAATGTGCCTTCCGGCGTGACTGTAACAAGCCAAAACGAAGCCTTCCACTCCAATGCCACACGCAACCGCTATGCCGGGAACGTGGATGCCGGAACAGTCTCATACCTGGCTTCCGGACAATTCGTCTATGGGCATGAAAACTATGTCGCGGGCAATGCTCCGACAACCACAGATGCCTATGGTATCCGTATCGTGCCTCATTTACAGTCCGGTACGGTCACAAACATGTATGACCTGTTCCTGCAGAATCCAAGCACCGGCGGAACTGTCACCAATCGCTACGGGATCTATCAACAGAATACCGGAGCCAAAAACTACTTCGCCGGCGCTACCGGATTTAACACTGCCACAAGTCCACTGGCCAACATACACATCGGAAGCTCGGGCGCTGGCAACACGGCGTACTCGTCTTTCCAGATGGGTAATGACGCCACAACCACCCACAATTTCCACATCGTGAATGAATATGGTTCCAGCCGTCGTCTGAATTTCTACAAAGGAAACCTTGGGTCTGGTCAAATGCTGATGTCTTTGGATGCCAGTGGACTTCTGACTTTGGGTGAAACCGGTTCAAACGGCATGGGGATATTGAGCCTTAAGCCCGGCAGCGGAGATCACGTGTACATGCAGTTCTTTGCCAGAACCGCGTCTCCGAATACACGCTCTGCCTATGTGGGAGTACCTACCGGTGGTAGCACCGCACTTCACATTGCCAATGAAATGGACGGTGGGGATATCAACTTTGCCACGAAAACCGGCGGCGTCACCGGCACAAAGATGACCCTGTCTGCAGTTGGAAATCTGACCACCACTGGAACTGTGAACGGTGCTTCGGATATTCGCCTGAAAAAAGACATCCACGTTCTAAATGGCAGCCTGGACAAGATCCTACAACTGAAGCCGTCGTCCTATCACTGGAAAGACCCGAATGCCGATCCACGTCTGCAGATGGGTTTCATCGCGCAAGAACTTGAAAAAGTTTATCCACACGTGGTGGATGAAAACAAAAAAGGCATCAAGGCCGTTTCTTACATGAACATGATTGCACCGATCACCAGTGCGGTGCAGGAGCTTTACCACAAATTCAAAGCGATCCTCACCAATCATGACGAGCGCATTTCCGCCCTGGAGACACAGATGACCGCCTTACAAAAACAAAATGAGCTTCTGCTCAAACAGAATGAAGATCTAATGAAATATATCAAGTCTCAAAATGAGAACACTCAACGTCTGCCGGCTTCCAGCCGATAAGACAGTAACACTGAGGTATTGCGTGAAAAGGTTCGTTATAGCTTCACTACTAATACTCGCCACGGGATGTTCTATGGAAGCATCTCTGGAGCAGATTGCTGAGCTGACTCCTCCTCCTGTCAAATTCCAGGATCCGGCAAAGACCACAGGTTTGGTGTCGGGCTCTACTCAGACCGGTACGGCCACAGGTGGTGGCGTGACCTATCACGTGCAAAGCACGGTGGGTAACTACATGTCCGGTATTGAACAAAAAACTGCTGATGACACCTACAAGGTGTACAGCTCGGTTCAGGGCGCCATCGTTTCCAACTAACCTCGGCCCCCACATTCGCTTTAACTTTGAAGCCCCTTGCAACCCAAGGGGCTTTTTGCTTCAGGCACTTCTTTGGTCCAGTGGATTTAAGTTTCAAAATAAGACAGCCGATAAGGGATTCAGTGAACCATGGAAGGGTTTCTTATGATGCTACTGATTGCGCTCATGCTTGGATTATCGAATTCATCCCACGCCGCAGATATGTCCGTGGTGGACGTCCGCCGCAATATCACGCTGTCTGAAACCGACACCGTCTACAAAGACTTCTACATCAACGCCGGCCCCGGCTCCGGACTAAAAAAGAATCTGGTGGTCACCGCCGTTCGCAAGATCAACATCCGCGATGCCAGTGGTGCCAATGCCGTTGGTGAAATCCTGGTTCCGGTGGGGCAGTTGAAAATCATCGCCATTTACGACCGTGTGGCGGTGGCCCGCGAATTCACCCTGCTTTCCCGTGATGAGCTGCCAATGCTGGAGCAAATCGGCATCATGACCGGCGACCGCATTGACCTGGGTGGGTCCTTTATCGATAACTCCAAACCCAAAGCCAAAAAGAAGGTCGCGGAGGCCGAAATGACCCCTGCCACCGAGGTTGTGGTAACGGCCGTGACCACGGTCACTCCCCCCGCTTTGACCGCCCAAAACCCTGTAGTTTCTGCAAACCCCTCCCCGGTGGTTCCTGCGGCAAATACAGCTCCGGCGGCCCTGGCTTTGACCCCGGCCCCAACAGCGGAAAGACTTGATAATTCGGTGGTTTCTGATAACACCACTCGGAATGAGTGACACAAATTCCTACTTCCGTATCCGCCTAAGCCAGGTTCCTGCTGAACTTGAAGATATCATCACAACCCACTGCTTTGAATGTGGCGCCTCCGGCGTCACCGAGGCTTTGCCGTTTTCACAGCCTGATCTGACTTACGATCCCAAAATTCTTCATGTGCGCGCCCACGAAATGGACGTGTTCTTCACTGAAAAACCAGACAACACCTTCTTTGACGGCCTGACCGATCTCAACGACGGCATCCGCTGGAATATCCATGAAGAAGAAACCAAAGACTGGCTGGAAGAATGGAAAAAAGGTTTCAAGCCGTTCAAACTGGTGGGTGACTTCTGGGTTGTTCCATCCTGGCTGACTCCCCCTGAAGAATGCAAGCACCCGATTTACATTGATCCGGGCATGGCTTTCGGAACCGGTACTCACGCCACCACTCAGATGATGGCGTTCTTCATCCACAAGCTTTCTGAAAAATACAAAAATGATCTGGCTAACTGGGCGATGCTGGACGTGGGCACGGGCACCGCGATTCTTGCAATGCTGGCGCAGATGTCCGGTATGGGACTGGTGGCCGGTATCGAGATCGATCCGGAAGCGCGCCGTGTGGCGCGTGAAAATGTGAAGCTGAACAAGCTGCCACAAATTGAAATTCCAGAAACACAAATCGAAGACATCCGCGATCAGTATGACGTGGTTGTTGCCAACATCATTGATGGCGTTCTGATCAACATCAAAAAAGATCTGCTGCGTGTCCTGAAACCAGGCGGCCACATGTTGCTGACCGGGATTCTGGAAGAGCGTGACAATCACTTCTTTGAAAAGTTCATGGAAAACTCCGGCCTGACCGTGGTTCGTCGAATTGAAAAAGACGAATGGGTCGGATACTGGGTTCAGTCATGAGACGCTATTGGATCGAAAAAAAGGACCTGTTCCAGGATCAGGTGAATTTCACCGGTGACGTCTTTCATCACATCTTCGATGTCTGCCGCCAGGAGATTGGTTCCAAATTCGAAGTGCTGACAGAAGACAGCAAGGCGTACTTTGTTGAAGTCACTCACGTGTCTAAAAAGAACGCCACGGCCCGTGTTCTGGAAGAACGAATCATCCCCGCTTTGAAAGAGCCACACCTGCATCTGGTGCTGTCGCTGTCGCGTTTCCCCGTGATGGACGCCATCATGGAAAAAGCGGTGGAAATGGGTGTGACCAGTATTCATCCGTTCTTTTCTGAATTCAGTTTCTTAAGAAAAGGCGAAAAGCTGTCTGACAATAAAACCGACCGCTGGGACAAGATCGTCAAATCGGCCACTCAGCAAAGTGGCCGCGGCGACCTGATGAAAGTTCACCCTGCCATTCCATTTGAAAAGATCTCGGATTTGATTAACCGAAACGGGGCCGGTGTGGGTCTATTTGCTTATGAGGGTCCGTCGACTCTAAGCATCAAGGAATACGTCAGCAAGGTCAAAGCCGACCACCCCGCAGGGATCAAAGATGTCTGGATTATCGTAGGCAGCGAAGGTGGGTTCTCTCACCGTGAGGTCGAAGAATTCCAAAAACTAGGCCTTCATCCAGTCACTCTGGGGCCCCAAGTTCTACGAGTTGAAACGGCTTGCATGACCTTGGTCTCCGTCCTAAAGTATGACTTTGATCTGATGTGTTGATTTAAGGAGAAGGCATGGATCCTTTTGAGGAATTTGAGTTTAAGCCCCTCACGGATGGTTTGGGTTTTCACAAGAAAAAACAGGCAAATCCAGCGTCCCAAGCTCCGGAAGAAAACTTCGTAGCCACCCCACGCATCAAGGACCAAGGTCTGGAGCTGATTGAAGAATCCTCCACCGATCCTCTTCGTCCACCATTGCCGCGTAAAAAAGCCACTTCCCTGCCTCCAACTCCAGGTGGTTTGACGGAAGTGGGTGGTGACGGCACATCTTCTGCGGCAGTGGATGAGATCCTGAAAACTCTGCAGAAAAACCGTCGTCTGGATTTCGAAAAGTCCACGGCAAAACAAAAGATCACTGGCACGGCTACCAAAGAAGAATTCAAAAAAACCACATTCAGCTTCTCTGCCGCTTTGTTGGACGGAATGCTGGTTGTGGCGGCAAGCCTTCTTTGCATGATCATCCTGTTGGTTGTGACGAAAGTGGATCTGATCGGCAATCTGACCAATCCGGACGCTCAAGGCATGATCTATCTGGCGACCTTCAGTCTGTTCGCTGGCGTATCCTTCATCTATCTGACAGTGAACCGCATCTTTATCGGTTGCACTCCGGGTGAATGGGCGTTTGATCAACGCATCGGCAAACCTGAAGAGCTGAACAAAGCCGCTTACTCTTTGAAAGTGGTTGCACGTTCTTTGGTGGTGATCGCAACGGGTTTTGTGATCCTTCCGATTCTGTCCGTTCTGTTCAATAAAGATATCACGGGCTCTATCACTGGGGCTCAACTGTTCAAAAAGGCATAAGTTCTATGGGTCAGGTCCGTAATCTCGATAACATTGAAACGACTCTGGCCCCTCTTCGTGCTGCTGGCAAAAAAATCGTATTCACCAATGGCTGCTTTGACCTTCTTCATGTGGGTCACGTGCGCTATCTGCAAGAAGCTCAAAAACTGGGTGATTTGCTGGTGGTGGGCGTAAACTCGGATGCCAGCGTGAAACGCCTGAAAGGCCCTACCCGTCCGGTGCAGATCGAAGCCGACCGCGCCGAGATTCTGGCGGCGCTGAGTGCCGTGGACTTCACTGTCATCTTCACTGAAGACACTCCGGAAAATCTGATTCACAAAGTACGCCCTGACATTCTGGTCAAAGGCGGAGATTGGAAAATTGATTCCATCGTGGGCGCACCGTTTGTGATGTCTTACGGCGGTCAAGTCATGTCCCTGCAGTTTGTTGATGGCAAGTCCACAACCAAACTGATCGAAAAAGCGCAAAAGTAATTTTCAGCGATCTAGAAACGGAAGCCGATTTTTCCTGAATATACAGAATCGGCGTAGCGGTCGATTTGCATGGCGATGAACATTTTCGCGATGTCGACGTTGATGCCAAAGACCGCGTGGTCTTCGACGATATCCTGAGTCACAGTGTTTTGATCCGCGGTGATCCCGTCCGGACCGCCGATGAAAGTGCCAATAGCACGCAGACGCCCACCACCCACATAGATCGCCAGACGATTCATGGTGACAGTCGCAATCAAATCATAACCCATGCTGGACACATTGATCAGATTTGAAAAGTTCGCCCCCCCGCCGTAAACCATTGCCGTTAATGTCAGAGGAAAGAAACTGGCTTCATAAAAACCCCAGCGCAGTTGTGCGCCGAAGTTCTGCATCTTTTCTTCCTGCACGGTCGGCGTGAAATACACGTGTGCATCGATGTTGTAGTAAAGGCCTTTGCCGATGGTCAGGGTGTAGTAATTGAATTCACCCTTGTCCTGAGTCTTACTGCCCAAGGCGGAAAGATCTTCAGCGGGAATGAACTCGGTGGAAAGCCCCACCTCAATCCCGGTATAACCACCCAGTGGGTACGGATTATCAAGAATTTTGGAGGCCGATCCAAATCCCAGAATCTGCAAAGTGCGGATCTGATCACCCTGAGTCAGATTGCGGGGCAAATCAGTGGCGGCATGGGAATAAGAAGTTCCCATCAATGCGGTCATTAAAATGAAGCTGCGCCAGAAATTAGAAAAGCCCATAAATATGGGCTTATTCTCATCGAAAAAGACGGGGGCTGTCCAGTTTTAAAGAGACGCAACCGCCGCAGTTTGAATTTGACTCAAAGCTGCAGAAGCCAAGCCTGCAATTTCGCTGTCCTGGCTCTGTGCCAGTTGCTGGAAGATGGGAACAAATTTGCTGTAGCTTTCCACAGAGTTTGCCACCACGTCACCGCGGGAACCGCGTGGATCCGACAAGTTCGTGCCGGTTTTAGCTGCCGCATAACCCTGCATCACCACTTGAGTTGCTGCAGTCACCACTTCAGGACTGTTCGTTTGCAAAGCAGACATCAGATAAGGCAAGCGACCGGAAGCCGCATAAGTCATCATATAACTTTGCACCTGAGTCTGAACTTCTGGAGCCAGGGAATCATGATACTGAGCTGCCACCGCGAAACTTTTCGCACTGTAAGCACCCTTCAAGGCCATCAGACCCAGAAGCTGAGTTTCAGATTTATTGCCACGAAGAAGATCCGTCACGATTGTATAGAAAGTCTGATCGTCCACTTCTTTGGCTTCGTAAGCCGCAATCAGCTTGGCCACATTTTCTTTTGTAGGCTGAGCCTGCAAAAGAGCACGCCACTGATCACCGGACAAGGTGGACTTGTTCGGCTCGGCCTGTTTGTTATTGCCGGATGTGTCTTCAGCAATCTGATTGTTGCCGTTGCCATCCCCTACAGTGATGTCTTCACCCAGGTTGGCGCGGGTTTCATCCGCACCCACCACGTTAACCTCAACAGATGGCTTTTTGATTTCAGTTGGAGCTTTGGAGTTTTCTTTCTTTTTAGCAGCCGTTTTTGCAGCCGCAGGCTTCTGAGTGGCCGCCTGAGCGTCCGCTTTCTTGGCGTCAGCCTTTTTCTTTTCAAACGGGTTCTTGTAATCTCGGGAGATCTCGCGGTCACCCAGATCAAACAACGCCGCCAAAATGGATTTAGGGCGAGGCATTTCGTAAACGACCTCAAGCTCTTTCATCACGTTTTGAACAGGGGATTTCAACAGATAGCTCATCCCGCCCACCATCACGATGGCAAAGCCGACGATTGCGATTTCGAGTTTTTTATCTGTGAAGCTCATTGGGGCCTCCTGTTCCTATCTGTATGTAAGAGCAGTGCCTGTGCCACCTATTGGCGAATATAGAGCATTTAGCGCCAATCACTCTGAGACAGAGCCGTACTTGCGCAACCCCCTGTCAGGTTTCTTGACAAAAAGGTTCCCGGTTCTTTTTTGGGTCTACAGCGCATCATGATTTATCTGCCCCTCGGACCGCCGCATCTCGCATCTCAAAATGAGACAACTCCCATTCAAGCCTTCAGGTTGCAGATATTGCCGTCTATGCCAAGGCCCCAATTCATTCAGAGTTCCCAACACCCCTATCACATCACTGCCAGATGCATTAACCGCGACTGGTTTGGGTTGGAGATGCCCTACGCTTGGGACATCATGACCAGACACCTTCACTTCCTTCACATGGGCTTCGATATTCGAATCCACGCCTTTGTATTGATGTCCAACCACTTTCATATGATTGCCAGAGCTCCCGAAGAAAACTTAAGCGAAGCCATGGGGTTCTTTATGCGAGAAACCAGCCGCGAGATCACTCGCTCCAGCGACAGGATCAATCAAACTTATGGCGGAAGATTTCATCGAAGCATGATTTCTTCACCACTCTACTATCTTCATGCTTACAAATATCTGTATCGCAATCCCGTAGAGGCAGGACTATCCGAAACCGTAGAAGAATATGAATACAGTTCCCTAAGAGGGCTTTTGGGTCACCGATGGCTGGACGTACCTATCACTGAGGATGAGAATTGGGGTAGTTTCGATACAAGAAGTGAAACTCTGGCATGGCTGAATGCTTCTCCACAGAAAGACCACTGGGAGGAAGTTAGGAAAGCACTGAAGAAAAATGAATTCAAACTATCAAAAGTAAATAAAAGGACTTCTCTCTTGGAAACTGACGCGCTGTAGACCCAAAAAAGAACCGGGAACCTATTGGGAGGAGCCGGGGCAGAAGCCTGGGCGGGGGCCAATGGAGGGGAACTCGCGGCAAGTGTCCGGGCGCTTTTCATAGACCGTGCACAGGCGGGTTTTGGTGTCTAGGAACAGACAGTCCCGGTTCGCTTTTTGAGACAGCATGAAGAACTCGGTGCCAGAGCGATAAGACACGATAATGCCCTCTTTCATCAGGCGCTTGGCTAATTTTTTGATGGAGCCCTGGGCCTCGTCTTCGGTGGCGACACCCAGGCGGATCAGGTCGGAGATTTTGATTTCAACCGGCATCGTGCAACAGCCGCCATGGCAGCCATTGCACATTCCAGATTTATAGGGTTTCCACGTCGAGGGACGGTCAATATCGGGCTTTTTCATGAACCTTATGGAAGCTGTTGTTTACGCTTCACCAGTTTGCTGTTGTACTTCGCAGACGGATCTGCGGAAGTCAGTAATACAACACTGTAACCGCGGTTGTAAACCTCGCGCAAAAACTGAGGCATGATTTCAGCGGTTCTTCTTTGAATGTCATGGAAAAGAACAATTCCGCGACCCGCTTTATCCACGTTCGCAAGAACACGAGCCAACAACTGTTCGTTGGTTTGAGTTCTCCAGTCGTCACTTTCAATATTCCAGGCAAACTCGCCCGCAGATTTGGATCTCAAGAAAGCTTTCAAATCCTTGGAAGTCTCACCATAAGGGAAACGGAACACCGGGTCCACCCAGCCAAGCACGTCAAAGACCGCCTGATGACCACCGCGGATTTCCGCCGCCGCCTCATCAAAGGTCAGGTTGCGATTACCCATCTGTTTATAGCAGGCAACACTGGTCCCCAAGCACGCGTGAGTGACGGAGTGACTGCCGATAACATGACCGTCTGCCGCCACACGTTTTAAAGCTTCTGGATTGGTTCGCACAGATTTTCCAGTAGCAAAGAACATCGCCTTGGCATTGACTTCTTTCAACGCACGCAAAATAGCATCTGTGTAAAGGCCATGAGGACCGTCGTCGAAGGTCAAAACGATCTCTTTACGAGCCACATCGCCCGTCACCGCCATATAGCCATTGGACATATCACGCTTTTGAACGTTTTCCGGGAAACGGAAAGAATTCTTGGTCTGAACGGCTTTCAACGCGTGACCTGGCACATCCATAGTCTCGCGCTGTTCATCAAAGTGCGCATCCACCTGAGCCAGAAGCTCTTGTTTACAATCGCTCACCAAAGCGCGGTTGTTTTCATCGCGGATTTCATTTTCAAACAAAGTCAGATCCTGCGCCGGAAGAGCTTTCAGCTCTTTGCACAATTCGGTCTTCATGGATTCACGCTTGCCGGAATCAACCATGAACTCATGGCGCCAGTTGGCAAACAATGCTTCCGGGTTGGCTTCAGAGTTCTCCCACTCAACCAGCGTTTGCGCTGATTGGTTGTCAGACACCGCCTGACGAACACTGCTACCGATCTGGCTTCCACATCCCACCAAGGAAGCCGCAGACATGATTAACATTCCCCCGAAAACAAGATTCTTCATATTCACCTACTGAGAAACGTCAGTACCCTGACCTACATTAAGAACGTTCCAAGCAATCTTCTGCTGTTCGTCCTCGGTTTCGTCTTCCTTCTTGGCTTCCGGTTTCTTTAAACTGAATTTGATCTTGGAATTTTCAATAATCACACGTGGATCCACGGAGTGATTGTCGAAGATGACCAAGTTGCGGGAGGCTTGCGCCGTCACCACATGCGGGTTCCACAGGTATCTGAAATAGATCACCAATGAACCAATAAACTGACTGAGCAACAATGACAACAGCCCCAGGCTCAACAGACCGATCTGCGGCAGGGTTGTTTCCCAACGGGCTCTTTCCAGAACCTCAAAACGTGTGTCGATGGAAATCTTCATCGCATCCAACTTGGTCAACGCAGTACTGAGTTCCTTGTAACGATTGAACTCAAGTTCGGATTTCTTTTTCAGGTCTTCCACCATCTGAGCGGCAAACGGAAGGTCTTTCACTTCTTTTTTCAAACGCGCGATAGAGGCCTGCACCTGACCCAGCTTGCTGGACAGGATGTTGTTTTCGATTTTCAAAGCCTCGACACGACCGCCGACACCGTACAGTGCGCTTTCTCTCTGTTTGCCACGACCGGCCTGCAGATAATCGATCATCTTTTTATTTTCGGCCATTTTCAGTTTGATCTCGTTGGAACGAACCAAAAGGTCAGAAACGTATTCACCCATTTTGTCTTTGGAAGCCAAAGGCAGCAGGTTTTCGTCTTTATTCTGCATTTCCGCCAGTTGTTTACCCAACGCCACCAGCTTTTCATCAGCGTCCGCTTTTTGCTTCACCATGAAGTCTTCCACGCGGTTGATTTCGCTCAGCTCACGGGTTTTCAGCTTTTCCGCCGCCAGTTCAGACACGGTGTTGGACAGGAACAAGGACATGGACTTGATCGGAGTCACCGCAGAAACGCGGATCTCGAAATCAGAATCCAGATTGATTTTTGTCCAGGCATTCAAAATCTGCAGCAACTGAACTTTGCTTTCCGGATTGCCTTCCAGACCGTTCAGATACTTTTCTTTGAAGATCTCAAAGCCTTTGCGCTCTTCCAGAGTGATTTCTTTGCTGTTGCCACGGGCCTGGATACGGTTCAGCAGATCCTCATAGAATTCACGGGTTTTCAGGTATTCAATGTGCTTGGAAAGGACACTGCTGCCCTTTTTGGATTCCTGAACAGACTTGGACATGCCGTAAAACTGGTTAGAAAACGCCTGCAAAGAGGAGTTCTGGGAATCGTGGATCACGATCGTGGAGTTGGCCACAAACGGAACCTTCACGGCATATACTAAAGCGCTGATTGCAAAGAGAACTGCGGTAAACAGGGCAAACATCCGCCAGTGCGACAGATATAGTTTGATAATTTCGCCAACTGTTAATTCCGGTTCAATATGTTGATCACTCATATTTCCCCACCTTCTAGTGTCACGAACCTGTAAGCATTGGTTGTGCCACCGAAAAATGGCTTTGGCCTGTGTTATATAAGCAATGAGGATTAAGAGTTTGAAATTACTTCACGGCAGGGCGCCCATTTGACAACTTCCACAGCAGAAGGACCGCCAGAATGAATAGGCTCCCAACCAGAGGGCCAAAGGCAAGCCCCAGTCGGAAATGGGTTAGTTCGGACTGCTCGGTAAGGGCCCAAGTCAGGATCTGTCCAGTAACAGCCAGGGCCAATCCCCGAGAGATCTTCCCGATCATTTTCCACACTCCGAAATAGAGCCCTAACTCGTCCCGGCCCGTGCGCTCCTCTTCAGCCTTCACTATATCCGTCAGGAGCGACTCTAAAAGCACGGCCGAGCCCACTAGCACTCCCCCCACCCCCGAAGCCCATAACAGCGCCCAGCCCACCTGTTCGGGCGGCAGCATCGGATAAATGAAAGAGCTGACCATTCCCAGAATAAACACCCCCCACATCAGGGCCCGGCGCTTGGGCACATACCTGACCAAAAACAACCACCCGGGAATGGCGACCGTGAACGACAGCAGAAACAGCAGCAATACGGCGGTGATTTCTTTTTCTGAAAATTCCAGGGCCTCCCGATAAAAATACAAGGCCACCGACGAGTTGAAAGTCAGTCCGATATTGGCAACAAAGTACGCCGCCAGCAGCGGCATGAAGCTGCGGTTTTTCAGCGGCTGAAACAGCGAAAATTTAACCTGCCCTTGTCCCTGGCGCGCGGGACGATTATAGCGAAGGGCCGTGTACCAAGAAACCAAAGTGCCCACACACAACAACAGCACAATCATCCACGCCGTCTGCGCATAAGGCTTTGATTCCCGCGCGATCAGAAAATATCCGGGGACCGCAATCCCGAAGATCGCACCGATATTGCCGAAAGCCAGACGCCAGCCAATCAGTTTTGAGCGCTCGCGCGAATCTTCGGCCAAATCCCCAACCAAGGCAGAATACGGCACACTTAAACAGGTGTAGGCTGTATTCACTAACAGCGAAAACCCCAGCAGGTAAAAAAACTTTGCATTCATGGATTCCATAGGCGGAGGATTCAACAACCCCATGATGCTGACACACAAAAACACCAAGCCCCATGGCAGGAAAGAATACCGCTCTCCCCGCTTGAAACGCACCCGGTCCGAATAGTAGCCAATCACCGGATCAATCACCGCATCCCAAAAGATGGCCAGTCCCAGTGCCAATCCGGCCAAGGACGAATTCAAGCCCACTTCCTGAGTGTAAAAGACCAGCAAATGCAGACGCAGGAAAATCTCAACACAGTTGATTCCCAACTCTGCAAAGCCGTAGCCGAAGCCTTTCATTATTTTCCTGTTCGAGAGACCGACGCGGCAATAAAGCCAAAGACCATCCAGTAAAGACGATCTGCCATGCCCCCTAGGGACAAGTGTATGTGATAAATGACCAGAATAGGAATATGGGACAGTAAATAGATTGCGACCTGTCGTTTGGAGATGTCAAAGCTCACAAGGGCTTTGAAAGAACCCACAACCATCAGGATCAACGAAATGCCAGCAAGCACAATCAGGGGCCAGCCACCGATCACCCCGGCCGAGACAAAGATATTGTGCGGATCTTTCATGGCGTTGTAATTGGAAACATCGACTTCGTTCCCAGAGGCAAATTTCGAAAGAAGCCCGTGTCCCAGCCATGGCTGCTGCAGGAAGATCTGACTGCCACGCTCCACCTCTTCCCAGCGAGAGGCGATTCCGTCCTGAGCCTCCCGGGTGCCCAAGGCATTTTGACCAGTGGCCACTCCACGGGCAAAATCATAGACCTGCGAACCAAAGAACAGAGCAAATGTCAGCAGAACTGACAACGAAGCAAATTTGAAAATGCGCCCTTGATTGGTTTCGGTTTTGTGTAAAACCATCGTAACAATAAAGGCCATCACGGCCGCCGCCGCCGAAGAACGCGTGCCCGTCAGAATGATAGCAAAGAAACTTCCAGCCAAAACCAGCGCACTGAAAACCTTATGTTTCATTTTCTGGTCTTCAAGCAAAGTTCCCAATGAAAAAACAAAGGCCACCGTCGCGCAGGTCACCATGTGCGGAATGTGTTTAAAGACGCCGACAAAACGCCCCCCTTTAAAGACGGCTCCACCGGCCACCACCCACAACACCAAAGAAATCAACACCAGCACCCCTGACCAGCGCTGAACGAAGTACATAAAGTCTTTCACGTCCCACAGGCTGGGAATGATCATTCCGTAAATGAGCACCATGAACAGCGATACCGCCAGGGCCCCGACTTGCATGACCGGAGATTCCTCGGTGTTCACAAAGCTGATCTGTAACAGGGTCTGAACAGTCATGGTCAGAATCAGGGCAAAGACGAAGAGTTTATAGAAACCGCTAAGATGATGACGGTCGCGCACCTTCAGCCACAGCAGACCCAGGGGCAAACCCAACAGGAAACACAAAAACACGTTCACAAAAGGATGCATGCCCTGCTGGAAAATCAGAAAAGAGAAACTGTAAGGAACGGGAAGCAGAAAGCTTCCCAAAGAAATCTTGGAAAGGAATAACAGGGCCACCAGGGCTTTGATCAAAAATAGAATTCGACCATCGCGGGCCCGGATCATTATTTATCCCCAGTGTTTTTATCGATCAGAACCGCCGTCAGCACGATACCCAAAACGATGGACACGATAGTGATACCACGGGAGGCTTCGTTGCTAATCCACGGAGTGCGCGGAGGAACATAGACAAAATCATCCTGTCCCAGCTTCAGGTTCTTACCGCCGCCGTATTTGATCAGCTTTTCAGCATCGACTTCATAGGCCCCTTGGTATTCGCTGATCGCCTTCATGTTCAGGTCAGCCCAGGTGCGCGGTTCGGTTTTACGAACCAGAACCTCAGAAAGATCCCCCCCGTTGGTGGTTCCACCCGCCAAAGTCAGAAGCTTCAAAAGTTCAGTGTTTGCAGGAACGTAATAAATGCCGGGTTTGTAAACCGCTCCCAACAATTGAACACTGATCAGGGATTCTTTCGGGGAAGAACGGAAGATATATTCAGAGGCTTGCGCTGGAGGCTTGATGTCGCTTAACAAACCCAGTTCCTGGGCATGAACAGCCGGGGTGCAAGCCAACCCAAACACGAAAGCCACAAACAGGCGCAGGGACTTTTGGATATTCATTCTCTCTCCTTCTACACTCGTGCGTATTCAACACTGGACCTAAATCGAGAGCCTCGACTCTTGTCAATAAATTTCGATGACTTGACTTCCGTCTGTGCTTCACAATGAAGTCTATGACGAACTCTGTTCCTGATCACGAAAAACTTTTTGATGAGATCTGCGGCAAACTCAATGAGCTAAGCACACAACCTGAAGAGGGTCCAGTGCCAGCCCCACCAAAGTATGAGCAGATGCAAGTTCAGATGAAAAAATTCCATTCAGAGCTGGTAGGCAGCCAGGAAGAACTTCGCGAGAAGATCAAGTCCCTGGAGAACGTGTCTTACGGTGCTGAAACGTTGGACGCACAACTGCAGGGCCTTGCCAATCAACTGATTGCCGAGCGCTCGAACAACACCAAACTGAGCGGCGATCTGGCGAAATCTTTGGAACTGAGTCTGCAACTGCAGCTTGAGATCCAAGGCCTGAAGGCGCGCGCCTTGCAAATGCAAAGCGAAGAAAAGAAGTACAGCCAGGCATTGTTTGAAAAGAACAAGCAACTGCAAAGAGACCTGGATTTGAATCAAGCGCTGAAAGACGAAACTGCGATGGAACTGATGAAAGCCAAAAGCGCTTTCGCCAAAGAAGAGTCCTTGTGGGAAGAGCAGCGTGAACACTTCGAAAACGAAATCCACACCCTGAAGGGCGAACGCCAGAACCTTCAGAACACGGTGGAAGAACTGCAAAACACCATCACCCTGCGTGATGAGACCATCACTTCCCTGAATGAAGAGATCGAAAAAATCTCGGCCTCCTTCAGCGAAGTGGAGTCTTCAGCGGCTCAGCAAAATGATGTATTGAAGAACCTGATGTCCGTCGCCGAAACCAAGATTGTGGAAATGAAGCTGGCTTTGGATAAAAAATCCCTGGAAGCTCAGGACTACTACAGTCACCTGCAGCAGGCGTTGACTCAGTTGGGTGTGCTGAAACAGGAAAACGGCGCGCTTAAAGAGTATGTACAGAAGCTGAACTACTACCATCAGCAGGCGCAACACGCGCAGATGGCAGTGGCGCAGATGGCTCAGGTTGCCGCTGCTCAGGTTCAGGGATCTCCGGTTCCTCAGCAGCAGCAACAACAGGTCTCAACTTAGTTCTTTCTTTTCTCAGACCTCGATCACGCGGGACTACTTAGTGACCGCGTGGCGAGGAAGATCCGGATACGATCTGTATTCCTGCACCTGCTTCGCCGCCTCACCTTTAATTCGGAAATACGGAATGTTGGTTTTAACGTCTCCCAGCCCCAGTTTCTTGAACGGGTTTTTGGAGTTGTTCCAGCTATAGTGTCCAGTGAAGAAGTCAAAGCGACCCAGGCCCTTGATGCCATGACCACGGTCACGGATCACAAAATAACCACTGTGCTTGGAACCATCAGGCAATTCCAAACCCACCACTGCAGGAATGTAAATAACCTCACCCGGCTTATAAATCGTCAGATCCGCCGCCAATGTATAGAACGGATCAAGGCAGGAGCTGCGCACACCGTAACCAAAACGGCAGCCGTCATGAGGGATTTCAAAGAAACGATCCTGCCCCTGGAAGTTACCGATAATATTAAACGTGTGAGTCACACCTTTTTGCACAACTCCGCAAGTGCCCTGCAGTGAGCAGGCTTCCGCAGTTTTCGGGCAGACTTTCAACAATGTCTTACCGCCCTCACCATAAAGCGGCCTTTTGGTGTTCGCCGGACACAGGGTTGATTTGTCTTCATCAATAATCACAAAGTAATAAACAGTCGGCTTCAACACACCAGGACCCACCATTTCACTTTTCGGAATGGATGGAACTTCTGGTTCTTCTTCACTGTTTTCCGGTGCTTCTTCAGCAATTTTTTCCGGCACCACAGGCTTGGCTACTGGTTTTGGTTCCGGCTTGGTTTCTGGTTTGGTCTCCGGCTTCGGAGTTACAACCTTCGGAGCCTCCACTTTCGGAGCTTCCGTCTTTGGTTGTACAGGCGGCGCTTCTGCCTTCACCGTTTCAGTTTTGGTGGCATTCGCATTTTTTGGGGTCTGAGATTTTTTGGGAGCGATGACTTCGATCACTTCCTCTTCATCAGTGCCCATGGCTTCTTCATAGCCATAATAGCCATAGCTGTCCTTATTCACTTCAGACGGCAACTGATTAGTACCTTGAGTGGCGTGGAATGTGTGAACTCCAGCCTTCATCTGCCCACAGGCCGACAACGCCAGTAAAGCAGCTAAGAGACTAGGTATTGCAATATGTTTCTTACTCATATTCAAACTCCTGACCTTGAGACGGGCGCAGAATACCAAGGTCCCCATGAAACCCGGGATTTTTGTGTTCCCCTTGAAAAGATGAAAATCGAGGTGACGAAAATAGGTACCGATAAAAACCGGTGCCATGTTATCCTGCTGTAATGAGCACAGACACATTCTTATCCATCGACTTCGGCACAAGTAATTCCCTGGTAGGCGCTTACCATCAAGGCAAGCGTTATGAGGCCCTGCCTTTGGATGAAAAAGCCTCGGATCCGACCATGATGCGGACTCTGCTCTATTTCCCGAACCCGGATCTTTGCTATTACGGCTCTGAAGCGATTGAGCAGTATATTCAGCAGGATATGGAAGGTCGTCTGTTCCGGTCTTTCAAATCCCACCTGCCCAATCAGAACTATCTGGGAACGGTTCTGGACAACCGTATTCTGACTTTGGAAACCCTGATCGGGGTCTTTCTGCTGGAGTTGAAAAAACGCGCTGAAAAAACTTTAGACACTGAGGTCACCAAAGCCGTGATCGGAAGACCGGCTAGATATTCCATGGACTCTGTGGCGGACGGCTTTGCCCTGCATAGAATGCAAAAGGCCGCGGCCTTTGCCGGTTTTAAAGAAGTGCAGTTTGTTCCAGAACCTTTGGCGGCCGCCTTTGACTATCGCCGCCAGCTGACTTCAGAAAAGATCGTTCTGATCGGGGACTTTGGCGGAGGAACCTCGGATTTCACTCTGATCAAGCTGCGCCCTTCTGGGTTTTCGAAAGAAGACGTTCTGGCCATCGACGGCTGCCCGCTGGCAGGCGATGCCCTGGACAGCGTGTTTATGAGTCACAAGCTGAATGAATATTTTGGCGCAAAATCCCGCTATCGTCTGCCGATGGGAAGCAACGTGATGACCATGCCCAAAGGTGTGACCCTGCGCCTGAATCATCCCGCGCACATCGTGCACTTGAAAGAAAAAGACACCTACGAGTTCATCCGTGAAGTTAAGAAGTGCTCTTTGACCGCCAAGGATGCTGAAGCCGTGGAAAGATTGTTCGTCTTGATTGAAGACCAGCAGATCTTCCCGTTCTTTGAAAACATTGAAAAAACCAAACGCGCCCTTTCCAACAGCAACGAAACGGATTTCAATTTTGATTATCCGGGTCTGGAAATCAGCGAACACTTCACAAGTCCCCAGTTTATCGAATGGGCCAAGGACACCCGCGAAAACATCTTCGCGTCACTAGATCAGTGCCTGAAGGACGGAAACGTCACGGCCGATCAAGTGGATCTGGTGTGCCTGACCGGTGGAACTGCCAAAGTGCCGTTCATTCAGAAGGAATTTGAAAAACGTTTCGGTTTAGAGCGCCTGCAAACCCAGTCTCACTTCCACTCGGTGCTTTCCGGTCTGACAGAAGCGGCGGGCTTTGTGGCGCAAGGGACGCAAGTCGTTTGATTGTTCTACTGTTGCAACACTGATTTGCAATTATGTATTCTGGCGAAACAGTCAAAAACCACCGATAATTAAAGCATGAAACTTCCTTCCCGGCCTTTCAGTCGCAGATCTTTGCTTTTCGGTGCCGGCAGCCTTGCTGCTGTCGCCGGGCTTAGTCAGCTGACCTCGGCCAAGGAGCTGCTTATGATTTTCGACCCCTCCCGCAAAAATGACTCTGCAAAAATGCCCGCTCTGTTTATCGGTCACGGCAGCCCTATGAACGCCATCGAAGACAATCAATACGGTCAGCGCTGGCTGGAGCTGGGCCAAGAGATCGGAAAACCCAAAGCGATTCTTTGTGTGTCCGCTCACTGGCTGAGCGCCGGCACTTGGGTCACCCAAATGGAAAGACCGCGCACGATTCACGACTTCTATGGCTTCCCTCAAGCCCTGCACGACATGCAGTACCCGGCTCCGGGAAATCCGGAACTGGCAGCAGAGCTTCGCCGCCTTTCCAAGAATCCAAAAATTCAAGCCGATGATAAATCCTGGGGCCTGGATCATGGAACATGGTCCGTGCTGGCAAAGATGTATCCCGAGGCCGACGTGCCGGTGGTGCAACTGTCCATCGACATGTCCGAACCCGCAAGTTTCCATCTGGAGCTGGGTAAAACCCTGGGCCAGCTGCGTGAACAGGGTGTGTTGATTCTGGGGAGCGGCAACATTGTTCACAATCTTCGTCGCATGGACTGGAATCAGCCGCGCAAGGGTTTTGACTGGGCCGAAGAATTTGATGAATGGGTGAAGGCACGTCTGATCGATCGCGATTTCAAAGCGGTCGGGGATGACTATGCGAAAACTTTAGCAGGACAACTGAGTGTGCCGACGCCGGATCACTATCTGCCTTTGCTGTATGTGCTGGGTGCCGCCGATGAAAAAGACAACCTGAAGTTTGAGCTTGAAGGCTTTGACATGGGAAGCATCTCGATGCGCGCCCTGAGCTTTGGCAGAAAGGTTTAACTTATGAGCCTGCAGTATATCTATCGCCCGGCAAAAGTTAAATCCTCTGGCAAATCCCCAGTGCTGTTGTTACTTCACGGGGTCGGCTCCAACGAGCAGTCATTGCTTTCGCTGACTGAGGGACTTGATCCCCGCTTTGCGGTTTACAGCTTGCGCGCTCCTTTGGTTTTGGCAGCCGGAAGCTTTGCGTGGTTTCATGTGAACTTCACTGCCCAAGGTCCCTTGCACAACCAGCAAGAGGCCGAACAATCGCGAAAGATCCTGATTGATTTCATTCGTGCCTTGCCAAAAGAAAATCCGGATATCGACGCTGAAAATATTTTCGTTCTGGGGTTCAGCCAGGGCACGATCATGGGACTTTCTTTGGCTTTGACAGAGCCTGAGCTGTTCAAGGGCCTTGTCGCCATTTCCGGGCGCACGCTGCAGGAGATTTCCGCGCAAGCCAAAGAGCGCACCTATCCCCGTTCACCGAAAGTGCTGCTGATGCACGGACGTCAGGACAGCAAACTTCCCTATACTCACGGCCTGAACACCGAGGCTGTATTGAAGGCCGCCTCATTTGACTTTCAATTTGAAAATTATGAAGCGGACCATCACATCACGCCGCAGATGCTTCAGGACCTGCACCAGTGGCTAATAAAACGCATTTCAGCCTGACCGCAATGATTTGCTGCGGCCTCTCAGTTATATTTTAGCTGCACAATGCGCTAACATTGGGTATCTGAACGACTAAGAGGTGAACTTATGATTCAAGCATTCCGTATTTTGGGTTGGCTCGAAGGGGCTTCCTTCCTGATTCTTCTTTTGATCGCTATGCCTATGAAGTACATGGCAGGCAATCCCGCTTTGGTTAAATCCATGGGGCCTATCCACGGTTTCCTGTTCATCGGTTACATCCTGATGGCAAACTTCATTGCCAGCGAACTGAACTGGTCCATGAAACAAAGAATTCTTTCCTTCGCAGCGGCCGTGCTTCCCGCCGGCACTTTCTGGTTTGAACGTAAATATCTCGATAAGAAAGAGACTGTTTAGGAAAAACAAAAAAGGCCCGGAAACGGGCCTTTTTTATTAATGCACATAGTGAACGTACATTTTTAGGTAAAACCCTTCCGGGAACTGCATCAAGGTTGGATGGTCTGCCGCATGGCCCCCGCGCAGAACGCTGCGAAGCTCGGCGTAGTTTCTCAGTGACGCCTTACGAATCGCATCGCGGAATTCTTCTTCTTCCAGCAAACCAGAACAAGAGCATGAAGCCACAAAGCCGTTCTTTTTCACCAGACGGAATGCGTGCGTGTTCATCTTAAGGTAAGCGTGCTTCCCGATAGGGATGTCTTTTTTGGATTTGATAAACGCCGGTGGGTCCGCAATCACGATGTCGTAGTGAGTGCTTGGTAAAGCCGCCAAACCTTCAGACACGTCCATTTCGTGAACGACGACTTCCGCCCCTTCACGCTCGGCATTCTTTTTCGCGAAGGCCAACGCGGTCTTGGAGATATCCGCCAAAGACACTTCCACTTCAAAGCCCAAAGACTTCAAAGCGCGAGTAATCTGCGTGGACCAGTGACCGACATAGCAGCACAGATCAAGCACACGGATCTTGCGCGGCTGTTGGGTTTTTGCCCAGTTCTTAAATAACCCCACTGCCAGGAAGATGTTGTGAGTCTGATCCAGGAAAAAGCCCGTTTTTTGGCCTTCAACCAGATCACAGCTCATGGTGATCGTGCCGTCATCACCTGCGGCGTTTAGCACGATTTCAACATCACGAAGGTTCATGTCCGGCAGATCCTTGATCAGGCGCGGCTCTTCAACCTGCAAGCCTTCAAGCTTGCGCACACCCACGTCATTACGAATCACCACCGCCGTTTGATCCCAGCCAAACTCGGAAAGACCTTGCGCATGAGCTTTTTCAGCCAAACCTTTGAAGAAGCCTTCCGCATCCTTCAGGGCTTCATTCATTCCCGCCGTCACCAACTGGGCAGCAAAGAGCTGAGCACGTTTGCCGTTTTGTACGATCACATAGTAATCCAGAACCAAACCTGGGATGAAATCAGATTCGCCAAACGCCAGGCGGAAGCTGCCACGGAAGCCCGCAGCCTTTCTTACGCGCCAAGAGTTGAAGATCTTTTCATGAAGGAAGTCAAAACTGGTTGGATCCTTGTCCTGACTGTTGAAGCTCAACGCACGGAAAGAAATCAGGGAATGAGGATTGCCGTAACCGCGGGCCAAGAACTGCCCTTTGGAATCCTGAAGCTCTACCGCCGCACCCGCGGGATGACCCTTAGGGCTTACCAGCAGCTCGTTGGAAAACACCCACGGGTGTCCACTGCGAATTCTTTTATCGGCTCCCTGACGAAGACGCCACACTGTCATCATAACTATTCACCCTCAACTGCGAAAACAACCAACTCGGTGATTTCTTTTTTTGAAAAATTATTATCACTCATTATCAGCAAACTGCGCCGGCCATCCGGAAGTTTCGGCCCCCAGGCCAAAGCTTCAAAGTTCTGCACACGTTTGTCGCCACGTTTTTTACCAAGATCAGATTCGAAATCCACCAGCTTTATTTTTTTAACACCCGTGAACTTCGCACCTTCCAACTTACTTACACCCGAAACATCCGTGCCTTTGGAAAGATCCACCAGATACAAAGTGATCGTATTGGCCCAGATCTTTTTCGGCAGCAGGCGCACTCCGCGTTCCAGCACAATCAGTTTGGTTTCACTGACGGCCAGAATTTCCGAAGCCCCGCGGAAGACTTCTTTTCCCCCGTGCCCGTCTTTCAACGGATCCAGGCGATAAGCATACTCGGCCAAGGGCTGATAGCCTTTTTCAGGCTTGTCTTCGTACTTGAGAATTCGCAGCCAGTCGCCTTTTTCCTCTTCTCCGGCGACATAATCCTGGAAAAGGGAAGTTTCTACACTCGCAAACAGCACCTTCCCGTCCACGGAACTTGAGAGTCCCTCAAACGAAAGGTTGTTCTGCACGCCCTGCTTTTGCTGGCCGATGGATTCGGGTAAAAACTTGGCCGGAACGGACAGGTCGGACTTCCACGTCCCTTGCGGGCTAATACGGAAGATCCGGGGCATTTCGCGTGGTTTGGAATCGTTGCTGCCTTCAGAGCAAACCAAGAAATCCCCGGACGGCAACAGCGCCAGCCCTTCAGGATCCAAAATCGCGGCCCGCTCCCCGGTTTTGGGAAGGCCTGAAATAAAGCTGACGGATTTGGGGTTTAAAGAAACAGACTTCCCCGAAATCTTCAGGTCAAAACCGTAAAAGCGGGGCTCCCCGAACTTTCCACGATCATCAGAAAGCGCCCACAGAGTGTCGCCACTGAAGGCCATGCCGGAAAGACCACCGATGGTGGTCTTTTTGAACTCGGTTCCGGTCTTGATCGCGGTTTCACCGAAATACTCCAAACTCAAAGCCTGCACTTTGAGCGAGAACAGCAAAACCAGGCAAATTCCGGTTCCTCGAAGCATCTTAACTTCTCCAGCGAAGCTCAGTTTCTTTCACAGGGTGATTGAATTCACGTTTACCCTCAAGGTGGTCATGGTACTCGGTTTTCAAAGCATAGTACCACTTGGCTTGAGTGTCGGCGTCCTTGATCAGCATCAGACTTGGATCATAACGAAGACCGTCTTGCTGTTTGGTCACCGCATCCATGTCCTGACCCAGGAACTTTTTAGAGAATTGATGAATCGCCGGTTTCAAAAGCGTCAACCAAGGGATGTCCCAATACGCCAATTGAGTCACACGTGTGTTGTTTTCATCCACCGGAGTCAGCGCCGTGTAAGAATAGAAATTACGAGGACCGACTTCGATATGCTCGACACGCACGCAAGGAAGCGTGAAGGTGATCTCGGTCGTCGGAGTGCCGCCAAGGATCTTATAAGCCTTGGAATTTTTTGAAGGCTGGTGACGAACCATCTGGAAGCCATAGTTCACCGGAGCAAATTTCTTTTTCTTTTCCAGCATGGTTTTTTCAGAACGCCAGAACCAGCTTTTGTGCACGTAAGGACCGTGCGCCGGGTCCATCAGACCGATCACCGCGTGATCGACGTGACACGGGAAGTTCACCACGTAAGTCAGATTCGGTTTTACATCCGCCGGGAACGCTTTCATCACCGGGATCGCTGGCGCTTTGGAAACATCATAGTCCTTGTCACCTACAAAGACCCAGATCAGGCCTTGAGCTTCGTGAACAGGGTAAGAGCGCACTTTGATTTTATTCGGATTCAGTTCCTGATCCGGGCACAGTGAAGGAATCTCAGTACACATGCCGGTGCCGTCAAACTTCCAGCCGTGATAAGGGCATTCGATCTGATCATTCACCACGCGGCCATAGCTCAGCGGAATACCACGGTGAGGGCAGATATCCCGCATCGCGGACACTTTGCCTTTGGAGTCACGATAGAACACGATGGGCTCATTCAAGATCTTGCGAGCCGTGGCTTTATTCACCGCCAGCTCTGCACTTGGAAGTCCCACATACCAAACATTTTTCAAAAATCCGCTGTACATAAAATCCTCTGAACTAGAATTGAGGGTCGCGGGCGCGTTGTTCCGCCAACTGGCAGGTGTTCTTCAAAAGCATGGCAATGGTCATCGGACCCACACCACCGGGAACCGGAGTTGCTGCCTTCGCCCAGCCATCAAGCTCTTCAAAGCGAACATCTCCACAGAGTTTTCCGCCCTGACCTGAGCCATGCATACCCACATCAATCACGATCGCATCTTTTTTAAAATCTTCTTTACCCAAGAGTCGGGCCTTGCCAGCCGCGACGACAACCAAATCCGCCTGCTTTGTGAGCTCTGACATATTGGAAGTTTTGGAGTGGCACAATGTGACTGTGGCGTTGGCTTCAGTCAAGAGCAGAGCCATGGGTTTCCCCACAATATTGCTGCGACCAACGACCACGGCCCTTTTCCCCTCCACCGGGATTCGATAATGCTTCAGAATCTCAATCACTCCCGCCGGAGTGCACGGGCTGACCAGGGGCTTTCCAGCAAAGAAGTACCCCAAAGATTCGTAAGTCAGACCATCAGCATCTTTTTCGGCGGAAACAAGCTTCAGAACCTCGTCCGCGCTGAGATGTTTTGGCAACGGGAACTGAACCAGAATGCCGTCCACGCCATTGTCGTTGTTCAGTTTGCTTAGAATCTGATTCAACTCGCTTTGCGTGGTTTCGGCCGGCAGAGTGTGAATCGTGGAGGTCATCCCGATTTTTTCGCAGGCGATTTTTTTGTTTTTAACGTAAACGTGGCTCGCCTTATCGTCGCCGACAATGACGACCGACAGATGAGGAGCCCGGCCGTAAGTTTCTTTAAACTTCGCCACTCGGGGAACAAGGGACGCACGCACCTCTTTCGCGACTTCTTTTCCGTCAAGAATCAGCACCATGACCTCCCCTGTTTTTTGAGCCTTAAATTTGCGTCATTTCTGAACAAAATTCAATACTTATTCCAACTTCGTCCCATTCCGCCAAGGCCTTCTTGCGGGACCTTTTCACCCCTGTGAACCCTGTTTTTGCTTGATTCCTAAACCCCTATCAAGGTACAAACCCTTTAAAAGATTAGGGGATTTTCGAATGGCTGAAAAAGTTAAGCTCTCAAAAGATGGTAGTTCTATTGACTTCGTTCAATCTGACAGCCTTCCTACGTCCCTGAAGAAGTTCCGTCAAAGCCCGGAAATCGAAGGTTTCTATCGCTTTATCTTCGAAAACGACCTGCAAAAAGAAGCTTACGACATTTTGGATCGCATTATTATCCAGCGTAAGGCTAAAAAAGCCGGCGCTAAAAAAGAAGCTGCTGCTGCTGCCAAGGAAGAAAAGGCCGCTGCAAAAAAAGCTGAAACTACAAAAGCTAAAAAGAAGTAGTTTTCCAAAAAGTCCGGACCTCCGGACTTTTTTTTTGCTTTAATCGCATCCCACCGCTGTCCGATCTTTGCTTTCACCTCCTGACCACTGGAGGATCCATGAAAGCTCAAACCATCATCAAAAACAAAAAAGGCCAGGGACTTGTTGAGTACCTGATCATTGTCGCTATCGTTGCTGTCGGCAGCATTTCGGTTATCAAAGTTGTCGGCGCCAACATCGACGTGCAGTTCGCCAATGTGGCGCAAGCCCTGGGCGGAACGGACAGCCGCAAGAAAGAAGCCCATAAAGTCACGGACACCATGTACAAGAAACGCGACTTCAGCGATTTCTTCGAGGGTTCCGTTAACTCCAAATCAGACAGCAAATAGTTATGAAAATTCTAAATCAAAAAGGACAGGCACTTTTGGAAGCGGCTTTTGTGCTGCCGCTCCTGTTAGCCACCGGCACGGCACTGGCATTTCTATTCTATCGCACGCTGGTTTTCTATTATGCCGATCATCAACTGCATGAAGCCCTGATCTGTGCGGAATCCGTTCAAGTTTCCACCTGTAAAAACCATCTGGAAAAGAATCTGCAAAAGCTGATGTTTAAGAACACCCGCCTGAATGTCCGTCTGAACAAATCGCTCTCGGGCAGCACCGGACGCATCGAAATTGCGTTGCAACCGGAAATCCAAATTTCAAAAGAACTGCGGCTGTAAGAAAGGCCCCCGCATGCGCAACCAGCAGGGCTTTGCCGCTATTCTTATTCTGGCTTTACTGCCGATACTGGTGTCCGGACTGTTTCTGGTCGCTGCAATGATGGGCTTTCTGCAACTGGATCTGGCGATGAAACACACTTGTCGCAGTGAGGGCCTTCAAGGACAAGAAAAGGTTCGTCCCCATCTAGAAAAGCTGCTGTCGCTGAATTCCGAAGCCATCAAGTTAAAAGTTCAATGGGGTAAAGCCCTAACTCAACGGAAAATGGCATACTCAGCACAGAATCCCTACTTAATCACTCTGGCGGAGGCCCGCGTGCTGCAAGTTCAAACCTGGCGCCTGGCCCTGGATGCCCAACAAAAACAACTCATCCAGCAAAGCAACCTGCAGCTTCAACGCAGCCACAGCTCCACCCGCACCCAGCTTTACCGCGCCCACCGGGAAAACCAGACACGTCTGAATTTCCTGACGATTAAAACTCAGATTGAAAATGAGCCCATTCCCCGCCTGGCGGTCCGTCCGGATTTCCCGGACACGGCGCCGACATACAGCCCTGAGCCTGACTTTGAAGTTCGTCAGGCTTTGGCGCAACGCTGGCAGTACCGGATCGCGCTGCGCCCGCCCCTTTCCAATTTCCTGAAGGCGGATTTCGGCTTTGAAAAAGCCTGCGCCGTTACTTTGACCAAAGGATCCTTGCGATGGAAAACCCAAATAACAAAGGGCAGATACTCATTGAAGTCTGTCTGGTGATGGCCCTGGTGCTGCTGATTTTCTTCGCGGCCTTTTCACATCTTTCAAAACTTAAATCCGCGCAACAACGTCACCAATTCACAAAAGAGAAGTCTTATGTTTCAAAAGACCGTTTCAAATCTAAAAAGTAACTGGCCTCTGGCGGGCTTTCTGGTCATCGGCCTGATCGCCTTTATCAGCAGCCCCTCCAAGTCTGAACAAGATCCACTGGAAACCGTGGCGGCCCCGGCATCGGTTGACACTTATATCCCGGCAGGCCATGTACTGGTGCCAATCGAAATCGCCAATGCAGAATCGCTCGCATCCCTCGTTGGTGACATGGGTGGCGTCGTGGATCTTTATCTGGCCAGCAATGACACCCAAAAAGGCGGATTGAAAGTGGGAAGCAAGTTGAAACTTCTGCGCGCTCCGCTAAATCCCCAACAATATGCCGTGCTGGTGAAAGACACCGAAAGTCCACGACTGCTCAGCTTTAATGGTCCCTTTATTGCCGTCGTTCAAAATCCTGAGGCGCGCGGTAACAGCGTCACCCCCGCTTCCGCCCCCCGCAAAGCTGTGCGTATCGAATATCAAAACTAGGAGAAAAAATGAAAACCCCGTTGATGGATTTTGATTTTACTTCTGGCAACCAGCACCAAAGCGCAAGTGCTGATTCAAGCCCCGTCGGCGTCTCCGGCCGAGTTTAAAAAGTTTTTGCAGGAAAACCCAACGACCCGTTCTTATGGCGACGTGCAAATTGAAAAACTGCAACAAGCCCCGGAACAAGAACAACAAATGTTTTCTCTGGCGGACCTGTCCATCACGGAAATCCCTCAGGGACTTGAAACTTTGAATCGACTGAATCAACAATCCGCCCTTTCAGCACTCAGTCTGCAATTTCTGCGGGATCTGACTTTGAAATGGCAAAGTGGGAAGACCTCGCCGCAAATCGAAAGTTCTGTGAAGACTTTGCACTGCAAGTTCAGCCTGCTGCAGGATGAATCCAGCCCCACGGCTTGCCGGGTCGAATCGGTATCATTGGAAAATCTAAAAAAATTAAATCCGTGGATGAAGGCGCTGGCCGTGGAAAGTCAGATCATCCCTCTGGAAGAAAATAGGCACTTACGACTGGTGCCCGAGGCCGCATATCACTTCACATTGATTTCTGACTCTCACACCGCCGTGAGTTTCTATGGAACCTTCGCGCAGCTTTTGCAGCAGGCAAATCACGCGCAAGCACTGGTGGAGGGCGGCTGTGGCGGATTTCAATCCCAGATCGACGACATCAGCCTGTCCCTGCAGGCCCGGGTGTTTTTCACCCCCAGTTGTGTGCAGGCAACAAATCAAGCCGATGAAGAAACTGAAAAAAGCTGGGTGCAAAGAAATAAGAAATGGCTGATCCCGACAGCCGCGATCCTGGTGGGTGGCGGTATCTATGCCCTGAAGGACAAAAAGATCATTATCGACAAGCCGTCGTTTAAATAATCCTCTTGCCGTTAAAGACGACTTCTTTCACCACGCCGTCTTCGATCACGGAATGACAGTCCGGTGCAAAAGTTTTATCCGGATGCGCATGCACCACAGTGATGTCGCCATTGAATTTGCGAATGCGAGCCTGAGGGCTTTCTTCCAAAGCCAGATAGTTGCGCCAGAAAGACGATGGCTCCACCGGGCTGTCACAACCAAAAGAAATCGGAATCTGCGCCAGGCGCAGGGCCTCCCAAGGGAAGACATACGGGTAAAGTTCTCGCAGCTTTTCCATCAACCACACCCGGTCGCTCAGCCAATGACATGGCTGCATATGACAGCGCACATGCAAGGGCTTCATCATCTGAATGGTTTCCGGGCGCAGGATCTGCGCGTGCTCCAAATTCAAACGCCCTACGGCCCCTTGCGCGGAAATCTTGCGTGCGGCCTGCACAATGTGATGGGCAGCTTCATCACCAATGGTGTGAACTGAAAACTCAAGCCCCGCAGCCCAGGTGCGTTTCATCATCGTTTCAATATCAGCGATATCCCAAAGAATGCGTCCCTGATTGCCAGAACGCTCGCCGTTGTAAGGTCGACTGAGCAGAGCCGTCTCAGACCCCAGCGAACCATCGTAGAAAACCTTGATGCCTTTGGAACGAAGCAAAGGACGATCCTGCTTTTTTGCCGCCAGGGCCGCAGTCAACATCGAATCAAAGTCATTCATGTCGTGCGAGGTGAAATTTTCCTCGATCGCCAAAGTCAGATCTCCGGCATCGGCGACCTCACATAGCATATTCCACAGGGATTCGGTGCAGCTCAAGTCACGAACATGGGTGAAGCCTGCGGCATTGAACGTGCGGCAGGCTTGCAGGATATTGGATCGTTGCTGGGACTTAGAGAACGACGGCAACTGATCCCAGGCACGCAGATGATCTTTTTCCATCAGAATGCCAGTGGCGGACTCCAAGCCCATTTCTTTAAGGGCGGCGGAATTCAACCAACTGCTGTGTCCATCCATGCGGGCAAAGTAAACGGGAATATCGGGAAAAACTTTATCCAGAAGATCCTTGTGTGGCTGTTCGTGCGCGGGCCATTGGCGCTCATCCCAGCCAAACCCCACCAGCCAGTGCTGACGATAATATCCCGGCTTGGTGCGATCCAGATTCTGCAGATCCTGCAGGGATGTGATCGATTCCAGACGAAGCCCCGAAGCGAATTCGCCCGTGGCGATAAAGTGAACGTGACTGTCGTAAAGACGCGGGATTTTAAAAAGCATAAGGCCCTCTGTTTTAGCAGAAGGCCTTAGTTTATTTAACTGTTTAATTTGTTATTTAGCGGGCAGAAGGGATTGGAGCCGGACCTGTCGTCCCGCCTGTACCCGGAACCGGGATTGGCTGAGGACCGCCGATACCACCACCAATTGGCGTTGGACCGATACCTGTGCCGCCACCGATACCAATACCGATAGAGCCACCCACGCCGCCTACACCGTATTGAACCTGCTGGATTCTATACAACAATCCATAAAGTTCCTGCTGCAAGCTTGCCACAACCTGCTGTCTTTGAACCTGCTGTTGCATGTAAGACTGCTGCTGTTGGATGTACTGTTGATACTGTTGCATTTGCATCTGCATCATCTGCTGCTGCATCTGAAGCATGCCAAGGCTTCCCGCCATGCCACCGGCCATGCCGCCCATACCAGCCATACCGCCGGCCATTGCGCCCATGCCCATCATGCCACCAGGATATGCGCCCATCATTCCGGCCATACCACCCATGCCGCCCATCAAAGCGCCAGGGTAAGCACCCATCATGCCGCCAGCCAAACCGCCGACCATCGCACCCGGATATGCGCCCATCATGCCAGCCATGCCGCCAGCCATCGCGCCCATACCCATCATACCACCTGGATAAGCTCCCATCATGCCAGCCATACCGCCCATCATAGCACCAGGGTATGCACCCATAATACCACCGCCGATACCGCCAACCATTGCACCCGGATATGCGCCCATCATGCCGGCCATGCCGCCCATCATCGCGCCTGGGTAAGCACCCATCATACCGCCACCCATCATAGCACCTGGGTAAGCTCCGATAATTCCACTAGCCAATGCGCCCATGCCCATCATGCCACCTGGATACGCGCCCATCATGCCGGCCATGCCGCCCATCATTGCGCCTGGATAAGCACCCATCATGCCACCCATTCCAGCCATACCACCCATCATCGCACCTGGGTAAGCGCCCATCATGCCACCGGCCATACCGCCGATCATGGCACCCATGCCGCCATATGGACCACCCATGCCCCATGGACCGGCCATACCCCAAGGACCCATCCCTGGCATATAGATACCGCCACTCATGCCGCCCATACCAAGGCCGGCCATCGCATATGGGTTACCCCACATACCATTACCGTTCATGCCACCGTAAGGACCCATCATACCGTAAGCGCCACCGTTATTGCCGGCACAACCAAATGCACCCGCACCGATACCACCACCAATAGAGCCATAGATACCACTGCCGCCACCGACCATCTGGCCGATACCGGTACCGATTGCGCCCAAACCGTAACCGTAGCCCATGGAAGCCCAAGGGTCTGTCGGCCAACCGATGTTGGAGTTCGCATCAGCAATCATTTGATTTGTTTTGTAACCAGCAAGGATGGAAAGACCACCCAATGCGAAGTTCCCGATCACAGAACCCCAGTTTGTTTCTGGTTTCTGATACTGGTAACCGGAGCCGGAGGCGATACAGTCAACGCACACGCCACCTTCAGAAATCTCACGACGACGTTCACGCTGTTCATCAGCGTAATCTTCCTTCGCGATCTTGATGTCTTCTTTTCTGTTTTCGATCAGGTTTTTCAAAGCATCAATTTCACGAGTGACCTTGTTTCTTTGAGAATAACCCTTCTTGTAGTCAGAAAGACCTTTTTTACAATCTTCAGTCGTTGCACGACCTTTTTCACTTTGACGGAATTTTGGAGTGGAGCAAACCGTGCCGGAAACAGAACCGTTTTTATTCGGATCACAAACGCGCGCCCATTCCTGGATGCTGAAACCGTGAACTTCACGGGTGCCGCCAGCTTGAACGGAAGCATCACCTTCCTGACCTTGAGCGATGAACTCATCACTCGCGCCCATGCCTTTGTACTCTTTGCAGCTGACGTTGTTCTCGATGTGCTCAAACATCAGTTCTGTATAGTCTTCAGAAACCACGTCTTCGACATCTTTACGGGAACGAGTCAGGGATCTGTCGATCTTCTTCAATTCAGATTGTTTTGCACGAAGCTGCTTTTGTGCTTCGCTGATTTCAGCCTGAGCTTCTTTGATTTCATCTAGATAGCTGGAAGAACCGGCACCAGCAGAGTAATCATACGGGCAGGCTTGCATCCCACCGTACATACCTGTGCCCCACATTTGGGCTTGGGCACCAGCTGCAAAGCTCATCACCAAGGTGAAAAGAGCTGCAATGCGCATCCAAAACTTCATACACGATCTCCTGAAAAGGAATAAAAAAACTTCTATCGTTCCACTCTTCGTCAGAATAGCGCTTCAACTTGATGCATTCCCGGTCTAAATGTTGAAAGATTATGAATCTGGACTGTCGACCAGCATATTTCTCACATTTGGCAGGACTCGACCCGGACGGTACGTTGGACCAGCTTGAAATCCTTTGCACTGGCAATTTCCAGCTCCTACACTACCTCATATGATGAAAAGCACAATTTTGTGTGTCGACGACGAAGTGGATAATGTTGACGCCCTGGAACGCCTGTTCCGAAAGAAATACAACGTCTTAAAGGCCACCTCCGGGAAAGAGGCTCTGGCTGTGCTGGACGAACATCCGGGCCCGGTCGCCCTTATCATCACCGATCAGCGCATGCCGGAAATGACCGGCGTGGAATTTCTGGAAAAGACCCTGACGTCTCACCCTGAGACTGTGCGCATTCTACTGACCGGCTACACCGATCTTGAATCCGTGATCAGCGCTGTGAATAAAGGTCAGATTTTCCGTTATCTGACTAAACCCTGGGACCCGGTGGACCTGACCAACACCGTGGATCATGCGATTGAACGCTATTCCCTGGGACAGGAACTGAAGCAAAAAAATCAGGAACTGGCGCGCGCCTTGGAAGAACTCAAAAGCCTGGATGTCGCCAAATCCAATTTCATGATTCTGATCAATCATGAATTAAAAACTCCGCTGACTTCCATCTTAAGCTTTTCTTCCCTGCTGGCGGAATCCAAACTGAATGATGAAGACAAGCTGATGGTGAATCGTATCACCCGCAGCGCCGAGCGCCTTAAGACCCTGGTCGAAGATGTTCTGCTGGTGGTCCGTGCTGAAACCAACCAACTTAAAATAGACATGCAGCAAGTGGCCTTCACCCAGTTTGACGAAGCCGTCAGCAAAGAGGTGCAGGAACTGATGAATAAAAAGCAACAAAAGCTGGTCAGCAAACTGGAACCCTTGGCCGTCACTGCCGATGTGCGCCTGATCAAACAAGTCATGCTGCGACTGATTCACAATGCCGCCAAATTCGGAACCGATGGCAGCGAGATCCACGTGGAAAGCATGAAAAGCGGCACGAACCTGCGCTTTGTGGTTTCCAACATCGGCCCGCACCTGCCTACGTCTGTGGTGGATAAAATCATGAAGCCCTTCTTTATTGATGAGGACGTCATGCACCACTCCACCGGCACGGGCTTAGGTTTGACCATCTGTCAGTCCATTTTGAAATCACACCAATCCCACCTGCAGTTTAAAAACACGGCGCAGGGAGTGATGGTGTTCTTCGAACTGCCCCTGGGCTAGGGTGTCCGGCTCCCGACCCTGACCCCGCTCTATCCTGCCAAGAACTCTGCACGGGCTTTGCTTTAAAGCCCGCTCATGAAAACGTTGTTGTTTTTCCTGATGCTTATTTCTTTTCCTGCCTACTCTCAGACCGCGCTGGTGCTGGGACTCGGTGAACAAAAATCCGTCCCCTTGCAAGGGCAGGATCGTGTGTGGATTCAAGACCGCGA
Source organism: Bdellovibrio bacteriovorus (assembly GCF_002208115.1). Lineage (NCBI taxonomy): Bacteria > Pseudomonadati > Bdellovibrionota > Bdellovibrionia > Bdellovibrionales > Pseudobdellovibrionaceae > Bdellovibrio > Bdellovibrio bacteriovorus. The sequence goes on along the minus strand of NZ_CP020946.1, from coordinate 578,604 downwards.
AATCCTGACCGCCGAAGGCCAGAGCAGCAAACTGAACTTGGTCGGCCGCCGCGAAGGCGTGACCACAGTCAAAGTGGGATCGGCCCTTTACAGCGTGCAGGTTTTGCATCCGTCCAAGAAAGACTCTTTTCAGGATCTGAGTGTCTATTTGAAATCCCGTGTGGGCCTGCGTGCGTCTTTAAGCGAAGGCGATCTTTTGATTGAAGGCCAACTGTATCGCCTGCAGGATTGGATTCATCTGGCAGAATACATGCGCTCAAAAAGTCTGAACTATCAAATGCGGGCACGGATGACCGCTTCCTTGCAGCAACAAGCCCAGGAACACTTCAGTGACTTGTTTTACCAAGCTCACCTGCCACCCCAGACACTGATCTATGAACCCGCCCTGGAAATCCGGGTCAGCGGTACGGATCAAACATTCAAAAAATACAGCAAGCTATTGATGCCCTACGGGGTCGGTCTTTTAAAAGATGAAACCAGTCTGGATGTCGCACCGACCATCAAAGTGCAGATCACCGTGGCTGAAATCAAAAAGGACTTTTCCCTGAAGTATGGATTGCGCCCGCCGGCGGGTTATTCCGCAAAGCTTATGCCTGACGGAGTTTGGGAAAGGGATGAGCTTCCTTTTAACTTGACCGCCTTGGAGGCTCAAGGCCACGGGAAAATTCTGGCCAGCCCGAACATCCTTTGCCGCAGCGGCAAAGAGGCCGAGTTCTTGGCCGGTGGCGAATTCCCTATCAAGATTATGAATTATAAAATGCAGGACATCGTGTGGAAGCGCTACGGGATCTTGTTGCGGGTCAAACCCAAAGCGGACGCCGCCGGACGTATGAGCATCTCAATTGAAACCGAAATTTCCACCGTGGATGATTCGCGCAAGGTCGATGACGTTCCCGGAATTTTAACCAACCGGGTTTCCAGTCACTTTGATCTGACCCGACCGCAGACCATTGCGCTGTCGGGACTTCTTAAAAGTGAAGATGGGAAAAGTTCTGAGGGACTACCCTTGCTTTCTCGCCTGCCGGTGGTGGGGGCGTTGTTTTCAAGCAAAGACTTTAAGGAAAACCGCTCGGAGCTTGTGATCTTCGTCCGCCCTTCCATCCTGCGCGAGGGCGAGGAAAATCCGATGCCCCACCACTTGAACACTTTGCAGGGTCGTCGTCTATGATGAGCGAAGCCAAACACCTCCATGACCGGATTCACGAAGACATTCTGAAGCTGCCGTTGAATGAGTTCCTGCTCAGTTCCGAAGAACAGCATAAACTGCGTTCTCAGCGCATTGAACAGATTCTGGAACTGCACACGGCCTCAGCCGCACCCGAGGTGCGAACACGGGTGCAAAATGAAATGCACGCCTGGGGACCCCTTGACAGCCTGCTAACCGATGAAAGCATCACCGAGATTCTGATCAATGGTCCTTCGGCCATCTGGCTTGAAAGAAGCGGCCACCTGCAAAAGCATCCCGACTGTTTTTTCTCTGAAACCAGCTATCGCAATTTTTTGGATCGTTTAAGCCACGCCGCCCAGGCTCACATCACCACTGAATTTCCCTGTGCCGACGGCCGCTTTGGGGACTTTCGCTTAAGCCTGATTGGAGCGGAACTGACACAGACGCATCCCCACGTGACTTTGCGCCGTCACCCGAAGAACCCCTGGAGCTTTGCCCGTCTGGCCGAACATCAGTGGTGCCCGACAGACTGTCTGCCGTTTTTTGCAGAATTGGTAAAGCGTCGTAAAAATTTTCTGGTGGTGGGCCCGACCGGATCAGGAAAAACTTCGGTGTTAAATTCGTTTTTGAATCTGATGCCAGAAAACGAGCGCCTGGTTGTGATCGAAGACACGTCTGAGATCTCCCTTCCCAACAAAGCCAGCTTGAAACTTTTGACCCGCGAAGACCCCCAAGGGGTTTTACCTTCCGTCGATCAGGCGCAATTGGTGCGACGATCTTTGCGCCTGCGGCCTGATCGCATGGTCATGGGCGAAGTGCGCGGCGCTGAAGCCAAGGACTTTTTAATGGCCTTGGCCACAGGTCACAGTGGCAGCTTTGGCACTTTGCACGCGCAGGATGCGGGCCAAGCGCTGATCCGTTTAGAAATGCTGATTCAGATGGGGGCCCCGCAATGGAGTCTTTCTGCGATTCGCAGGCTGATTCAAATGTCTTTGGATTATGTGATTGTGGCGGAAAGAAAACCCGACGGTTCGCGCCGCCTGAAGGGCGTCTATCGAATCACTTCCCTGGAAGAGACAGGATTTCTGCTGGAGCAGGAAAAGTAAAAACCCGGAAAGCGAGGGGCGCCGTCCGGGTTTTTGAGATTTAAGCTACAACTTTTGTGGTGTCGGTCTGCGGCTTCAGTGGAGCTTGCTCCGGTGCGCGCAGGTCTTTTTCAACAAAGAACAGTCCTTCGTTCTCGGTTGCTTTGGTGAAGGTTTCTTCCGATTTCGTCTGGTCGCCTTCGCGGGCCACCGATTTCGGATTATTGAAGAACTTTTGATTCAGGTCTTCAATCACCTTCAGCTTGTTCGTCTCGCCAGCCGGTCTTTTATATACGGGAGAGGCCTCCGGCTGCGGTTGTTGTTCAGGAAGGTTTCCGGTTGCCCGCATTTCTTCCATCTGTTTGCTCAACGTGATGCGATCACCCAGGGAGTTCTTTCCCATTGGTCGCCCCAAGGCCAAAGCTCCGGGACGGGCTGGCTGGGAAGCCGAAGTGTCTACCGCTCGAGTCCTTGCCGTTGCTGGAAGGATTCCGCTGATTTTTTCCATATCACACCTCCGTGTGTATCCATGAAGTCCATCCTGGTCTTCACTTGATGGAAAACGTATCGGAATCGAACGTATAAACTTGAGACAGAATCCGGAATTCTGGACCTAGGACCAGCTTATAAACTGCCAAGGGCTTGCCGGATGCCCCAGAAGCTTTTCGCAGATGGATTTTACGCGTGGATCATCCGAACCCGACCAGAACGTGCGCCCGATCAGGAGGCTTTGGGAAAAATCCATCCAGTTTGAAAATCGCCCTTCAATCAAAGGCGCCAGCTTCAGAATTTCGGACCAGGCCTGAATATCTGAAAGGTGCCCGGCCACGAAGCTCAGTCGCACCAGGTGAATATAGCGGGAAGCATCCCAGGCCAGGATTCCGGGTTCCTTTAGATATTTGTTTGTGCGCTGAACCCACAACGCCAGCTTGCTGTAATCCGCGTCGCTCATTTGCAGTTCCTGCCCTTCTTCCAGATCGAAGCGGAAGATCTGGCGGAACTTTTCCATGGAAACCGCGTCGATGCTGCCATCAGACGGCAAAGCGGATCTTAGAACGTTGAACTTGGTGCGGTGACCTTGAGTGCGGATGTTTTCAAGACTCTTCTGGCAGGTTTCCCGGTCGGCCACTCCCCAGAACTCCTCCAGGATCGCCAGGCAATCAAGTTTGATGTCGGGGCCATAATTCATATCCAGGCGAAAGAAGTACTCGCCGATTTCATCCATCACCTGTTCGCGAATTTCGGGGGAAAGTTCCTTGCCCTCTTCCAAATCAGACCCGACAACTTGAAACAGCTCATCAAGAACTTGATTTTCCTCGATAAACGGCGCACCCAAAGACATCAATTTTTTTTCAAGATCTGTTTCTGGCAAAATGCGCTGCATGGGAACCCCTTTCACCGGCCTTGTTCAATTCAAATACGTTTCAATTGCTTTTTCAATGTGTTAGTTTCTTCGCATGTTAAAGAAGCTCCTGCTTGCCGCTGCGGCATTATTCTTTATTCTTGCTGGCTCTTTGATGTTGCTGATGGGTTATGTCTTTAATAACCCGGGAACTGTCTTTAATGCCTTCAATTCCGTCGCCGATCGTTTTTTGCAAGGTCAGACCCATGAAGAAAACGAGGAATTTTTCCTGCAGGGCATGGACGAGATTCTGATTTCATCCCGCACCGTGGATGTCGATCTGCGCACCTACAGTGGCAGCACCCTGAAAATCCGTCTGTCTGGAAAAGTGCCGCGCTTTGAAGAAGGCCGCTACATCCAGCAAACTGCGGAACAATCCCGCCTGCACCTGGAGCTTCTGGAGCCGTTGGCCAGTCATTGGATTCAGATGAACGTCAATGGACAGGAACTGAGCAAGTCCACCGATTCGCACCTGAAAGCCGAAGTTTACGTCCCTGAGACTTTCAAGAAACAGATCCGCATTGAAACCCGCGAAGGACATGTGACCCTGCGCCTGCCGCCAACAACCCTGTACGAGCTGGATCTGCAGTCGATCTCAGGACCTATCGACAACTCTTTAAAGCAAGAGCCTGTGGCTGGCGTGGAGCCGACAGAAGTGGGACGCATTCAGGTGCAAACGGTCGAAGGCCCTATCACCGTTGAATCCGCACTGGAATAATTGACGTCATTTAGAAATAAAAAAAGCCCGGAATGTCTCCATCCCGGGCTTTTGTTTTTTATCTTTTAGCTCTTTTTCAGATCTTCCAGATGTTTTTCCGCCAGAGTGCTCAGACGAACACCGACTTCCGCCAGTTGATCGCGATTCACCTCGCTTGGGCAGTCAGACATCAAGTCTGTTGCTTTCGCGGTTTTCGGGAACGCAATCACTTCACGGATCGCATCTGTTTCACAAAGCAGCATCACCAGACGGTCCATACCCCACGCGATACCACCGTGCGGAGGAGTTCCGTATTTCAAAGCCTCCAGGAAGAAGCCGAACTTGTGCTGAGTTTCCTCCTCGCTCATGCCCAACAGACGGAACATCGCCTGCTGAATTTCATTGCGATAGATACGGATACTTCCGCCACCCATTTCGTAACCGTTGCACACAAGGTCGTAGGCTTTCGCCAGCATCTTGCCGTAAGCGGCTTCGTTGTTGTTCACCAGATCCTGCGCGAACTCATCCTTCGGGGATGTGAACGGATGGTGACGAGCCACCCAGCGCTTTTCATCCGGAGAGTACTCAAGCAACGGGAAGTCCACAACCCACAGGAATTTGTATTTGCTGTTGTCGATCAGATTCAACTCACGGCCCAGGTGCAAACGCAACGTGGACAATGCCGCACAAGCGGTGTCGTAATCATCCGCAACAACCAAAGCACAGTCACCGGTTTCACCGCCGCAGGCCTTGAACATTTCAGCCAGTTTTTCAGGGCTGAAGAATTTGGAAACAGAAGAAGACAGCGTGCCATCAGCTTCTGATTTGATCCACACAAGACCTTTAGCGCCCGCGCGTTTCGCCATGTCCGTCAGTTTATCCAACTGACCACGGGAATAGCTGCCGCCTTTCGGAGCCGCAATACCACGAACGATCCCGCCACGAGCCAGAACATCATCAAAGACCTTGAAGCCAGAACCCGTCACGATGGATTTCAGATCCTTGATCTCAACCCCGAAACGCGTGTCTGGTTTGTCGATGCCGTATCGGTCCATCGCTTCCTGATAAGTCATGCGCGGGATGGCGCCCACGTCGATGCCTTTGATCTCTTTCCAAATCGTGCGCAAAAGTTTTTCGTTCATCTCCATGATGTCTTCCTGATCGATGTAGGACATCTCCATATCGATCTGGGAGAATTCCGGCTGACGGTCCGCACGCAAATCTTCGTCACGGAAGCAGCGGGCGATCTGGAAGTATCTGTCGTAACCAGAAATCATCAAAAGCTGTTTCAAAGTCTGCGGTGACTGAGGAAGCGCATAGAAATGGCCCGGGTTCACACGGGAAGGAACAAGATAGTCACGAGCGCCTTCCGGAGTGGATTTGTAAAGGATCGGAGTTTCAACCTCCAGGAATCCGTTGTCTGAAAGGAAACGACGAACCAACTGAGCCACCTTGTGACGGGTGATCAGATGATTGGACAGACGTGGGCTGCGCAGATCCAGATAGCGGTATTTCAAACGCAGCATTTCGTTCACGTTCGTGTCACTGACCTGGAATGGCGGCACGGCGGATTCATTCAGAATCTCGCAGCGGATTGCTTCGACTTCCACTTCACCAGTTTTGATTTTCGCATTCTTCATGCCGTCCGGACGGGCACGAACCACACCCTCCACGGCCAGAACAAATTCACCGCGCAGATTTTTTGAAGAAGCGGTCTCGGCTTTATTTGGATCCAGAACAACCTGAACAATGCCTTCACGGTCGCGCAAATCGATGAATACCAGGCTGCCGTGGTCACGTCGAACATCGACCCAACCCATCAGTACAACTTTTTGACCTGCCTGGGAAACGCCCAGACTTCCGCAATAATGTGTTCTTTTTAGCTCTTTAACAAACTTCATATGTCTACCTTGTTCGTGGGCCCCAGATTTACATATTGTGCCATTGCAGTCAAAAACCATATTCTTATACTCTCCATAACAGAACCTTAAGAGAGTCCCCCCAGACCCAGCCATTCTGCTTCATTTACCAAGCATTTCCCCCTATAATTTCAAAACAGAAATAAGGAGATATCCGATGCCCAAGTTTACGATTGATCATTCTAGTAGCCATTCTGCGGAAGAAGCCTATAAGAAGATCAAAGAATTCCTCTCGAATGATCAGGATATTCGACGCTTTGACCCAAAAATTCAGTGCTCTTTTGATGACGGCACCAAGTGCGCCAATCTCAAGGGATCCCAGTTTAAAGCGGATATGACGGTTGCGGCGGCTGGCGCAGGGAGCAAAGTCTCTGTCACCGTGGATCTGCCGTTGATGCTGACTCCCTTCAAAGGTAAAGTCACCGAGACTCTGCAAAGGAAACTGGCTAAATACCTTGGCTAGTTGAGCTTATGGCGAAAACGAAAGCAAAAAGCCCTTCCACCCCTAAGACCAAGTCCCCGTCCAAGACGGCTTCTGCCAAGAAGCCTGCGGGCAAGTCTGCGTCTGGGAAAAACACCAAGCCCGCCCCCACTGAATCAAAATCAGTCGTGGCCGAGCTGGTGGAAGACGCACACAGCGACGAACTTCGCTCGCACGAAGAGGCCGAAAAAGCCTACGCCGTCCCCAGCATCGAAGACGAACTTCCCGACGTGGAGGAAGACACCAAAACCCTTGCGGTCGCCGACACCTCCAAGGCCCTGACTTCGGCCGATCCTTTGGTGATGTATCTGAACGAGATCCGTCGCTACAAGGTTCTGACCCGGGAAGAAGAAATGGCCCTGGCCAAAAAATACTTTGAAAGCAAAGACCCCGAAGCAGCCCAGGCCCTGGTGAAAGCCAACCTGCGTTTTGTGGTGAAGGTCGCCGCCGAGTATTCCAAGTTCGGTTCGAAAATGATCGACCTGATCCAAGAGGGTAACGTCGGCCTGATGCATGCGGTGCGCGAGTTCAATCCGTACAAAGGTGCTCGTCTGATCACCTATGCGGTATGGTGGATTCGTGGATACATCCAGGAATTTTTAATGCGCCAGTATTCTTTGGTGCGCATCGGAACCACGCAGAACCAGCGCAAATTGTTCTATCAGCTGCAAAAAGAAAAAGAGGCTCTGGATGCCATGGGTATTGAACCCAATATTGGCCTGATCAGCAGCCGTCTGGGCATTCCCGAGGACGAAGTGCGCGACATGACCCTGCGCATGTCCGGTCGCGATGTCAGCCTGGACCGCCCGGTGGATGAAGATTCCGGTACGACCCTGGGGGACCTGCAGCGCGGACCTTCGGACCAGCCGCTGGATGAAGCCATGGCCCACAATGAACAACTGGAAATTCTGAAGCAAAAGATCGAAGAGATCCGTCCGGAGCTTTCCGAACGCGAGAAGATCATTCTGGATGAACGTATTCTGAATGACGATCCACTGACCCTGCAGGAGATCGGCGAAAAGCACGGCATCACCCGCGAGGCCGTCCGTCAGATGGAGGCCCGCCTGATGAAAAAAATCAAAGCCAAGATGGAAGAAGACGCCTCGGAATAGGCGTCTTTCCTTTTAATAGTTCAGCACGCCACGTCCGCGCAAATGCAGGACGATGTCCTCCTGCGGAGTCAGCTCTATCTCCAAATCAGCTCGATGCACTCCGAGGCTGCGTGGTTCAAAGAACACACGAATGCGGCACTGCTGACCGCGGAAAAGAATCTGCGGGCAGTTCTCGGAATAATCAAAGGCATAGTCCCCGTTCATATCAAAATCGTTGATATACATCGGAAGTCCGCTGTTGTTGCGCAGATAAAATGTTGCCCGCTTATCCTGAAACAGACGGGTGCGCCCGAAATTATAGTAATAGTCCCGATCCAGCGTTGTCGTGTCGTCTGTCACATTGATCACATACACTTCGTTGATGTTGCCTTCGCTGAACTCCTCGTATGCCGAAACGGGTGAAGCGAGGAGAAGCAGAAAAAGACCTGTTAAGATTTTCATAAGCACCTCCTTATGAACCATTTCATTCCTTCGATGCCCGTCACGCAAAATGAATTTCTTCGATGGTTGGATTTTCATAAAAAGCCGCGTCTGCTGTCAGAACTCACAGGTCATCCCGCCCCGCTTGAACGGGCACTTTGCCCCGCTTCATGAATGTCAGGAAGGGAAAATAAAAAGGGACCTCCCGTTTTAAGGAAGGCCCCTTCTCGCTCGAAGACAAAAGGAGAACGGCTATCTGCTGTTTCTTCTGTCGGATCTATCTTGTTGAGGTCTTTGGGATGTTTGAGAACTTCTCTCGGAAGAACGCTCTCTTTCCAAACGGCTGCTTTCTTCTCTTTGAGATCTGTCTTTATTCAAATCACCTTGTTGTGGCCTGTTTGTTCTTTCTGTTCCCACGGTATCCTCCTTGTGGTTGTGATAAGCATTCATGCTTATACAAACCCCTTAAGCAAAGACCCTGCCACTTCGTGAATTGTTCCATAACAAAAAAACTCCCGGGATTCTTCCGGGAGTTTTCATTTTTTGAAAATTGAAATTACTGCCAGTTAAGCGATTTCGAGTTCGCCGGCACCGATGGTTGCTGCCAGTTTGGCACGCAGGCGGGCGACCGCTTGAGCGTGAAGCTGGGACACGCGGGACTCGGTCACGCGCAGAACCTGACCGATCTCTTTCAGGTTCAGGTCTTCGTAATAATACAAAGACAGAACCAGACGCTGACGCTCTGGCAGTTCTTCAATTGCCTGAGCCACAACTTCCTTGATGTTTTTGACATTCAACTGATTGAAAGGGCTGTTGGTGCGAGAACCTTCAAGAATATCCATAATGGACTTCTTGTCGGTATTGCTGAAGCTTGTCGCCTGATCGATCGGCAACAAGCTGACCGGGCGAACCTGATTCACCAGATCATGGAATTCATCAATATTTACATTCAATGCCTTGGCCACTTCTTCGTCGGAGGGAGTACGACCCAGATCAGCTTCCAATTGCACCATGGTCTTATCAAGAAGCTTGGCTTTGTCACGGATAGAGCGGGGAACCCAGTCCTGGGCACGAAGTTCATCCAGGATCGCTCCACGGATGCGGAATTCTGCATAGGTTTTGAACTTATTGTCACGAGTGGAGTCGTACTTTTCAATCGCATCCATCAAACCGATGACACCTGCGGAAATAAGGTCATCCAGCTCGATATTGGAGGGAAGTCGTACCGCGATCTTCTGAGCGATGAACTTAATTAGCGGAGCATATTCTCTGATTAGGTCATCTTTTTGCGTCGGAGCGAGCTTGCGTGGCTCTTCCTTGTACTTCTTCAACAATGCCGCGTTTTTCCCCATATTTTCCCTCTTGAAGTCTATGTTATCAAACAGGTCCATGCCCTAAAAGTCCAATTCTCACATAACTGTGGAGTTGGACCTAAGCGCTCCCCACGACCTGATCCCAGAACATCTGCATGCCACCAGTGATCTCGATTTGTTTGGAGGATTTCTCCACCTGATTACAAATTTGACGAATCGCCTTGGAAGATTCAGCACTGATATCGTGTCTCACGATGAGACGCTGCATTTGGTTTGCTTTTCGCAAAACCACGTCATTGGGAACCGAACCCCAATAATCCAGACCAATGTAGAGGAACTTGTTCACCACATCGTTGAAGCGCTGGTAAAGTCCCAGCCCTTCCTGTTCATCACGCACTTGATTGCAAATGATAGAGAAGTGATTGACCTTGTACTGCTTGTGCAGAACCTTGATCAGCGCATAAGCATCCGCGAAACTTGCCGGATCCGGCGTGATCACCACCGACACCGTCTGCGCAGCCGAGTTCAAGAACAACACATTTTCAGCAATGCCCGGAGCGGTATCAATCAGCAGATAGTCAAAGCCCAGGGGCAAGGCACTGACGGCCTCCACCATGGCTCTTCTTTCGAAATGATTCAGATGATTGAACTCAACAACGCCACTGCCGCCTGGGATCAGGAACACGTCCTTGGATACTTCCATCAGAATGTCGCGCATCTCTTTGCGACCGGCGATAATGTCGTGCATGTTTCCTGCCGGACGAACCCCGAACAGAATGTCCACGTTCGCCATCCCCAGGTCCCCATCAAGAATCAGCACCTTTTTGCCTTTTTGCGCTAAAGACAGAGCCAGGTTTGCCACCAGCGTGGTCTTCCCCACCCCGCCTTTGCCAGACGTGATACTGATCGTGCGCGTGCGCTGCATATCAAACGAATTCAAATTTCTCATACAGCTTCAGAGTCCTGTTGTTTAAATTTCGTGATTCTGAAAATCAGATCCAAAAGACGCTCTTTGGTCGCAAACTCAAAGTCCTCAGGCACACGCGGCCCGATGCCGAAGGAATGCAATGGCACATCAAAGCGCTTCATGAAGTTGTAAATCGTTCCATGCTGGGTTGATTCGTCCAAAGAAGTAAAGATCACATCCTTATAGCCCAGGACCGAGTAACGACGACCCAGCTCGGTCGCATCGCTGTCTTTGGCATTGGTGGACAACGTCAAATGGATGTTCGGATTCAATGCCGCCGGTGGCAGCAGGCTTTTCAGCATTTGAATTTCTTCATTGCTCTTAAGGCTAAGACCTGTGTAATCGACCAGCACGCAGTCCACGTTCGCCAGATAGCGCATCAGATTTGTCCAGTCATTCTGAGTGCGAATCACCGAGAACGGCACATTCAGAATCTGAGCATAAATCTTCATCTGATCCGCCGCGCCCACCTTGAAAGTGTCGGTTGTGAACAGAGCAATTTTCTTGCCTTCACGCACCACCATCTGGCTGGCCATTTTGATCAATGCCGAAGTCTTGCCGCTGCCGGCAGGGCCAACAAAGCAGTGGATCTTCCCATGCGTCGGATTCTGGGAAATCTTGGTATTGTCCAAAACGTGGCGGGCCACATAGGCTTCCACCAGAGATTTATTCTTCAATTTCAGCGCCGGCAAAGTCTCTTGAGCTGTGGTCAGGATTTCTGCCGCGATTTCCGGAGCCATGCCTGCTTTTGTCAGTTTTTCGAATACAAAGCTCAGGTCATAGTTGATGCCATAGTCCGCACCCGGGTGTGAACCCGTGAACGTCTGAGGCATCTGCTGGAACTGCGTGATCACCTGTTTCAGGCTGGCAATTTCATTTTTTAGCGCAATCACTTCCGGGCTTTCCGCCGCAACCACCGGTCTTGCCGCTGGGGCCGCCTTGGCCGGAGCCGGTGCCGCCGGCTTGCGTGCCGCCGAATTGCCCCCGCGGGAGAAGATTTCATCTTGTTCCTGGAACGCATTCAACGCTCTTTGAGCGGCGTTGCGCACTCGCTCTTCAGATACCTTCTGTTGGCGGCCAAATTCAGACTCATCTTCGATGTCGATATAACGACGCTGAGTGATCGGGGCCGGCGCCGTGTTCTTTTGCACATGCTTTTCCACCATCTTGTGGATCAGCTCTTTTTGCTGACGGGCGGAACTGTTGTTGAATCTGACACGATCCTGCTCACGCAGACGGGATTCAGCAAACTTCTTTTTTTGCAGGGTTTCCTCGGAAACCGCCGCAGTGATTTCCACACTGCCTTCCCCGACAAGGCCGAAGCTTTTGTTGTTGTCACGGGCCGACAGGATGATGGCGTCAGGACCCAACTGGGTCTTGACCATCTCAAGGGCTTCCTTCATGGTACGTGCTTCAAATTTCTTAACCTGCATGGCTCATCTCCACGAGTGCAACCGATTTCACATCCGCATCCGAAGACAACTCATTGTGCGAAAGCACTACAAGCTGCGGGATAAAGCGGGAAGTTAACTTATACAAATGACGGCGCGATGTCGGGCTGGTCAGCAGGATCGGCTGACCGGCCACTTCCGGATGGTGTTCCACCGTCCGCGCGATTTCGTTGATCAGACGATGGGCCGTCGTCGGATCCATAACCAACTGAACCCCTTGCTCTGTCTGCAGCAGGGAATTGGCAATCAGCTCTTCAATATGCGGGTGCAATGTCATCACCGGAATATTGCCCATATCCGTGGTGTATTTTGCAGTGATACCGCGAGCCAGGCCGCGGCGAACTTGCTCTGTCAGAACCTCGATGTCTTTTGTACGAGGAGCATCGTCAGCCAAAGTTTCAAAGATGGTCAGAAGATCGCGGATGGAAACCTGTTCTTTCAACAGGTTCTGAAGCACGCGAACCACAGATCCCAGTGGCAGAAGATCCGGAATAAGCTCTTCAACCACTTTTGGATGGGACTTCTTGAAGTTCTCAATAAGTGTGGAAGCTTCCTGACGCCCCAGAAGTTCATGCGCATGCGTGCGGATGATCTCGGTAAGATGAGTCGCCATGACCGTCGGCAGATCCACCACGGTGTAACCGGCAATTTCAGCGTCTTCTTTACGCGCAGGCGAAATCCACAAAGCATCCAGGCCAAACGCCGGTTCCTTCGTTGGAATCCCCTCGATACGCTCGGCCACGTTGCCCGGATCCATTGCCAGCAGGGCTTCCGGACGAAGAGTGCCGCCCCCCACACGATTGCCTTTGATCATCAGGCGGTATTCGCCCGGCGCCAGTTGCAGGTTGTCGCGGATATGAATGCTTGGAACAACGATCCCCAGATCCAAAGCAAACTGCTTGCGGATGCTGACGATACGCTCCAGCAGATCCCCGCTGTGATCGGACTCAACAATATTGATAAGACCATAACCCACTTCCAGCTCGACCATATCCAGCGGAAGCATCGTTTCGATGTTTTCTTTTTTCGGCGCAGACAAAGCCGCATCGGACTGCTTTTTGGCAGCTTCGGCCTGTTCAGCACGGGCTTTCTTGATGATCCATGCAGTGGCACAAAGAACACCACCCATGAACAGGAATGGCAATGTCGGAAGGCCCGGCACCAACCCCATCAGAACCAATACTGCACCGGAAATCATCACGGCACGAGGCTTCACGAACAATTGACCAGTCACCTCTTCACCGACATCTTTGTCGGAATTGGAAGTACGGGTCACAATGATACCGGCCGCGGTGGAGATCACAAGCGCCGGAATCTGCGACAACAGACCGTCACCGATCGTCAGCATCGTGTAATATTTTGCGGCTGTGCCGACATCCAGACCTTTTTGGATCACACCGATGCCCAGACCGCCGATAACGTTGATCAGAGTAATGATGATACCGGCAATGGCATCACCGCGCACGAACTTGGAGGCACCATCCATCGCGCCGTAGAAGTCCGCTTCACCTTCCACCTGCTTACGGCGCTTGCGCGCTTCAGCTTCCGTGATGTGACCGGAGTTCAGTTCCGCATCGATGGACATCTGCTTACCAGGCATCGCATCCAAGGTGAATCGAGCTGCAACTTCCGCCACGCGCCCGGAACCCTTGGTGATAACCATGAAGTTGATGATCATCAGAATCAGGAACATCACAAAACCGATCACATAGTTTCCGCCGACCACGAAGTTCGCAAAGGAAGCGATCACGTGACCCGCGGCCTGCTCACCCTCGTGTCCGTGAGTCAGAATCAGACGGGTTGTGGCCACGTTCAGGGCCAGACGGAACAAAGTCGTCATCAGCAGCAAGGACGGGAAGGATGTGAAATCCAGGGCTCTGTCAGTATAGATACTTACCAGCAGGATCAGGATGCTGATTGCCAAAGAGAAGGTCAGTGCCAAGTCCAGCATCATCGGCGGAAGCGGAATGATCATCACGGCCAGCACGGCAAGCAAGCCCACGGCAATGAACAAATCCGTGTTCTTGGTGATCTTGTCAAATCGTTTTAAGAACTGAAACAACTGATCCATTATCTTTTCTTCCTACGCAAACGGTAAACGTATGAAAGCACTTCAGCCACAGCCACGAAGAGCTCCCGGGGAATAACCTGTCCAATTTTCAAAGTTTTGAAGATCGTGCGCGCCAGTGGTTTGTTTTCCACGATAGGCACATTGTTTTCGCGCGCGATTTCCTTGATCTTTTCCGCCACATGATCAGCGCCCATCGCCACGATTTGCGGCGCTGGCAGATTGTCGGTGTATTTCAAAACCACGGCGATGTGGGTCGGATTCGTGATGACGACGTCCGCCTTGGGAATCTCGGACATCATGCGCTTGCTCGCCATTTCACGCTGAATGCGGCGAATGCGCGATTTGATCATCGGATCACCCTCGCGCTGCTTGTGTTCTTCTTTGACCTCTTGTTTGGTCATCATCATTTTCTTTTCAAGATCAAAGCGCTGATAGAAGTAATCCGCCCCGGCGATCACCAGCATCACCGCACCAACGCCACCCAAAAGCTTCACCACGATCACGCCGATATAGGCAATGATCTGGTCGATGGAATAAGTCAGCATGTAAGGAACCTGAGTGACTTCACTGCGCAGCAGGAAGTAAAGCACCATGGCCACGGCGCCCATTTTCAGAATGGATTTCAGAGCTTCAACAAGAGCACGCATGCTGAAGACACGCTTGAAGCCTTCAACCGGATTTACTTTTTCAAAGTTAGGGGAAACGGCGTCTTCAACCTGAAGGAAGCCGATCTGAACGATGGAAGAGGCTGCACCGATGATACCGGCGAACAAAAGAACCGGCGCAATCAGGATCATGGCTTTCATACCGCAGTACTGGGCTGCTTCGGTGAAGTTCCCCTCACGCACCATTTTCACCATGTCATCACCGAAAGAATGCTGAAAGACTTCGTACATTTCCTTGAAGAAGAAACGACCCAAAGCATACACGCCGCCAGCCGCCGCAAGTAACATTACTGCGGAACCCAGCTCCTTTGTATGTGCAACGTTCCCTTTTTTGCGAAACTCTTCCCGTCTCGCTTCCGTTGCTTCTTCGGACTTTTCGCCGTTGTCTTCAGCCATCTCGTTCCTTCCTAGAACTTAAAAGCCTTACCCTATAAGTGTTTCATCACATCGAACAGTTTGCTAGCTGTGATTTCAACAACCCCATTCATTTCCATAATCAATAGCGGAAGGCAGATAAACACCACTGCCATACCCAGCATAATCGTCACTGGCATACTTGTTACCAGGACGTTGATCTGGGGCACCGCTCTTCCCAGAATACCCATAGCCAGATTGGCAATCAGGATTGCCACCAGGACCGGGGCACACATCTTGATCGCCATCACAAATGCAACTTGTCCGAATACGGCGATTTCCGCAAACGGACCGAAATTCAAAGCCAAAGAACTGACCGGCACAAGCTCATAGCTTTGCGCGATCGCACTGATAAGCATGTGGTGACCGTTGATCGCCAAAAACACCAAGGTCGCCATCGCAGAATAGAATTGCTCGATCACCCCACCCTGGGAACCCATCATCGGGTTGTAAAGCTGAGCCGCGCTCAGACCAATACTCATGGAAACCAGGTCCCCTGTCATACTGACCACGAAGAAGAACAACCGGGTTAAAAAACCCAGCGCCAGACCCACAATCAGTTCACGGACCGCCAAACCAATGATTTCATTGGAAATTAGCGAATAATCGACGTTTCCGACCTTCACCACCGGAAAGATCACCATGCTTAAAACCAAAGAAAGCAGGATTTTAACCGGCGTATTCACCAAGGGAGAGCCAAAAACCGCGGAGGAAACGACATAGGCGATCATGCGCAGAAGAACCAGCGCAAACAGCAGAATCTGTGCCTCAGTCATCGTACTCCAGTTCAGCACTATTCCCTCACCATCACGGCAATATTTTCAAAAAGGTTCACAGTGTAAGAGCTCATCACATCCATCATCCATGGACCGGCCAGGATAAACACCGCCGCCACCACGATCATTTTTGGAATGAAGGTCAGAGTCGCTTCGTTGATCTGAGTCAGAGCCTGGAAAATACTGACTGCCAAACCCACAACCAGCGTGCTGATCAAAAGCGGCGCCGCCAGCATGGCTGTCGTGCGAAGAGCGTCCTGTCCCAGTCTGATTACCAATTCATCTGTCATCTTTCACCTCACCCGAAACTCTTGACCATGGAACCGATGAGCAAACCCCATCCATCCACCAGGACAAAAAGCATGATCTTAAAGGGCAACGAAATCACAACCGGAGGAAGCATCATCATACCCATCGCCATCAGAACGCTGGCCGCGACGATGTCGATCACCAGGAATGGCAGGAAGATGATAAAGCCGATCTGGAAGGCCGTTTTCAATTCGGACACCACAAAGGCCGGAACCAGAACCATCGTCGGAACATCCGCGCGGGTTTTTGGTTTTTCAACTTTGGAAAGTTTGATGAACAAAGCCAGATCAGAATCACGGGTCTGATTGAACATGAACTTGCGCAGAGGCGCCAAAGTTCTTTCAATCGCCTGATCCTGGGAAATCGTGCCCGCCATGTAAGGCTGAATGCCGTTGGTGTTCATTTCATTGAACGCCGGCTGCATCACGAAGAAAGTCAAAAACAAAGCCAGACCCACCAAAAGCTGATTCGGCGGCATCTGCTGCACGCCCATCGCCTGACGCAGGAAGGACAGCACAATAATAATGCGCGTGAAGCCGGTCATCATGATCAGGATCGCCGGTGCCAGAGTCAGCACCGTCATGATCATGATCAACTTAACCGCATTCACAACCTCGTTCGGGTTGTCGGTTGTCTTGAATCCCAGATTCATTGTCGGCAATGTCACCTGGGCAAACGCACTGGAACCGAAGAAGAATACCAGAGGCAAAAGAAGCAGACTCCAAAGAGCCCATTTATTTCTGATCACTGAAAAGACCTCATGCCTTTAAGACGTTTGGAAACGATATCCTTGATTCCACTGATCGCAAATTCTTCGTCCAGATCCAGATCCTTGGCGCTGCGCTTGCGCGGAGCGGGAGTTTCTTCTGTGTCTGCCGTGTCTGTAAAGTCCACGTCTGCGGCTGCAGACTGACCCAGAACTTTGCCAAAGCTTTGCGGTGCTTCTTCAGGCACTTCGTCATCCAGAAGGGACAGGGACTTGATCATGGAGATGTTATGATCCGTCACGCCGATCAGGATGGATTCACCCGCCACACGCACGATCGCCAGACTTTTCTTCGGACCCAGGTAGTGCTGCTGCAAAACCTTGATCTGCGTCTGATGTTTCATCGCTTTGGGAATCTTGTATTTTCTAAGGAAGAAGTACGCGCCCGTACCCACCACACCCAGCATGGACAGGGTGAAAAGAATACGGAAGACGCCACCGCCCTCAGAGGCCGCTTTCTTGTTGGACTCCAGATTCAGAAGAATCTCGGACTCTTTGCGGTTGTCATTTTTAGTGACATCCTTTGGCTCTGCTGTTGCCGCCGCAGAAAGCTCCTGGGATTCTGACGCCGCCGCTGTTGGCGTCGACGCCTCTTCCGCGTGAGCAGAAACTGAAACTACAAAGATCAAAGAAAGCAACCAACGCATTTTCATACCTCTTATCTGAGCTGCTCTACGCGCTCAGCAGGTGAAATAATATCCGTCAAACGCACACCGAACTTTTCGTTCACCACCACGGCTTCACCGCGGGCGATCAACTTGTCGTTCACATAAACTTCCATCGGCTCACCCGCCAGTTTGCTCAGCTCGATCACAGAACCTTGAGTCAGGTTCAGCAGCTCGCTCACCGGCATTTTGGTGCGGCCCAGCTCCACGGACACTTTCAAAGGGATGTCGAGGATCAGGCTCAGGTTTCTGTCTTTGTGTGCAGGCATTTCGCTGGAAGATTTTCTTCCGCTGGATTCAGCCATACCGGCCGCTTCCGCAACCAGCTGATCCGCCAGATTATCCAATGTATCGTCGCTCATTCATCCCCCTACTTTTCCACCGGTCTGGTCACTTGCACAGCCACGGTTCCATGATGTATTCCGTAATAACCTTTAAACTTTCTGACACCTTCGACCGCCACGTCGAACTCTCCTGAGGCATCCTGATCCAGCGGAATCACATCGCCGACTTTCAGGTTCATAAGATCCTTCAGCTTGATCTCGGTTTCGCCCAGGTTCACTTTGATCTCCATGTCTGTTTCCAGAAGCTGTTCCTGGATGATCGCCGTCCAAAGCTTTTTGTCTGTCTGATCGGTTTCAACCTGGAAACCGGTCTGCAGTTTTTGTTTGATCGGTTCAATAGTCGCGTAAGGAATCACGATAGAGATCGTGCCTGTCGCGTTTTCAAGCTCAACGTCGAATGTGGAGGCAATAACCACGTCCGTTGGAGGCACGATACCCACGAACTGCGGATTCACCTCGGTACGAACGAAAGAACAGCCGATCTTTTCAATGGAGGCCCAGGCCATTTCCATATCGTTGATCGCCAGACCCACCACCTTTTGGACAATGGAAAGCTCAATCGGGGTGAAATCCTTGCCGTCGATTTTCGTGTAAGGACGGTCGGCACCGCCAAAGAAGCTGTCCACCAGGGCGTAAGCCAGCTTGCTTTCGATCACGAACAGCGCGGAACCACGCAGGTTTCCGAAACGAAGCACCGACATGCACGTTGGCATTGGCAGTGTATTGATGAACTCCCCGAATTTCAGGAATTCCGTGGAAGTCAGCGTGATGGAGGCGATTTTACGCAATGCTGATGACAAAGACACGCGGAAGGCACGCATGAATTTTTCGTAGATAACTTCCAGTTGCGGAAGTCGGCCACGAATAATGCGGTCCTGGCTGGTCAGATCATAGGATACGATCTTGCGCTCGTCGACCTTGCCGACGTTCTGCGCTTCGGGCTTGGCTGCTTCCGGCGAGCCCACGTCCCCGTCAGAGACCGCGGCTAACAGAGCATCCACTTCACTTTGTGAAAGAACCTGATTCATAGTCCTGCCTTAGTTATAGATAAACTCGGTGAAGAACACGTTGGAAATCTTCCCCTGCACCAGGAAAGAATTGATGGTGTCCTTGATTTCACTGCGAAGACTGTCTTTGCCTTCCCTGGAGGAAACATCCTCGTAGGTCTTGCTGGATAGAATAATGATAATGATGTCGCGGATCTGGGCTTTGCGTTTTTCCAGTTCCTCCATGACGTGGCTGCCGGTCACTTCCAGCTCCATGTTCACTTTTGCGACTTTACGGCCCTTGGAGCCAGCCAGATTCACAATAAAGGTTTCCAGAGGCACGACCTTACCGATGACCTCTTTTTCTTCAGTGGCTTCTTTGTGCTGGGCTTCTGCTTCGCCCTTGATCACTTGTTCAATTTTAGGTTCTGCCGCTTCTTTCTTGCGGTTGGAATAGAGCATGAATCCAACACCCGCAACGACGAGCATATTAACGACCGCCAAGGCAATAAGTAGAATAGGCTTTTGTCCAGATCCCCCGCTCGGAGCTGACGATACATCCGATGCTGCCGCTTTTTCTTCAGCCACTTCATCCTCCATGATGAATGACCACATAGTGGTCCTATCAAGATTGAAAGCAACACGGATGCCAACAGGACCTTCGCCGAGGGCCAGTGACTGCGGTCCAACATATTTGAACTGGGGCAATTTTTGCCCCTGTGGTGAATGTTTGCCGGGTAGTAATTCTATGACAGGCGCCAAAGTTTTGGCGCGAAAATTTGACTATTTCGCCAAACAGGCGCCCCATTAAGGTAGCAACAATGACTAAGGAGGTTCTTATGAACAAGGATATCTTCCAAGGCAAAATCAAGGAAATATCAGGCGAGCTTCGCAAAAAATGGGGTGCCCTGACCGACGACGACATCCAAAAAACCAAAGGCAATATGGAAGCCTTAAGCGGTTTGGTTCAGCAGAAAATCGGACTTTCCAAAGAGGAAGCGTCAAAACAAGTTTCTGAATTCATGACCAACATGGACAGAAAGTTCGAGGGAAAAGCGGAATCCGCCGCAGACAAAGTGAACTCGAAAATCGATGATATCAAAAACAAGCTGTCTCACTGAGCCCCCGACTCTGGTCGAGGGAAGGAGTTGTTATGGACAAGCAGTTATTTGAGAACAAATTCGGGGACTTTTCAAACGCCCTGAAACAGAAATTCGCCGGTCTGAATCTGACTGACGAAGAAATAAAAAAAGCGATGAAAAATCCCGACGAACTGATCACCCTGGTTTCTGCAAAAACAGGAATCTCCAGAGAAGAAGCCGACAAACGCGTGCATCAAGCTATGAGCACCGTGGGCATTGATGACACCCAAGTCAAAGGCTTCATGGAAAAGTGGGGCGACAAAGTCGGTGATAAAATAGCTGAAATCAAAAACAAATTCAGCCATTGAGGCTTCAGGGAGGAGCCACAACTCCTCCCCTGTCTTTCCTATATCCACCCTTGGCGGGCAAAAAACCGCTCCCTTTGTGCTCCCTAATAAAAAATCTTTTCTGGAACTTATCCCTTTGTTGAAAAGCACATACACTTGGTGGTATTTAGTGGATCACTTTTAAGGGGGTATCCATGGCTCGTCTGGTTTTTTCTGTCCTATCCATGCTTTTGGCTGCTGGTGCGGCACACGCTGACATCACTTTGAACAAGGTTATCGATGGCTCTGTTGCTTATTGCGACTCTTCC
Source organism: Bdellovibrio bacteriovorus (assembly GCF_002208115.1). Taxonomy (NCBI): domain Bacteria; kingdom Pseudomonadati; phylum Bdellovibrionota; class Bdellovibrionia; order Bdellovibrionales; family Pseudobdellovibrionaceae; genus Bdellovibrio; species Bdellovibrio bacteriovorus. The sequence continues at coordinate 557,856 of NZ_CP020946.1, read as the reverse complement.
CGTGGCACACCGGAAGCAAAAGCCAAAGTTGTTCAGTTGTCTTTGATCAACGCCTCTTCCAGCGATGAAGAACAACAAACCACCCTGCGCGTAGCCATGGTGAAATGTCAAAATGCCCAGTGGGTTCTTGATTCCGCACCGACGCGCGAATCCTATGTTGCACCCAACGGCGCCAACGTAGAAGTCACCTACAGCAACTATGAAATGCTTTTGGTGAACAAATACTCTGAAGTTCTGCTGCAAACCAGCCTTGAGCACCTGAATCAGGGCGCGGTACAAGAGCAGTCTGTGTCCTTCTTTAAAACCAGAGAAGTCCCACAGGACGTGGATGTTATTATCCGCACCCGCAAGCACGTGAAAGCTGACAACGGTATTGAGTACTCCGAAACGGTGACCTTCGGTTCTTTCCGTATCCGCTTGAATTAAACGTATCTAGAGCGCCCTTTTTGTGTTTTATACCTGTCAAAAATTCTGACAGTTTCTTTCCCGAAAAGGGCGTAATATAAGGTCTCTTATTTACAAGGGGACCTTGATGAAAAATACCTTGCCATACATTCTGGGAACAGTGCTTTTCTGCACCGCTTTTTCTGCCTCGGCAGCCCAGCAGGACGACATCAATCGTAAAATCATCTCCCAGGGCGTGCCCGCCGACGCCGTCAATCGTTTAAATAAATTCATGTATGAAAACCGGGGCCGCAGCTTTCAACAGGACACTTACACCTGTGAAGGCAAAGATCCGGCCAGTGTGCGCCCTTGTGAAGAGGTAAAACGCAACCGCAGCAGCAAGTACGTCACCCTGAACAGCCCGCAGTACGTTGTCATCATTGATTACTCTGCCCCGTCCACCCAGCGACGTTTTTACTTCATCAACTTGCGCAATGGAGCCGTGGAAAAATACTATACCTCTCACGGTATCGGCAGTGGTGAAGGCAACTATGCCTATCGCTTCAGTAACACCAAGGATTCCCGCCAGACCTCCTTGGGAATTTATCTGACAGGTGAAGTGTACACCGGCTCTTATGGAAAAACCCTGCGCATGTACGGCCTGCAAAGATCGAACGATCAGGCCTACAATCGCGATATCGTTGTTCATGGCGCGTGGTATGTCGGCGAAGACTTTATCAATATGGTCAATAAAAAGACCGGACAGCCTTATGGCCGTTTGGGTTTAAGCTGGGGTTGCCCGGCGTTGTCTTTGTCGATGGCGGAAAAACTGATTCCGCTGTTGAAAGGTGGCAGTGTGATTTATCACTACCACCCGGCTCTGGTTGATGAAGCTCAGTCAGGCCGTCTGGTTTCAACCAAGAAAAAGAATTAATCAGTGCCTTCGCTCAGGCGGGGCACAAGGACCTTCTGAATCTCTGTGACCATCGTGGGATTTCCAGCCACGATCGAGTTCTTATAAGGCGTGTAGGCCTCACCACGGTAGGTCTGCACGACACCGCCCGCTTCCTCAACCAGCAAAATTCCTGCAGCCGCATCCCACGGCTGAATGTTGCGCTCCCAATAGCCGTCAAACACACCGCGCGCCACTTGTGCCAGATCATAAGCAGCCGCCCCAGGGCGACGCACACCACGGCACTTGCGAACCATGTCATCAAAGATTCTTAGCTGTTCAGAAATCACATGTTCATGCTCGGACACAAAACCCGTCGCCAGCAGGCCTTTCTTCAGTTCGGTGTTCTTGCTGACTCGCAAAGGCTTGCCATTAACGAATGCACCCTGACCGCGGATCGCGGTGTAGGTTTCATTCAACATCGGCACATCAATCACCGCGAGCTGAATCTGACCGTCAATTTCCAAACCCAGGCTGATGCAGAAAATCGGAAAACGATGAACATAGTTTGTAGTCCCATCCAGTGGATCCAAGATCCAGCGCCCGTTTGCGCCGGCCTTGCTCCACGCGACCTTTGTCCCGGTTCCGTGAGAAGCCGCGAAGGTTTCCTCGCCCAGGAACTCGATTTCCGGAAAATTTTTCCTAAGATGCTCTGCAATGACTCTTTCTGATTCTTTGTCGGCTTCGCTGACAAGGCCGGCTTGGAACTTTTCCTCGACGTGCTCTAAGTTACCGAAATAATTGAGAAGCACTTGGCGGCCCAGGTTGACAGCTTCAATAGCTTGACCTAAGACCTGCTTCCAATCCCTTGATTTTACGCTGTTTTCCACGCTTTCCCCTTCGGGCAGGACCCTTGGATGATTGACCAGTTCAGAGGATTAACGCTAACATGTTTGCAGGGCCAAAGGAAGGGCCCGAAACTTAAGCATTCAAGCGGGTTTAAAAATTATGAGGATTGAAAAAATGAGTTCTAAAACGGATGTGATGGTGAAACTAGCTTTAGTTTTCTTTATTTCTTTGCTGTCTTTCTCTATCGGTACATTTGTAGGCAAGAAGTACAGTGACAACCAACATCAACTGGCTGCTTTGGAACCTCAGAAATCCTCTCACACCCAAGAGCGTGAAGTGGCTTCTGTTTCTGAACACGGGACTTCTGAAGGCAAAGTGGGCGCGATGACGGATGAAGAAATCGCGAAACTGGCTGAAGAATTCGTGGCTGACGAAACGACTCCGGCAACAACTGAACACGAAGCAACACCAGCTCACGGTGAACACGCGGCTCCTGCCGGTCACCACGGCGAAATCGCTGAAACAAAAGTTGAATCCAAAGAACCAAAAGTTGAGACTCACAAACCGAATCCAACCAAAGGTGACAAAACTCCTGTAACCCAGCACAACGAACCATCTGAAGCTGCGAAAAACGTAGCGGCAGGCAAAGCTCCAACAACTTTGGAAGCAGCAGAAAAGAAAGCAGCGACGAAAGAAGACCGTCTGCCTTCCTCCCTTCCTAAAGACGTAGCGCAATTCGCAGTGGGTAAATTCACTGTGCAAGTGGCTTCTTATGCTGACGAAGCCGAAGCTCAGAAAATGGCTTCTGATCTGAAAAACAAAGGCTACAGCGCGTTCTATATCCCGGCAAACATCAAAGGCAAAACTTGGTTCCGCGTAAGTGTTGGCCAGTTTGCGACTCAGAAAGAAGCTCAAGCTTATCGCACAGAGCTTGTGAGCAAAGCGAAAGTCGGCTCTGCGATCGTGCAAAAGATCACTGAGTAATTGTTAACCCGCTTATAGTTAAATTCCTAAGGAAGCCTCGTTCGAAAGAACGGGGCTTTTTTTTATAGCGGAACCACCAGGCCCGCGCGCAGAACAGCACCCAAAGTTGGATTCGGATCAAAATCAGATCCCACCAAGGCACGGCCTTCCATGCCGACCGTCACACCAAACTGGCTGGCGCTTAAAATAAACAGCTCCAGGCCTGCAGAAAGACCACCCATCACTTTCATTCCGGTTTTGTCAGAACGACTGTCCGTCATGAATCGTGTGATGACCTCTTCTTCATAGCCGCCGAGGCCGGCGCCGAAATAGATCACCCCGCGCATACCACCGTCCTGCCCGCTTAAGGCATTGTAACGGCCCCACACAGTCATGTCCTGATGACGGCGTTCGATGCTGGAGGTGCTGTTGCCCGTGGTATCAGTGAAGCTCGCGTACTCCACCAGAAGGCTGTAGCTGTTGCGGTGATATCCCAGGGAAAAATTCTGCGGCTGCCGGGCTTCCAGATCGCCGGAGTTGCCACGCTCATAGCGCAATTCATAATTCAGAGGATAGGCAGCCAGCAGAGAAACCGGCTTTTCAGCCGGCAGCTTCATGCGCGACTCTTGAGCGAAAGCACTCACGGACATTAGGAATAACAGCAGACCTGCGATGACTTTCATTTACTTCACTTCCCCGACTTCAGGATTTGGGGCTGTCGCCGACTTGATCACCCAGCCGGTTTCTTCAACGCAGGAATAAACCATCGGAGTCTCAGCAGAAGTTTCCAGAACCTCGGCCAGGAACTCGCATTCTTTCTTTTTCATTTCGCCCAGCTCTTTCACAAAGCTTTGCATGAACTGATCGTGAGTGTAATAAGTGTCTTTCTTTTCAGCCAGTTCGGCTTTCAAAGAGGGCAGCATCTTGACAACCAGTTTCGCCACTTCTTTGCGGGCGGCCAGATCCTCAAGACCGCGCTCTTTAGAGTAAATGTCGGTGAACTTTTTCAACACACGGGAAAACTGCGTTCCCACGGTGTAGGCATAACCTGTCACGTAATCGCGGAACTTCGCACGTTCACCGGAAGCATGGAACAATTCCAGGTTGTTGCGCACAACGGTTTTGTTCGGAAGCTCATAGATGCCAAACAAATCACTGACTTCCAAAGAGCGAACACGCTTCTGGCTTGGCAGGGACTGGGCGATGAAATCAGGGTTCCCGGTGTACATCCAGCCCCAGAAGTCAGCCAGGCCTTCATTCAGGCCGCGCATCATCGCCAGGCGGTGGAACTTCAATAGCGTGGCTTCATCCAGTTCATCCCCGATCAGAACCGGTTTTTCACGGCGACCACGGCCGGACAGATCCTCTTGCACAATAGCCGCGTCATCCATGAAAGATTCACGACTGTGAACACCCGTGTCTTCATCGACAACATCTTTCAAAACCAGTTTGAAGAACAATGAATGGAAATGTTCATGAGCCAGAATCCCACCATTGATGGCAATTGCCAGACCGTCTTGCGTATAAGGCACGACCAGCATGGAATCGGTGGCACCGTCATAGAATGCGTTGTTGGCGCCGGAAGAACCTTTCACTCGAACGCCGACACCCACATCACGCGGCCACTGGTTCACACCACCGGCGCCCAATTCTTCATCCAGCAGCGCCAGTTTCTGAGTGTGAGCATAAATGGTGACCAGTTGCTGGGTCATTTCGTTGGCCGGGATAAAATCGCCGGATTTGTTTTTGATAAAACGAGCCACGGCAGGACGGCCGTGCAAAGTGTTGTTGGTGATACGGGGGCTGAGGAAAAAGCGAACGAATTTCCCGGTGACGGTTTGCAGGTCCTCAATCCCCAGCAGTTCCACAGTCTGGAGCGAATAACCGGCCTTGGAGTTGCTTTGTGGCGCCAGTACACGGACATTGCCGGACTGATCAGCGCTGTCAGACTGCGGGGCACAAGCACCCAAGGTGCTTGCCATTACAATTGCTGCTGTGATCCGGCTAAAAACGCGCTTCACAAAGTCCTCTCTAAGTTCTATAAACGGAGGGGTTTCCTCGCTCACTTGACTTATTGCGTTATAGTTATAGTGGAAAATGGCGAAAACCTCAATGAAAACTTATGGATAGACAAACTTTGTCAGTCTCACCAGAAGTTCGACAGCCCCTGCAAACGCACATTAAGGAAGCCGCCATGGATGTACTTGATTTTGTTACGAAAAATCTGAACCCCGCGCAGAAGGATGCCGTCGAAACCCTGGAAGGGCCTTTGCTTATCCTTGCTGGCGCCGGATCTGGCAAAACCCGCGTCCTTACCCACCGCATGGCCAACATGATCGGCCAGGGGGTCGCGGCTTCCGATGAAATTCTGTGCGTGACCTTTACCAACAAGGCCGCCAAAGAGATGGAACACCGTATTTACAAGATCCTGTCTGACATGGGGGCCGTGGTTCAAACCCAGCTTTGGATCAGCACCTTCCACAGTTTCTGCGTTCGTGTTCTGCGCCAGCACATCACGCTTCTTGATTACAAGCCTTTCTTCGGAATTTACGATTCTTCGGATCAGCTCAGCCAGATCAAAAAAGTCATGACCGCCCTGGATATCAACGACAAGATGTATCCCGCGAAAAACTTCCAGAGCCGCATCAGCAGCGCCAAGATGATGGGTCTTTCCCCGGAAGGTTTGGAAAAGTCCTCGAAGCGTCTGATGGATCAAAAGACCGTGGAAGTTTACAAAGCCTATGAGCGCGAAATGAAAAAGGCCAACAGCCTTGATTTCGATGATCTGCTTTTGAAAACCTATGATCTGTTCCGCATGTACCCTGATGTTCTGCAGATGTATCAGAAAAAGTTCCGCTACATCATGGTGGACGAGTATCAGGACACCAATCACATTCAGTATCTGCTGGTTCAGATGCTGGCTTCCGCTCACCGCAACTTGTGCGTAGTGGGTGACGAGGATCAGTCCATCTACAGTTGGCGTGGGGCCGACATCAAAAACATCCTGGATTTTGAAAAAGACTTCCGTGATGCGAAGGTGATCAAGCTTGAGGAAAATTACCGATCCAGCGCCAACATCGTCAATGGCGCCACGGCCGTGATCAAAAACAATTCCCAGCGCAAAGACAAAACTCTTTTCACCTCCAACGACGCGGGTGACCTGATTCACGTGCGCGAGGAAAAGAACGAATACGAGGAAGGCCGCTTTGTTGCGAAAACCATTCAGTCGATGATGAATGAGGGCGAAGGCTCGTACAATGATTATGCGATTTTCTATCGCACCAATGCCCAGTCTCGTGTTCTGGAAGAACAACTGCGCACCATGGGAATTCCGTACCGCTTGGTGGGCGGCGTGCGCTTCTATGAGCGTATGGAGATCAAGGACATGATTTCCTACATGAAGCTGTCCATCAATCCGGCGGATGATATCGCCTTAAAACGCATCATCAATGTTCCGGCGCGCGGTATTGGCAAAACCACCATCGAAAAAATTGAAGAATACGCGGCTCACAAAAACCTGAGCATGTTCGAAGCGGCCGAAAAAGCCTGTGAAGAGCGCCTGTTCAATGCCGGCACCACGGGCAAGATCCGTCGCTTTATCGATCTGATGAAAGACCTTCAGCAAAATGCCCAGCATCTGAAACTGCTGGAATTCTTTGCCGTGGTTCTGGATCGCACTGAATATCTGGCGGCTTTGAAAAAAGACGAATCCCCGGAATCCCAGGCCCGCATCGAGAACTTGGAAGAACTGGACAACGCCATTGCCCAGTTCGTGCAAGAGCGTGGCGAAGAATCGACATTGATCAGCTTCCTGGAAGAAATGGCTTTGGTAAATGACGTGGACTCTCTGGATCAGGAGCAGAACTCGGTCACCATGATGACCCTGCACATCTCCAAGGGTCTTGAGTATCCGTACGTGTTTGTTGTGGGACTTGAGGAAAATCTGTTCCCAAGCGCTCGCAGTGCAGAAAGCGACAACGAACAAGATGTCGAGGAGGAACGCCGCCTGGCTTACGTGGGCATGACCCGCGCTCGTCAGAAACTTTGGCTGACCTACGCAAAGATGAGACGGGTGTGGGGCCAGGAACAGTTCAATCCTCCTTCGCGATTCATTAAGGAGATCCCGCAGAACCTGATCGACTTTAAAACGTCGGCTGAAGCGCCGCGCTTTATGGCCCGCTATGGTTCCAGCTCTTATGACTCTGACTTTGGCGGCACGCCGAAATGGGGCGCCACAAGCAGCGATCGCAATCGCGCGCGCACGCAGAGCTATGATGATGCACAGGACTTCCCGGATTACGAAAATGAAGGGGGCGGATCGGCGCAGTTCTCAAAGGGCATGCGCGTAAGACACCCGACATTTGGCGTCGGCACGGTGTATGCGACCGAGGGCACGGGCGAAAACTTCAAAGTCAGCGTGATGTTCACGGATAACACTGTGAAGAAATTCGTTGTAAAGTACGCCCGCTTGGAGCGCGTGTAGTCATATTTTTTTTGTTGCCAAAATGAGGATAACTGACAAACTTCTTCGGGTTACTAACAAGGAGTAATTAATGAAAAAGTTGATCGTTGTCCTTTGTCTTTTGTCCTCTTCTGCTGCCTTCGCAGCTAGAAACGTTGCTTCCTATGGCGGCAACAAAACTGCCAGCATCAATCTGGGTATGACCAGTTCTGCATTGAACATCGGTGGCCGTATGGAATTCGACGATGCTCAAGGTGCACTGGGTGCATACGTATTCATGCAAACTGAAAAGAAAGACGCTGGCATCCCTCAAGTATTGAGCTTTGGTGCACACTCTTTCGTAAGACTTGTTGAAGCTTCCAACGTGACTGCTTTCCTGGCTCCAGGCGTGGGCATCTCCATGATCAAAATGGATGGCGCTGACGATAAAACTGTTGTTGGCCCAAGCTTCCGTTACGGTGCTCAATACAAACTTGCCAACGGCGCTGGCGCTATCGGCATTGAGCGTTTCGAAGTATGGAACTGGTTCGACGAAGACACTGCATCTTCTGTGGATTTCACTTCCGCAGTTTACTCTTTCAACTTCTAGTTTGAAGAGCTGAAACAGACTTAAAAAAGCCCGGCCTGCCCGGGCTTCTTTTTTCAAACTCCCCCAAAAGGGCGGGTTAAACCCGCCTTTTTCTTTTAAAGTTTGATTTCCAGGCCTTCGTGGGCGAAGTCCCACTCGACCGGCGGAAGAGAGTTCTGATTTGCCGAAGCAAAACGCTGACGGGATTCGTAGTATTCCTTCGTCTGCCGTTTCAATTCCTGCACATGCTCAATACGAGCTCCCGGATCGTGGTGGGCAAAAAGAACCTTCTGAATGCCTTCCCGAATGGCGATATCCAAGCCGACCTGTGCAGCACTGTGGCCCCAGTTGGCTTTTTCTGCCAGCTCCGGCAGGGTGTATTGGGCGTCGAAGTACATCAGGTTCACATTCTGATAAAGCGGCAGATCTTCCCCGAGCTCATCGCGGGTGATACGGGTGCCTTCAGTATCCACGCAGTGGGCATAGGACTTGCCACCACATTCCACCTTCAAACCCCAGCAAGGATCCGGGTGATCCAGCTTGTACGGAGTGATGGTCATGTCATCCAACTGATAGGGTTTGCGCGGTTCCATGACGTGGAAATGAATCTTTGCTTTCAATGCCTCAAAAGGCACCGGAAAATACGGCCGCTGAAAGATCCCGCGGATCAGTTTTTCCAGTTCCGGCTGCACAGCATAGTAGTGGACTTCGCAGCCTGGAATAAAATGCGGGGTAAAGAACGGCAGACCGATCACATGATCCCAATGGAAGTGAGTCATGAAGATATGGAAAGGGCCTTTGCCGCGACCGGTGGTGCCGGTCATGATACGTTCGCTCAAATTGCGGATGCCACTGCCACCATCCAGGATCAACTGTCCTTTGGGGCTTTGAATTTCCACGCAGGTTGTAGCAGCACCATAGCCGCCGACCTGGGGCACATCCAAACTTTGAATATAGCGGGAAATCTGGGATGGGTCGCGATAACCGGCCGAGAAGAAGTTTCTAAGAACTCCTTCCACATGATAAGTCCAATCCGTAGGTGGAGGCGCAGATGGCAGAGAGCCCCTAACCCCCCAAAATTTTATCGTAAGCGACATATATGGAACAGAATGAACTGTTTAGAAACACGAATCAATCTACATATTATTGGGTCGGGCTTTTGTCATAATTCACGATCACAAATTCAGACGATGGTACAGCCTGACAGGTGCGAACAACTCGACTTACCTCTTTATTTTCAGAAGTGAATCCCTGCTCAATCAGGGCTTCACAGGTGCCACAATTCCCTTCCATACATGAGTAGGGAGGATTCAATCGGGCGATCAAAGCCACATCCAGCAACGTGCGGCCAGATTCTGCTTCGACTTCATATTCGCGACCATTGAGGATGTATTTGACCTTCATTCTGTCATCACATCATCGCCGGGGTCTTACCGCCAAATACTTTCTACTGCTAAGCGATATTTACCGGTAATTCGGCCCATTAGAGTTTTTACTTTGTGTTTTGAAAGAATATTTACTACCACTCTTGCGGAGTTGTAACGTGCCCCAAAGTTACGGAACTCGCAGAGCGGCATAGATGACCGCTGTTTAATTCAAGGACGTATGTAGAGGAGAGCTTATGATGCTCAAAAAACGTGTTGTGACTGCCGCCTTGGCCGCAGCCCTTTCACTGATGATCACTTCCCCGGCACAGGCTGGATGGGAAGTTCTTAAACCTGCCAATGCCTGGGAAAAAATCAAAAAAGAAGTGGCAAAACAGGAAATCGGCGGCAGCCTGACCCTGGTGAATGCAGATATCATCGACGGTATCTCCACTTCCCTTCGCTATAAAATCGAGTCCGAGCCTTCTTACGTCGACGGCTACTACACTCGTATCGACAAATACATCATGGACTTCGGCGTGGATATCGGTGACTTGATCAACGATATGGACAGCCCGGTCAGCTTTGGCATTAACAAAGGCACAGAAATCATCTTTGCCCGTCAGTTCAAATCCCAAAAGGACTCTTTGCTGACTTTGCCATACACAATGAGAAACCTGCCGTTGACGGCAGAAAAAGCCATCACCCGTCTGGTTCCAGGCGACTTCGTGGCATTTGAAGGCAAAATCAGCCTGATCCTTTCCCTGGGCTACGACACCCTGAAAGGCTCTTTTGAAGCCGGGGCATCCACTCACGCTTACCTGTCCGGCAACTTCATGGTTCACCTGTTCCGTATGGCCGACAATAAAATGCGCGTGAAACTGATCGCCATTCGTGGTGAAGGTGTCGGCGCCAACGCCGGTGTTGAAATGGAAGACCTTGAAGTTCTGGGTGTAAACCTGATCGACAACCGCATCGAAAAATGGCTGAACTTCGTTCCTTTGAAAGCCAGCGCCGGTTTGGGCAAAAACGACGTGATCATGCTTGATTACGTGTTTGACCTGAACAACGCGCAAGCAGCTCAGGCCTATGACGGTCTGATGCAGAATAAAGTTATGTTCAAGGATGTGAAGATCCTGAATCCGCTGGCGTCCCGCAAAGACCTTCAGAACCAGCTTCTTGCTGACCTGACGGATGTTGAAGCGATCACCATGGAAGACGCTCAAGCCCCGGCTCAACAGCGCCGTATCGACCGCGTGTTCAAAGGCTCCTCTGAAGGTGTATTCCGTGATGCCAGAACCAAGTTCTCTTTGAGCCTGCTGAAATTCGAAGCCGGTCGTGCTTACGGTGAAAACAAAGTTCTTTCCTTCGACAAAAAAGACCAGGAAAGACACTTCCTGCTGGATACTTTCTCCAAATACAAAAAGTCCAAGATCCTGTTTGGTCTGTTCGGTGAAGAAACTCTGGCGACTTCCAACTTGTTGTTCACTTCCAACAACAAATGGGCACCTCAGCGTTTTGTGACCCTGACTTCCAGCAACGAAATGAAAATGCGTGATGTTTCTGCCCGCGACTTCCGCGAGATCCAGAAAATCGTTCAGGAAACCATCGGTCAGAAGGAATACAACAAGATCCCTTGGCATCTGTGGTCCTTTGAAAACGGCAAGATCGTGAATGGTTACTTCAAACAGGAAGTCTTCTTTAATCCGGATGCGCTGGCTTATCTGCCATACATGACGAAAGAGGCTTTTGTGGCGAAGTTCAAAGCTTACATCGCAACCAAAAGCCGTCCTCGCTCCACACCGATCATCGGTGGTCTGATCCCGCCTAAAGGTGCGATCGGCAACTGGATGGCGGCCTTCACGGGCGATATCAAGCGCATCGCAGACCGTCTGCAGATCATCATCAATCCGGCAACCACAGTTGAAAAACGCTTCGAAGCGTTTGAAGACCTGCAGGAAATCGGCATTTGGCGCGAACGCGGCGTGGGCTTCCTGATGTCTTTGGTTCCAGAAACATCGCAGCACCAGTTGATGCGCTATGAAATGGTGTTGTCAGCAAAAGGCAACACTCCGATCCAGTACAGCTTCGGCACTTTCGCCGAAGAAAGCCTGTACCGTTCATTGATGTACATCCAGAACATCATCCACAACCGCAGCTTTGACCTGCGTCTGTTCACGGATGATGCCGGCGAGTACCGCACTCACACGAAGCCAGCTCCATTGATGTAATTGAACTGTAAAATCAGAAATTCAGAAGTCCCGGATTGCGAAAGCAACCCGAAGATCGTGTTTTCTCCCCCAAACGTGTTAGAAAAATCCAATAATTTTAAATAATTACAAACTTTCCGCTCATGCCTGCGCGATTTCACCCGATCAATAATTGGTAAGATATTTTTACTAAACCATGATTGAGGTCGTTTATGAAATCCTGGAGTTTGAAGGCAAAGTTAACGGTGATGGGTCTGTCGGTGGCGTTGCTTTCTGCAACAAGTGGAGCCCTGGGCTTTTACTTCCTGAATAAAGTCAGCGCGGAATACAGCACGGTCGCCCAGGAGAATCTGCCCTCGTTGAAAGAGCTGGCGGGACTTCGTGCGACCATCCGGGAATTGCGCATTCATGTTCGTAGCATTGGATTGGCAGGCAACACCCAGGAAGACGTTGACCGCTACGTGGAGAAATCCAAAGAGCAGGTGGCTTTATTTGAAAAGTACATACAGGCCTACGAAAGCCTTGATAAGGCTGCAAAAGACCGCGACAGCTACAAGCAGTTCATCGCTGGCTGGAATGAGTTTAAGGAATTTGGCAGTGAAGTGATTGCTTTGAGCGCTCATTACAAACAGAACGAAGACAAGATCGTATCTTTGATTCGCGAAGTCTGTTCAACAAAGGCACAAAAAGTCTATGACCCTCTGCTTAGTGAAACAACCTATCAGGTACAGTACGCAGATGAGTCCGCGCACGACGCCACCGAAGCCGAAAACCAGGCACGCTTTTGGGTGACCATCTTTGCCGCCATCTCAATTATTTTGGCAGGGCTCGTCTCGTTCATGGCATCATCTTCTATCGCGAAAACAGTCAAAGAAATCTGCGATGCCCTGGCCGACAACTCCAACGAGGTTCATAAAGCTGCAAGCCATCTGGCCGAAACCAGCAGTTCAGTTCAAACCGGTGCCAGCAAAACCTCTTCCATGCTAGAAGCCAGCACCGCCTCGATGAGCGAGATCGAAGCTATCGTCAAAATCAGTAACGAGCGCGCCCTGCAGGCCAAAGTCGCCTCTGAAGACTCTAAAAATTCTGCCGAAGACGGGGCCGGCGCCATTGAGCAGCTTATGAGCTCCATGGGTAAAATCAGCGACAGCTCCAGAAAAATGCAGGATATCATCAATATCATTGAAGACATTTCCTTCCAGACCAATCTGTTGGCGCTGAATGCAGCCGTTGAAGCCGCACGCGCTGGGGAAGCCGGTCGTGGATTTGCGGTCGTGGCAGAGGCCGTTCGATCATTGGCTCAAAGAAGTTCCGTATCCGCCAAAGAGATTTCTGAACTGATTTCACAAAGTGCAAGCTATATCGAGGACGGGGTTTCCAAAGCAGGCCAAAGCCAGGACGTCTTAAAACGCATCCACAAAGACATCGAAAAAGTATCTTCCTACAATCAGGACATCGCCTCTTCGAGCGAAGAACAGCGACTGGGTATTCAACAGGTCAGCGGTGCTCTGGTAAGTCTGGATTCAGCTTCGCAATCCAACAGCCGTGCCTCGGAAGAGGTTTCATCCATTGCTCGGGAACTCAGCGAAAAAACCGAGGCCGTAGATACCCTAATTTCCAACTTGCGCGGACTGATTGAAGGCCGAAAGGCAGCCTGAATTAACTCAATGACCAACAAGGAAGGCTCGGGTTTTACCCGGGCCTTTTTTGTTCGGCCTCCAAATATTAACCCGAAACCCTCTCGGGGATCGTATTCCCTATCACCCGTTCTTCTTATTCAGAACGTTGAAACTTCCTCTCTTTAATTCTTTTATCTCATGTTTGGTTGAATCGCTCCGATGTAAAAACAAGGTTAATATTTTTTAACAATTGTTTTTAAGGACCGTTATGAAGACTTGGAGTTTAAAAGCAAAACTGACCGTGATGGGACTGTCCGTTGCTCTGCTTGCAGCCACCAGCGGTGCTTTGGGTTTTTTCTTTCTTAATAAAGTCAGTGCCGAGTACGGCATCGTTGCGCATGAAAATCTGCCGTCACTGAAAGAGCTTGCCGATCTTCGTGCGACCATTCGCGAGCTTCGCATCCATGTTCGCAGCATTGGACTTGCCGGCAACACGCAGGATGAAGTGAACGTTTATATCGAAAAGTCCAAAGAACAGATCACCAATCTTGAAAAGCACATTGAAGCTTACGAGAAGATTGATCCTGCCGCCAAAGACCGCACCAGCTATAAAGAGTTCATCGCCGGATGGAATGAATTCAAGTCCTTTGGAGGCGAAGTCCTTGCGATGAGTGCGCAGTTCAAGGAAAACGAAAGTAAGGTCGTTTCCCTGATTCGCGACGTGTGCCCCGGAAAAGCCCAAAAAATCTATGAGCCTCTTTTGCGTGAAACCACCTACCAAATTCAGTATGCCGATCAGTCAGCCCACATGGCCACCAGCGCTGAAGAGCAGGCGCGCTTTTGGGTGACGGTCTTTGCCGCCGTTTCAATCGTTCTGGCGGGCCTGGTTTCATTCTTTGCTTCTTCATCCATCGCAAGAACTGTGAAGCAGATTTGTGACGCCCTGGCAGACAACTCACAAGAGGTGCATAAGGCCGCCAGTTATCTTTCTGAAACCAGCCTGACCGTGCAAAACGGCGCAAGCAAAGCCTCTTCGATGCTGGAAGCCAGCACGGCCTCCATCAGTCAGATAGAGTCCATTGTGAAAATCAGCAGCGAACGCGCCCTGCTGGCCAAGGTTGCTTCTGAAGAATCCAAAACTTCCGCTGAAGACGGTTCGGGCGCTATCAAACAACTGATGAGCTCGATGGAAAAAATCAGCGACAGTTCCAGAAAAATGCAGGATATCATCAATATCATCGAGGACATCTCCTTCCAAACCAACTTGCTGGCACTGAATGCCGCCGTTGAAGCGGCGCGCGCCGGAGAAGCTGGTCGCGGATTTGCCGTGGTCGCCGAAGCCGTGCGCTCTTTGGCACAAAGAAGTTCTGTCTCTGCCAAAGAAATCTCTGAGCTGATTTCAAAAAGTGCCAGCTATATTGAAGAGGGCGTCTCCAAGGCCGGCCAAAGCCAGGATGTTCTCACCCGCATCCATAAGGACATTGAAAAAGTGTCTTCTTATAACCAGGACATCGCTTCTTCCAGCGAAGAACAGCGTCTGGGTATTCAGCAGGTCTCCGGCGCCCTGGTCAGCCTGGACACCACATCACAAAGCAATACCAAAGCTTCAGAGCAGGTTTCTTCCATTGCCAAAGAGCTCAATGAAAAAACCGAAGCTGTGGATTCGCTGATTTCGGATCTGCGTGGATTGATCGAAGGCCGCAAGGCCGCTTAAGACAAAAAAAAGGGGCCCCTGGGAAAGGGCCCCCTAACGGAGTACTTGCTAACCGATCAGCTTAAGTGCCAACTGGTTTGCTTGATTTGCCTGAGACAGAATCGAAGTTCCTGCCTGCAGTAAAATATTATTTCTGACCATCTCACTGGATGCTGTTGCAACATCAGTATCACGGATACGGCTGTTGGCAGCGGACAGGTTTTCCTGAGTCACACCCAGATTATCCACTGTCGATGTCAGTCGATTCTGCAATGCCCCCAGATAAGCTCTGGTGCCGCTGACATTCGTCTGCGCATCGTCCAGTCGTTTCAGTGCCGTTTGTGCCCCTTCTTTCGAAGAGAAATCCAGTCCTTCCAAGCCCAGAGCATCCAGCGTCGCCGCGTGTTCGCCCGCATTAAAGCTGATGCGATCCGCGAAATCGTCGTTGCCGATGCCCACCTGGAAATCAAACTTCGGCGCAGAGCCGTCCAGCAGTTTCGTCGTACCCCACGTCGTGGACTTGGCAATACGCTGCATTTCACTGGTCAACTGTGTCACCTCTTTATTAAGCATCCCGCGCTCGGTTTCCCCGACAGTGTCAGAGGCCGACTGGATCGCCAGTTCGCGCAGACGCACAATAATGTTGCCGACTTCATTCAGACCGCCCTCTGCCGTCTGGATCATGGAAATACCATCATTGGCATTTCTTTGAGCCTGAGCTGCAGAACGGATCTGTGCCTTCAACCCTTCTGAAATCGCCAAGCCCGCAGCATCATCTGCCGCTTTGTTGATTCGACTGCCCGAAGCGAGTTTGGCCATAGAATCATTTACGATTCTTTGCGAACCCGCCAGATTTCTTTGGGCGTTCAGGGCTGCAACATTGGTTGTTACTCTCATTCCCATTTATTTCCTCGCTACTTCGTCATAACCATGGCTTAGCCTCCTTGAATAGTTGACCGCCTACATCCGAGTTTGCGGTTGTGTTCTGCTGAACTATTCGGGTGATCCTGAATGTACTTCACGAGACTATGGATTGATTTTTCACCGAACATTAACAACTGGCCAAACCGCGACGGGACCGATGGCCCAGAAAATCCACGAAAACTTGTTTTCTTTATGCAAAAAATCGATCACGCTGTCTCATAGCGAGAAGGAGCTATAGATGAAAGCACCCCTGATGACCCTGCTGGTTTCCCTGCTGATGATCGGCTGCACCAGCACCCCAAAGAAAAATGCGTCGGCAAAAAAAGCCGGTGATTTCGTAAATACGTTCATTCAAAAACACAACATCCCAGGCGCTTCTGTCGCCATTCTGAAAGATGGCGAGATCATCCACACGGACAACTTTGGTTTTGCAGATATAGAAAACAAAACGACGCCGCAAGACACCACCTTGTGGCGCATCGCCAGTGCCAGCAAACCCATCACGGCTATTGCCGTGTTCAAAGTGCTGGAAGATTCCGGTGTCGATCTGGAAAAAGCTTTGAACAAACCTGTTTTCGGCCCCCGCGGCTATCTGCCAAAGTACCGCCAGATCCGCGATCAGCGTGTCTACAAGATCACCTTGCGTGATCTGCTTCAGCATTCTGCGGGTTGGGATCTGAGCGTCAGTGGTGATCCGCAGTATGAAGTCTACACGATCGCCAAAAAAATGAAGACTCCGGTTCCTGCCAGCGCAGAAACTGTGATTTCTTATGTATTGAAGTATCAAAAGCTGGATGTGGCTCCGGGGAAAGAGTTCCACTATTCCAATCTGGGTTTCAATATTCTGGCGCGTATCATCGAGTCCCTTTCTAAAATGCCTTATGAGCAATATGTGCAGCAAAAGGTCCTGCAACCTCTGGGCATCACCGACATGAAAATTGCCGGCAACACTTTGCAGGACCGCCTGCCAAACGAAGCCCGCTATTATGATGATCCCCGCTCTGCACCGAATAAGTCTGTTTTCGACAACAAAACCATGGGGCCTCAATCCTACAACGGCTATGTCTTCCACACCATGGATGGACACGGTGGCTGGCTGGCGACTCCGTCAGATCTGGTGAAAATTGCCAATGCCGTAACCCCTTGGAACAAAGGTGTGCAGATTTTGAAACCTGAAACGGTGGCGGTGATGACGGCCCCCGTGACCACCATCGGAAATCCGAACGCGTGCCTGGGCTGGGTGTGCATGGATGGTGGGAAAAACATCGGACACGCCGGCGCCTTGGAAACCGGCACACTTTCTTACTTCACTCGTCATGGTGATGGCTACGCCTGGGCCGTTGTGTTCAACCGCCTGCCGGTACAAAAGCTGGAAGAAATCGGCCTTTTGGGTAAAGAGCTTTTGGATGGTGTAAACGGAGAACTAAAGTAAGTTCTTGCTGTTTTTAAGGTGAGCCCACTCGGCCTCGTACATTGAGGCATCGGGCTTGCGGATCTTTTCGGGCGCGGGGCTGACGTATTCAGCCTTCACCCCATCCCAACCAACATAGTGACGGGTGCGGCCTTCCTGGCCGACTTCAAAATTCGGTACCAGATAAGTTTTGCCTCCACCATTAGGGATATCCAAAGACAGATTCGGCATCGCAAGGCCGGACAAGTGCCCCCACAGCTCTTTCTGAATTTCCAGTGAATCTTCCACAGAGGTGCGCAAGTGGTCCGTCCCCAGTGACGGGTCACACTGGAACATGTAGTAAGGCTTCACACGCAGGAACAGCAGTCTTCGATTCAATGCCTGCACCAGCGCTGGATGGTTGTTGATACCGTTCAGCAGCACCATCTGGTTCATCACCGGAACACCGTTATCCACTAGTCTTTCCAGAGCTTCCACCGCCTCGGCAGTCAGCTCGTCCGGATGATTAAAGTGCGACATCAAAAACACCGGCTTGTGCTTTTTTAGAATCTGCACAAGGTCTTCGGTCACACGCATCGGGCACACCACGGGCATGCGGGATCCGATGCGGATGATCTCAACGTGTTCGATCGCACGCAAATCACCCAGCACGCGATCCAGTTGCTTGTCACTGACCGTCAGCGGATCGCCGCCGGAAAGAATGACTTCACGAATCCCGGTGTGAGATTTGATATAGGCCAAAGCCTGTTCGTATTCTTCGTTGCGAATGAAAGCCTGCTCTTGCCCCGTGAAATGCTTGCGGGTGCAAAAGCGGCAGTAAACGCTGCAGATATCTGTGATCAGGAACAACACACGGTCTGAATAACGATGGATTAAACGAGGGGCTGCCTTGTTCTGACGTTCGCCCAAAGGATCGAGCATCTGCTGTTCTCCGTCTTCGATTTCAAATCGATGAGGCATCAGGATCTGGCGAATGGATTGACCGGCAGAACCTTGAGCAAGGCTTGCATAGTACGGCGTGGTGCGCACGTTGAAGAGTTCTTTCCCACCCACAAACGCAGCCTTTTCATCCGCACTTAATTCAAAATGCTGGGCGAAATCGTCCTGGGTTTTCAGGGAATGGCGAAGCTGCCAGGTCCAATTATTCCAATCGGATTCGGCGATATGTTCAGGCCTTTTGCTTCGCGGGAAATGAAACTTCATGGCTGTTTTATACTCTAAAAGTGACCGAAAGGGGCGCTTTTTCAATATTTTGCCTTCTGCCCGAAAGTCAGGCCTAAGTATATGAAATTAAAACACTTTTGATACTTCTCACGATGGGACACCAGAAGTTCAACAGGCACCCTCGCCCGTGCAATGAATCTCAACATGAGAACTCTTAGCTATTTCCTGTGTTTAGAGCGGCTGGCACAAACCTCGGGTTTTGGCCCGGCCTTCGCTTTACATAAGTGTAGATAAAAGGGACTGGATGTTCCCTTCATATAGGAGGACTTATGAAATTCACTTACCCGCAAAAGAAATGGGTTCTGACGTCGGCTCTGCTGGCTGTCTTGGGATTCAATGTATCGTTCAACACTCATAATGACGGAATTGCTTCCGCAGACTTCGCTTCCACAAGCGGCGATCTGACTGAAAGCAAGGTTTACACCGCTGAAGGTGTGATGCCCGTTAAATACATTGATAACGGTGATGAAGAAGTCCTGGCTTTGGTTCCAAAAAGAACAACTGAAGGAAAAGTCTGCGAAGGCAAGTGTGGTTACGACACCATCGTCCTGAGCGCTAAAAACAAATCTGATATCGATGCACTGAATGTTGAGCTGATGAAAAAATTGGCTGAACAAACAGCCGCGCCTAAAAAGAAAGTGGCTAAAAAAGAAGACGTGGCGGAAGCGGATGCTGAGGCTACGGGTGAAGAAGTTGTTGAGAAGAAGGTGGACCACTTTGAAAAACTGCGTAAAGAGTGTAAAGAACACAAAGAATCTGCAGATGCACTTTCTTGCCTGGCTTCAGGTTTCACCGAAATTTTGAATGACAAAAAGAAAGATGTAGAATCTTCTGAAGCCTCCAAGTTCTTCACAAGCGCAATTCAGCCTCTTCTGGTTGAACAGCTTACTACTATCAGATCCTCCCTTCAAATTGATGAACGTGTCAAAAGAGGCATGATTTCTTTTGATGATAATATTTCATACCAATGGGCCAAAGAAGATGCGGAAAAGCTAAGAAAGGACACCTTAGAACTCACGAGAAAGCTTATTGCAGACATCCCGAAAAAGCATGAAATGGTTCGTTCTAAGCTTTTGTCAGCACAGGCAAATCTATTAAAGTACGAAGCTGAGCAAGCGGCAGCACTGACTGCGTTGTCTCTAAAAACAACCAACCCGCAAGAATTCGCATACTTGAGCAGCGAAGCAGAAATTCGCCGTAGTGAAACCAGTGTTTTGGAGACACTTCTGAAAACCAACAGCCTGCATGGACTGCAGT
Organism: Bdellovibrio bacteriovorus; assembly: GCF_002208115.1. Classification (NCBI taxonomy): domain Bacteria; kingdom Pseudomonadati; phylum Bdellovibrionota; class Bdellovibrionia; order Bdellovibrionales; family Pseudobdellovibrionaceae; genus Bdellovibrio; species Bdellovibrio bacteriovorus. The sequence goes on along the minus strand of NZ_CP020946.1, from coordinate 538,036 downwards.
CGGCAGCTTCTATTGGCAACCTCACTGAACAGCAGAAGATTGCATACGGGACCTTCCTGACTGAATCTTACCTTGCCTTTTTGAATGCCCTTAGTGGAAAAACAAGCGGCACAGTTAAAGATCCAGGTATCGACTTGTCCGGCCGCCTGCAGAATCCAGGTCGCGGCACCATCGGCACTATCCAGAGCCAGGTACCAACGACGTCTATCGGGACTTTGCCAACAACGCCGACAACACCAGGTACGATCCCGTCCGGAGTTTCTTCCAGAACCGGCGGTACGGCACTGAGCACTCAGCCACAAACGCAACTGAATGTTCACCCAAACAGCAGTGGTGTGACTTTCGGAACCCCACGCGATGCGACGGCCGAAGCCTTGCAACAAAGAGCACTGATCCGCGGCCGCCAATAACAGCTAATTGATTCAATCCTCCCAAGGGTCCATGAAGGACCCTTGTCCTATTGAGAAAGGAGAACAAAACATGAAAAAAGTCATTCTTGCGCAAACAATCATAATGACTGTTTTGATGGGTTGTTCTTTCTCGAAAGATCAGAACAAACCAGCCGTGCCGTCTGAAACGCCGTTGGCCCAGTCAGCCAAAACCCCTGAGAACGCCTTCCAAAAACTTATTCTTGAAGCTGAACTTCATGACCTGAAGGACGCCATTCAAACCAAGTCCCAAGCCGATCTAAATCAGAATTTTCCAGATGGCAGCACACCACTGGAGAATGCAGCCTTGCGTGGTGACGTTGAAGTCATCCGGCACCTGGCTCAGTTGGGCGCCTCACCATTCGTGGCCAATACCACAACTAAGAAGTCTTTGTATCAGGAAGTCGGCACTCTAAAATTAGAACAAAAGAAACCAAGCTCCTTAGAGCTGTTTAAGTACCACGCTCTCAGGGCGGGCATATCACGATCCAAGTCGCAAATTCGAAGTCTTCTTAAGAGCAAGTCTTTTGAAGAGCTGCTGACTTTTGTCATCACCAATCAGACTCCGGCCTCCGAGGTTATCCCCGCAATTACGCGTGGATATCGCGACCATGAAATTCCTTTGGCCATAATAGAAAAGCTTATTAAAGTTCCCTCGATGCAAAATGACGAGCTATTTGAAAGGCTGGTAAAAGATGCTTCCTATATTCTGCTTGACGAGCTTGATACCCAGCTAAACAAGGTTCTTCCGCATTTCGCTTTGGCAGAGTTTATATCTGGAAAAATGCCGAATAAATTCCATGGATATTGGCACTATAGCGATAAAGAAGACCGCACCTACTTTGTAAATCCATCGCTTTTGCTATGGTGGCGAAATATCAAATATCCGGCTAGACACGAAAACTTCAGCACTTATCTGCAAAAAATCACACGTTTTCCTGAGGCACTGGCAACAATCTATTGCCCGGGAAAGTGTAAAACTATCGACGAAGCAAAATTCTCGATCACTATCGATGAACTCCGCAACGATGAAAACTTTTGGGGTAACACCATCCTAAATGATTCATTGGCAGAAGCCAGCGGGGACTTCTGGAACCCGGAGGAAGAGGAATGAGAAATCTGCTTATTTCGAGCCTCCTTGCCTGCTTAGTAGTGGGTTGCGCATTTCAGAAAGACCAGGCTGATGAAAAATACGTCCCTACAAGGTCGGTAGAATCTCCGGCTCAATCAATCTTTCAGGCCGTGAAGTATGCTTCCTTCGAAGAAGTTCAGTCACTTATCGAATCCCGTCCCATGCCGGATTTGGCAACAATTGAAGAAAACGGACAAACCCTTTTAGAAGTTGCTCTCCAGAGGGGAAATCATACTATCGTCAGTCTTTTGATTGCGAAGGGAGCTTCTGCCTTTATCAAAGGATCCAGCTTTCACAAAAAACCATACCTGCTAGTTCGGGACTACAGCCCGGATTCCGGAGGGGCCATTGGAGCATGGGCGATGCTCCAATATCAAAACTTGTCGACCTATGGCACTTTGGAGAAAGCTTGGGCTCACTTTCAAAAAATCAATCTGGGCTGTTCAGATCTATTAAATATTCACTCGTTCATGAGTGTCTTTTCAAACACTTTCAGCAATACCGTTCTTGGGCTGGCAGAGACCTATTGCCAGGATAATTTGGACAATCAGAATTTAAAAATTTGGCTGTTAGGGGAAATCATCTCCCTGTCCCGTCATCCCGATGGAAATCTAAATTATCTTAAGTATCTTTTAAGCCGTAAGAAAATCGACACCATGGAAATAGAACTTCCAGTTGCCGGAGGCAAACTGGTTGGAACTCCGTTTGCCTTTATTAAACTGGCTTTGTCGTCTAAAGACCTTGCTCCGCAACATGCCCAACTAACAACGGCCGCCGAACTCCTTCCGCAGACGAGGAGCTATATTACTTTTAAGGCAAGCGAGGACATTCCCCTTATTTCCAGAACCTTTTTTGATTTGGATCACATGACCGAACAGGAAGCTGAAGATCTAAAGAGCAAATATGTCATGGCAACAGGAATGATGGGCGTTAAGAATATGCCCCTGTGCCTTATGGGCTGCCACATCACTCCGTACCTAATGGATGAAAACTAACGCATCATCACGCGCAAACGAACCGGTTCACCCGGACGAAGAGTCGTCAAATAAGTACGGAAGATATTCACTTTGGCTTTCTGGAAGACATCCGTTCTTTGCATGCCGAAACGGTAGTCGCCTTCAAGTCTCCAGACCGGTTTGGACCAGCCCTGTTCCGTGATGATTTCAGCTCTTTGGATGCGGGCCCCGTTGGGGTTCATGATTTGAACCATGACTTCCTGATATTCGGCTTTGCTTTTACGCAAAAACACCTGCTGGAAAGTCGGTTGATCAGCAAAGATCATTTCGTTGGCCACTTCAGTCCAAGCCTGAGCTGCCGGAGCAGATAACATCACCAGAGCCAACAAAGACCCCAAAAGCGCTTTCATAGAACCTCCGATTTGAGTTGCTGACCTGATATTACAAATCCTCGGGAAGTTGTCCATGATGTTTTAAGGCAAAAAAAAATCCCGGGGGACTTTCGCCCCCCGGGCCCTGCTCACCACCAAACAAGATGTTTCAAGTAGTCATCAAGCTGTCGTACAAGTTGCAATCGTGCTGTAATCAAAAGCTGATGGCGGCTTTAGATGCAAATCCAAATGTAAACCCGTTATCCAGGTTTCCGTCTGCTCCAGACCCGTTTTTCCAAGCTTCACCTGGGAACAGAAGACCGACCTGATTCACCCACTGAATTTTATCACTGTGTTTGTAAACCACGTCGATATCCCATTCTAGGCCCAGATCTTTTGTAGAATCAACAGAAGAATTCTGGGTCTGCATCAATTGTGCATAAACCAGAGTGTTGCGTAGGTCGACTCTTTCGGACCAAGCATAGTTCACGGATGGAGCAAGATAAATGGCGTTGCTTACGTATTCATCATCCGCAGAATTTCCAACAGTCAGGTTCGGATTGGAACGATAAGCGTTGGTATTCAGGAAGTCTTTCATGCCCAAACGATGATTGAACAACAACATCGCCACATCATAGTTCTGATTGAAGGCATAACCACCGAAACCGGAAGAACCACCGTCTTCACCCGTCGCCATACCCGCACGAACTCTGTAATCCCATTTGGATTCTTTGGCCGGAACTTCGAATTCCAAAGCCACACCGAAACCATTCAAGGACACAGAATCACCACCTGCGGTCAAAACACCTGTTTCACCACTTTGGAAACCGGCTTCCAATTTGAAACCGAAGGAATCAAAGCCGCGTCCAAACACCACATTCGTGCGCTGAACATTCATGCTTTCGCCAACAGTTGCACCCGCGCCGCCGATAGCCTCAACCTGATCCGGAGTTTGGTAACCCAAAGCCTCTTTCACGCCTTTGGAAGTTTCCTGATAAACGCCCAAAATGGTTTTGTTTTCTGCATTTTCATACTGAAGGTGCAAACCCATTGTAGAGATAGAACCACCCTGACCGTAGCCAGTGGACTGTTTGCGGCCCAAAGAAGGCATGAAGAACCAGTCGCCCACCACGATTTTATAACCCACGATATCGCGAGTGTCGTACCAGTGGTCGAAAAGACCCTTGCCGGCGTTGTAAGTCATACCCAAACCGAACTCAAACGGGGCACGGCCTACAACCAAAGCGCCGTATTCCTGATTCACAGTCAGATAAAGCTGGCTGACACGAACGTTGGTAGAGCCCTGGTTTGTCGAAGTTGCTGGGGAAGAGTTGGAAGCACCAGCTGTGTTGGTATTCAGGCCCCAGATTTCCCCCAGTTGGGAGTTCGGATAAGCGGAGCTATTCAGAATATCGAAACGGGAAACAACGTTCACACCGTCTGCCGCGATCACGGTCGGGCTTAGATAAAGATAGTTGGTACCGTAAGCTTTTCTTTCCGTCGGGGAACCCAAAGATGGACGGTCAATCTCAGTCCATTCAAAGCGGTAACCACCGCTCCAATCCAAAGACAGGGCGTGAGCCGCCGGAGTCGCCAAAGCGACAGAAAGACCCAGTGCTTTCAAAAAGTTCTTTTTCAACATCTTCATTCCTTTACTTGGAAACCACGCCCATCACGTCCGCTTCACGCAGAATAATGAGGTCTTCATTTTGAATTTTGATTTTAGAGCCTGCATATTCAGAGAACACCACTTTGTCCCCGACTTGCACGTCCATCGGACGCACATGACCTTTTTTGTTCATGTGCCCGCGTCCAACAGCCACCACGAAACCTTGCAGGTTCCCGGAAGTGTCGGCCACGGAATCAGGAATATACAAACCACCCGGGGTCATTTTCTCGGCACCAGAAACCTGAACCATCAGACGGTCGTCCAAGGGAGTGACAAAGCCACTCAAATCCAGTTTTTTAACAGGGGCAGATTCACGCACCAAGTGAGAAGTCGCAGGCTTCGCCGCCGCTTTCTTTGGCGCAGGCTTGGCAGCTTTCACTGCCTTTTTTGCGACCGGCTTCTTAGCCACAGCCTTTTTCACTGCAGGCTTTTTGGCAGCAGCTTTTTTAGCTGGTGCTTTAGCAGCGGTTTTCTTGGCAGGAGCTTTCTTTTTTGCGGGAGCTGGTTTTTTAGCGGCTTTTGCTGGAGATTTTTTTACGCCGCTTTTTTTGACGGTCTTTTTAACGACCTTTTTTACACTGGCTTTTTTAGCAGAAGATTTCTTCTTAGCCACAAACAATCCTTTCACAAAGGCAACTTATGAAAAACATTTTCAAAGGTTGTTCACCGAGTGAGTTTCGTACTACTCTGTCATCTATGATGCGACCACGATTAAAGACTATTTTATTGGCTTTTACAATCCTTCTGACGCTTGTAATCATCTGCGGGCTTGGGATTGGCGTCTATTCCTACTTTGCACTGGAAAAGGAACTGACCTCCAAGCTGGAGTCAAAAAAGTTCATCGTTCCGACGGAGTTTTATGCAGCTCCACCTACTTTCCAGTCGCACAGTCAGATTCAGATTTCCGACATCGAAAAACAGCTTCTGCGTCAGAACTATCGCCGTCGAGAATTCGATCAACGACTGCTCGCTGGAGATTACTTTATTGCCACACGTGAGCAGTGCGCCGCGCGCCTGCAGGTGGGATTGGACGAAAACCAGGATGCCTGCATCGGCTGGGTCACACAAGACACCCGCACTCAGGATGTTGACAGCTCCATTCAGATTCTGGTCGTGCAAAAGGACCGTTTGATTTCCCGCATTTTCAAAGGTGCACCCTTTGAAGAAGTGCAAGAGGCCGTCAGTGAAGCCCCCTTGCTTGCCCAATATATCGGCAACGAACCCCTGATGCAAAAAACCGTGACATTGGGAGAGGTTCCCCCGATGTGTTCCAACGCCGTGATGTCCATTGAAGACGCCCAGTTCCTGGAACATGGCGGGGTCAGCTTCAAAGGCATCTTCCGCGCCCTGGTTAAAAACGTCACCTCGGGCCGCCGTGCTCAAGGGGGCAGCACGATCACTCAGCAACTGGTGAAAAACTATTTCCTGACCAGCGAAAGAACCCTGAAACGAAAGTATCAGGAGTTCATCATGTCCGTGCTGCTGGAGTCGCGCTTCAGCAAAGACCAGATTCTGGAAACTTATCTGAACGTGATCTATCTGGGACAAAACGGCGCTTTCCAGGTGCGTGGTTATGGCGCGGCCGCCCGCTACTATTTTGGCAAAGAACTGACCGACCTGAATATCAGCGAATGTGCGCTGATGGCTGCGATCGTGAACAGCCCGGGACTTTACAATCCGTTCAAGAAACCAGAAAACGCCGAGCGCCGCCGCAATCTGGTTCTGACAAAAATGAAGGGCCTAGACTACATTTCGCAAGCCCAGTTTGATGAAGCCGATCGCCAGCCACTTCCGAGCGCACCCCGCACGATCGCTTCCGAGACAGCCCCCTACTATCTGGATGCGGTTCGCAAACAACTGACGTCTCAGGGACTGAGTCCCGATGGCCTGAAAATCTACACCGGGCTTGACCTGGAAGCGCAGGAAACAGCGCAGGATGCCTTGCGTGGCCACCTTGAAAATCTGGAAAAAAACAACAAACACATCTCGGGCCTGAAGGCCAAAGGTCACTCTTTGGAAGGAACCGTTCTGGTTGGCAACAATCAAACGGGCTTGGTCAGCGTGGTTGTGGGCGGCCGAAACTTCCGTATGACTCAATTCAATCGAGCCATCGACGGACACCGCCAGATCGGCTCGATCATGAAGCCCTTCGTTTACTTGACAGCCCTGCTGAACAAAACCGAAACGGGCGAACCGTACACTCCGGTGACTTTGCTGAACGATGAAAAGTTCACTTATAAATATGAAGGTCAGGCCTGGTCCCCGGAAAACTATGGTAAGAAATTCTTCGGCACAGTGCCGATGTTCTATGCGCTGAAAAATTCCCTGAATGCGGCGACGGCCTCTCTGGGGCTTGCGGTAGGACTGGGGAATGTGATTGACGTGACCCACGAAATGGGCGTGACTTCGCAGCTTAAATCCTTCCCGGCAATGACTTTGGGTGCATTTGAAATGTATCCAAAAGAAGTTCTGCAAAGCTACATGACTCTGGCAGCAATGGGACAAAAACCCGCGCTGTCTTTTATCAGACGCGCTTTGAATTCAGACAATGTTGAGGTCTTCGTACACGATCCTCGCCCAACAGGGACTGTGGACCCTGCCGCGGTGGCAAGCCTGGTGAGCATGATGAAACAAACCATTTTGTCCGGGACAGCACGATCCATCACCCTGAACGGGTTCTTCAACCCGGCAGCCGGCAAAACCGGAACTACCAGCGACAATAAAGATGCTTGGTTTGCAGGCTTCACCCCTTACATCACAACTGTGGTGTGGGTCGGTTACGACAACAATCTTACGCACAAGCTGACAGGCTCCAATGGCGCCGTGCCGGTATGGACTCAATTTATGAAAAAAATCGGAACCCGTTTCCCGGCGGATGATTTCCCATGGCCGGAAAACACCGAAAAAGTGATGCTGGATCAAAAGACGCTGGAGGCTTTGAACGCCTATAAAGAAGGTGATCCAACTCAAGTGGAACTCGTATTTGACAAGGCCAAATCACCCGACCTTTGATCTGAAAACCGCCACCAGCGCGGTTTTCAAAGCTTCGTCTGATAGAATTGACGAATGAATAGATTTCTTTTTGTCGTTCTGTGTGCCGGAGCTTTGACCCTAACAGGTTGCAATCATTTTGGTATCGCATTCAAGTGGGCTGACACTTACATCGCCTCAAAGGTCGATGACTATTTCGACATCTCAAGCTCGCAAAGCCGGGATCTGAAAGATGGTGTGCAAAAGGATCTGGGCGAACTTAAAGCCGAAGTTCTGCCCCAGTGGATTGCCCGCCTCAAAGGACTGCAACAGGAAGTGCAAAAAGGCACTCTGGATTCCTCCCGCACCGGTTTCTATTTTGATCTTTTCCTCAAGGACGTTGAGCAGATCAACGCCCGCTTTTCCGATACAGCCGGAAAATTCATTGCCTCGACCCAGCCCAAGCAACTCGCCACCTTCGCCCGGGAATTTGAAAAGAAAACCCAGGCGGATCTGGACAAGTTTCATCAGACATCCAAATACCGCAAAGAAATGCGCAACAAATACACCGAGTACTTTGAAATGTTCCTGGGTTCCCTGACCCCAGAACAGGAGAAAATGATCAACACCCACCTGGATTCATCCCCGTTCCCCGGCGAACTGAAGGCGCGCAACAAAGCCCATATCCTCAGCCGCTATCAGGAACAGATGACCACTCCCGAAGCAAAACGAGAGTTTCTGAAAACCTACTACAACAATCCCGCCGCCATGGATCTGGCCGAATACCAAACGGCCTTCCGCGAATACAAACTCCAGTTGCAAAAATTGGTCATCGAGGTTCTGGGATCCATGAATTTAAAACAGAAAAAAAATCTGATCGATAATCTGAACGAGAAAACAGCACAGTTGGAAAAAATAGCAAAGGCGGGTTAAACCAATCCGGGACTTTTTTTTAGAATGAATCGACAAAGACTTCCTGCTTTACGAGTTTCCTCATCTTTGCCACCGCCCCGGAACCTAGGGACCTTTTAGACACCCCCTGAAATAGTTTCCTTTTGCTCCCAGCCCCCCTCAAAGAGGCCAAAAAAACACCACCGCATGTATTCCTAAGTAATTGATTTTACTTAATTATGTCAGAGGCTTGCCGTGTCTCATTATGGAACGCTTATTGCAATACCTTGGACTGACTATGGAACAAAGACGATTTAAAGACATTGTGGCATTCAAATGGAACCAAGGAGCTCCCCTGGCTTTCCATGCCCGCAATCTTGAAATCGCCGAGATTTCTGAAGACACCTGGAACCAGATGAGTCAGGAATCCTTGGGGGCTGACGACGCCGCCGTGGCGCTGAAAAACTGGGAGCTGGAAAACAGCCCTGACGTTAAATCCGGCCGCCTTTCTGTGGGCATTCGCAGCCTGACTATCAACGTGACCCAGATCTGCAACTTGAAATGCACTTACTGTGCAGCCGGTGGTGACGGAACTTATGGTTCCGCTCAAACCAAAATCAACGTTGAAAAAACTTTGCCGCAGTTGAAGTTCTTCCTGGAGCGTGTTCCTGCAGGTGGCAGATTCAACATCACGTTCCTGGGCGGCGAACCGTTGCTTTACCCGGACGGCATTCAGGAAATCGGCAACTATGTTCGCCTGATGACTGCAGGCCAGAACATTCATGCGTCTTTTTCGATTGTGACCAACGGCACTTTGATCAACGAAAGAACTTTGAAAGTTCTGACTTCATTGAAAACCAATGTCACCGTCAGCCTGGACGGCCCGGCAGAAACCAACGACAAGGCCCGCCCTTCCAAAGACGGTCGCGGCAGCACTTCGTTGGTTGTTGAAGGTCTGAAACAGCTTGCTGCCGTTCGCGAATCCCTGGGTCGTTTGACTTTGCACGGCGTTTTCAACCGTGAAAACCTGGAGCTGGTAAAAGCTTACGAGTTTTACAAAACCCTGAATGCGGACCGCTATGAGTTCACTTACTCAGTGGAAGAAAATGACGATGCCAGCAACAAGCTGTTCGTCGATCAGATGAATCAGATCGCTGAAATGGCCTTCAAAGCCGGCGGCGAGGAAGAGCTTCGTAAAGTGGGCATCTTCGACCAGTACTTCAACGCACTGGACAATCAGCAGCAGACGGAAAACTTCTGCGGCTCTGGTAAATCCTTCCTGATGATGGATGCCAAAAACAACCTGTTCACTTGCCCTTGGGAAGTGGGAAATCAGGAAGAAAAAGTCGGACAAGGCACAGACGTTGACTTTGCCCGCATGGAGGCCGAACAGGCGCCATTGATTGAAAAAAACAACTGCCAAAGCTGCTGGGCGCGGTTCCTATGCGGTGGCGGCTGCATGTTCATCCACAAGAAAGGCACGGGCAGCAAGCACCAAAAGGACGGTCAGTTCTGCTTCCGCACGCGCAGCTTGATTGGAACCACTTTTATGTACTATAAATTAAGCAGGGCCACCTGCTAGAGGAAACTATGACACAGCAAACACATATCAAAAAAATCAAACCTCTGAAGCCCAAACCTTCATCCACTACCAAGCTGGCCGGTCCTGGCGGCGGTACTGGCGAAGGCTGCATCCCGGTTCGCTAATCAGAATTGATTAAACTTTAAAGACAGGTTGTATGACTCTTCCTCCCTCCCTTGAAGAGAAATCCGGAGCCTCCAAAAGACGCTCCTACCAAGCACTTGCGCTGCGAATGTTGTTCGCAGTGGGGATTTCTTTTTTCATCGGCCAAACCAACCTGGATTATCTTGAGTCCTATCTTTACGATCTGCGGGTTCGCACAAAAATCCTCAATTCCACTTCCGGCAACGTCGAGCTGATCTATATCACTCCACAGACTGTTCAGTTCTATAAAGGTTATCCTTCCGCCCCGGAACAGATTGCTCTGTTGAAGGCCCTGAATGACAGCGGCGCCAAAGCCATTGCCTATGATTTTGCCTTTGATGAGGTTCCAGGAACAATTGACGAAAAGAATGCCTGGGAATCAGCCATTGTTGCTTCTCCGCATGTTTTTGTCGCCGGTCGCACGACGCCCATGAAGGGTGAAGAAAACCAGATGTTCCTGCAAGAGCCTCTGGAACAGGTCTCGATTTCTCCTGCACCCAAGACAACCGATCTGGTGAACTTTGCCAAAGACGGTGTCACCCGTCGTATGATTCTGACTTATCAGGACCGCCCTATGCTGCCGGTGCGATTGGCAAGTCTGGTGAATCCTCAGGCCATGCAAGTGGACAGCATCCGGGGTCAGTTTGATTTCTATGGCACTGACCAGGCGTACATCGATTTCCATCCGGCGCGCTCTTACCCGGCAACTTCCTTTGAAGCTATTCTTAAAGGCGAAGTGAACCCTTCCCGTTTTAAAGATAAAATCGTCCTGATCGGAACGGATCTGGGCTTGAATGAAGCTGAATACATCATGACTCCGTTCAGCCGAGAAGTGACCGCCATGACCCGCATCGAGATGCAGGCCAATGTCATCGACACATTGATCAAAAACTCGGGCCCGGTGAAAGTTTCCGGCTACCTAAGCTGGCTGTTTATTCTGATTGCGTCGGTTTTGACCACACAAGTGGTGCTGACGATGAAACCCACCCGCGGCCTGATTGTTCTGGGCGCGACACTCTTGGGGTTTGTGATTCTATGTGCGGGCGCTTACTGGGGCTTCGGATTGTGGCTGCCAATGGCGGCACCGTTGCTGACAATCTTCCTGTGTTATTACTTCTTTATCCCTTACCGCCTGATCGTGGAAAACCGCCGTAGCTGGGAGTACTATCAGAAGAATAAACTGCTCAGCCAGGTGGAAGAGCTTAAAACCAACTTCATTTCCATGATGTCCCATGACTTGAAAACGCCAATTGCGCGCATTCAGGGCATGACCGATGTGATCCTGACCGACTCGGTCGCACTGAGCAACCAGCAGCGCGAGGCCGTGGACACGATCAAACATTCCTCTGATGATCTATTGAAATTCATCAATGCCATCTTAAGCTACGGTAAAATTGAAAGTCAGGGCGTGCAGTTGAACATGCAAAGCAAGGACATCAATAACCTTTTACAAGAGGTTATCCGCAAGCACGAGTTCCTGGCCAAGGTGAAACGCATTCAAATCGTGTCGGAACTGGAACCCATGTTCCCGGTTCAAGTCGACCCGGAGCTGATGAAACAGGTGTTCTCGAACCTGGTGGAAAACGCCATCAAATACAGCCCGGAAGACACGAAAATCATGGTCAGCAGCGAGGAAACACCCTCTAAGGTGATCGTTCAGGTGGCCGATCAGGGCCCGGGCATCCCGCAGGATGAATTGCAGAATATCTTTATGAAGTTCTTCAGATCGAAAAACGTCAAATCCTCCCCTATCAAGGGTTCAGGGTTGGGCCTGTATCTGGCGAAATACTTCACGGAATTACATCAGGGAAACATTTTTGTAGAATCTTCCCATGGTAATGGTTCCACATTTACGGTAGAACTACCCATCGAACAAGGGGGCACTCATGCTTAAGGTTTTGGTTGTAGACGATGATCAGGGCTTAAGACTTTCGGTAAAGTCCGCACTTGCGGTTACTCAGCGCTTCGAAGTTGATGAAGCTTTCGACGGCGTGAATGCCATGGAGAAAGTGAAAAACGGCGACAAGAAATACGACCTTGTTCTGCTTGATGTCGACATGCCTCGCATGAACGGCCTTGAAGCCCTTCGCCAGATCAAAGAATTCGATCCAGGCATCATCGTTATCATCATGACCGCCCACGCGACCTTTGAATCTGCCATTCAGGCAGTCAAAGACGGCGCTTACAACTATCTGCAAAAACCAGTGGCGGGTGATGACCTGCTGGCTTTGATCGACAAAGCCGTTAACGCCCATAATCTGATTTCCAATATCGCCGCCTCTGCCCCCGTGATGGTGGAAGAAGGCCGCAAAATCATCGGTCATACCTCCCAGATGCAGAAGGTGTTCAACATCATCCATCGTCTGGCGAAAGTGGAAACCCCGGTTCTGATCCGTGGTGCTTCCGGTACGGGTAAAGAACTGGTGGCGAAAGCCATCCACTTCAACTCGGCCCGCAAAGACGAAAAATTCGTGGCAATCAACTGTTCTGCTATCCCGGAAAATCTGTTTGAATCCGAATTGTTCGGTCACGAAAAAGGCTCTTTCACCGGTGCTGATCAGCGCAAGATTGGTAAATTCCAGTTTGCTGAAGGCGGCACTCTGTTCCTGGATGAAGTGGGCGACATGCCTCAGCTGATGCAGGTGAAGATCCTGCGTGTGCTTCAGGAAAAACTGTTCACTCCAGTGGGTTCCAACCGTGAATTCCCAACGAACGTGCGTATTATCGCTGCGACCAACCGTCCTTTGGAGGACATGATCAAAGCCGGCACTTTCCGTGAGGACCTGTTCTATCGCCTGAACGTTGTACCTATATTCCTGCCGGCTTTGGCTGAACGCAAAGACGACATGGAACACATGGTGAACATCTTTATCCGCAAGTTCAACCAGGCCCATGGCAAACGCATCACTGGCATCGCGCCGGATGCCATGGCTGTTTTGAAAAAACACAGCTGGCCAGGAAACATCCGTGAGCTCGAAAACGTGATCGAACACGCTTTCGTTCTGGAAATGTCCAATGTGATCACGATCGCCTCTTTGCCGGAAGCTTTGTTGATCGCGACAGGCACAAACCTGATCGACGTTCCTCCGGTTCAGGAAACCGCTCAGAACGTGGCTTCTGCGGGCATCAGCTCTGCAATTCAGGCTCACGCTTCTTTGGGTGATGACGAAGACGGCGATGTCGGCGGCATGGACCTGGACGAAGACGACGGCGAGATGATCGCTTACTCTGGCGAAAATCTGGATTTCAACGCCCAGAAAGAAGCCTTCGAAAAAGAATTTATCATCAAGGCTCTGAAAACCTTCCGCGGCCGCATCAATCAGACAGCATTGCATGCGAACATTCCAAAGAAGACTCTTCTCAGAAAAATCGAAAAGTACGGCATCATCGCCAAAGACTATTCGAACTAAGAAAAGGCCGGGACATCCCGGCCTTCTTCGTTAGCACTCCGAACTTTCAAATCGCAAACGCGATGATAATGTGAATTCATATAATCGAGCTGAACGAAAAGCGGTTGCACCAAATCAACCCGCCTCCTAGATCTAAAGATATTGGAGGTTCCTCGAATGGAAAACACATACAGACAACCTCAGTCAGTTCGCCACAATCTTAAGTTCCGACTGCTGCAGGTCAAATCCATCACTGATATTTCCCCACGCATGAAACGCATCACTTTGACCGGCGAAGACCTCGCTGATTTTTACAGCGCATCCCCGGATGATCACGTCAAAGTCTTCTTCCCGAAGCCCGGCGAAATAATGCCGGTGATTCCAGAGCTTGGCCCGCAAGGACCGGTCTTCCCGGAAGGTGAAAAACCGATCATGCGGGATTACACTCCACGCCGTTTTGACAATGCCGCCAAAGAACTTGATCTGGAATTTTTCCTGCACGAAGAAGGGCCTGCGGCGAACTGGGCTCGCGCAGCCCAGGTGGGAAGCTATCTGGGCGTCGGCGGACCGCGCGGTTCCACGGTCGTGCCTTATGACTTTGACTGGTATCTGCTGATCGGTGATGAGTGCGCGATTCCGTCATTTGCCCGCCGTTTAAGCGAACTGCCCGCTGGCGCTGAAGCCGTGGTGGTTGTTGAGATCGGAAATGAATCCGAAAAACGCGAATTTGAATCCAAGGCCCATGTGGCAACTCACTGGGTTTTGCGTGAAAACAACCCACCGGGAACAGCGGTAAAACTGAAAGAAACTGTGCTGAAAGCGAAGCTTCCACATGGTGATTATTTCTGCTGGATCGCCACCGAGCTGCAAACATCCAAAGAGCTCAAAGAGCTTGTTGAAACCGTTCGTGGTGCAAATCCGGAATGGGTGAAAGCCACCGGATACTGGAAGAAAAACGAAAATACTTAATGGCCTTAGTGGCCTGGAACTCCCGGAACGACAGGGTTTTCGGGAGTCACCAACAAAAGCTCTTCCGCCAAATCAAGAAAAAGTTTTTCATAAAACAGCCCTTTCTGCGTCGCCTCTAGTTTTGTAATCACCTTAAATCCCCCCTATCTAGAGATGCATATTTTTTAGGCATTGAATTGTTTTAAATAGTGAGGTCTCTGCATTGACTCGATCTTACGAACTCTGTAGTTTCAGTCCCTCACTCCCGGAGATTTTTAGTTAATGACCATGAATCCGTTGCCGCCACAGGCTTACACGAAAGAGACGATGCTCAAAGCCTATCAATGGCTTATGGTGCAGAACAGCTCTATCAAGGAAATGGCAACAACTCCGGACATTCTGGTCAGCCTGTATCTGAAGGCCACCCGTGATGGTGAACATTCTCTGGAAAGACCCAGCATTCAGAACTTCAAAAACGAGCTGAAAAGCCTGGCCGGAATGATGGGCGAATTGGATCGCGCACCTCAGGCTAGTTCTGTTGTCGTACAAGCCGCTGCCGCCGCCGCAGTTCAGGCACAACCAATGATGGCTCCGCAACAGCCGGTTCATCAAGTTCAGCACGTCCCTCAGATGCAGCAGCAGGTGCTGCCACCGGTTCAGCCGGTGATGACGATGCCTCCGGCACCGGCAACGCAGACTCAGGTTTCCTACACAGAAAAGACTTTGACGACGACCTCCCGCGCCCCGGAAACCCTGGATATGCTTGATTGTGGCTCCAAAGCCATGATTCAGGAAGTCAAAGACGAGTTCAACCTGAGCTCGGATCTGGAAGCCCTCAGAATGCTGATCAAGATCGGCTACAGCCGCTCCAAGGGCCTTCTGAAGTAAGCCATATCCCAACGAAATCATTTAATATCTTATTTAAACTAGGCTATACTCCCCCGCATGAAGAAAAAATATATCTGGTTAGTGCTTATTTCCGGCCTTCTGGTGGCCTTGGACCAATTGGTGAAAGTGTACGTTCACACGCACTTCCATCTGGGCGAATCCGTTATCGTGATTCCGAACTTCTTCAATCTGACTTATGTTAGAAACTTCGGTGCGGCGTTTGGATTCCTGGCTGAAAGCCATCCCTCTTTCCGTGAGATCTTCTTCCTGTCCATGCCGCCGATCGCGTTGCTGATCATTCTGGGTATCCTGCGTGGAGTGAAAGATGACGACACAAAACAAATCATCGCTCTATCCAGCATCTTTGGTGGTGCTATCGGGAACTACATCGACCGCGTGCGCTTCCGCTACGTGATCGACTTCCTGGATTTCCATCTGTACAACCGTTGGAGCTGGCCAGCCTTCAACATCGCCGACATGGCGATCGTGGGCGGTGTCGCACTGCTGCTGCTGTTGATGTTCCTGGAAAATAAAAAGAATAAAGAAAAAGAAGAAGGCGCCACATAGGCGCCTTTTTTATTTGTTAAGCCTTCTTGGGAAAAACAGCCTTTTCCAGTTTCGCAATGCGCTCTTCAATCGAACTTCTATTGGACATGGCATTTCTCAAATACCAGTTCAAATATGTCTGATAACCCATCCCCTGCTTTTCAGCTTCAATTTCAAGCCACTCCAGCACCTCAGGATCCAAACGAATGGTCTTAAGCACCTTGATGTCTTTCAAAGGCTTCTTTTTCTTGGCTTTGGAAAAATCAAATTCACTCTTCATGCAAACCTCGTAGATATGATTCCATTTCCCGGGATGTTGCCCTTCTTGCCGTCTTCATTAGCAGAGCTTTCCTGATCCAACATCTCCAGAGCGTGAGAGTCTCGAAACGTCGTCACTGCTTCAGAGAATCTGACTCCGTGTTTTTTGTAGTTGCTCTGGGCTTTATCATCGTCCCACTCAAATTCCATATTACCGTGCTTCTTCAAAAATGTAAATACATCGTAATTACAACATCAATATGTTGATTTTGCAAAACCCACTCCGACGTTAAAACTGAGGGAGTGGGTCTGAAGGAAATATAAATCCGGGAACTGGCTTATTTGCGGGGGATGTTCTTGCGCAGTTTGCGCTGAAGGCTCTGGCGGTGCAGACCCAGCTTTTTGGCGGCTTGGGTGATATTACCCTCAGAACTTTGCAGGACATAATCAATGTATTCACGCTCCATGCGCGCCAGGGAGATTTCTTCCTCCGGCAGCTCCATGTTTTCGGCCTGATCACTGAAGGCTCTTAAAATCATTTCCACCGTGACTGGCTTGACGATAAAGTTATGTGCACCCAGTTGCATGGCCTTCACCGCGGAAGCCACACTGCCAAAGCCACTCATCATCACAACTTTGACTTGCGGATGGCGGGTCTTCAGATCTTTTAAAAGCTCCAGGCCATTTTCACTGCCCACGCGCAAATCCAAAAGCGCCCAGTCAACTTCCCCCAGCTCTGCCACCGCGGGCATATCAGCATAGGCCTTCACCTTAAAACCACGCTCTTGCAGTTCTTCGGTCAACACTTCACGCAAACCCTGGTCGTCTTCCACCAGCAAAAGTCGTTTTGCATGTTGTTCCATTACTTTTCCTCCAAAGGCAGACGGATGCGGGCCGTGGCGCCCTTGCCGCTGACGTTATTGGTGATTACAAAATCCCCGCCGCTGGCCTGAGCCATCATTTGCGCAGAATAAATTCCCAGACCGTTGCCCGCTTCTTTGCCAGTCACGAACGGCTCACCCAAACGCGACAGGATTTCTGCCGAAATGCCCGAACCTTTGTCGACCACTTCCAGCACCGCCCAGGTGTCCTCTTTGAACAGGCGCACGTAAAGCGGGCTTGGCACCGGGGACGCCTCCAAAGCATTGTCCAAAAGATCAAACAATGTCTGGGAAAAAGCCAGCGTCTGCAAACGACACCACAAAGAATCAGTGGTCAGATGGGATTCAACCACAACCCCGGCATTTTCTTTTTCCCACACGCCAATCAAATCCTTCACCAGCACCGGCAGTTCCACCCGTTGCAGTTCGCTTTGGGAAGAGCGTGAAAAGACTGAAGCCATGTGCTGGAAAACACGAACGCACTCATCAAGTGAACTTTGTGCTTTTTCAAATTCCTCACGAGCGCCAGAGCTTTCTTCCGGCAGCTTGCGCAAGCCCCGCTCCATGCGAAGTTTCAGCGAATTCATCGGTGTTGCCAATTGATGGGAAAAACCCGCCGTCAGGGCACCCAAAGCCTTCAAGCGATCCGCCTGATGCTGACGGTCCTGCAAAAGACGGATGCGCTTTTCTTTACGCTCCAGCAGACTGGAAAAATAATGACTGACAAACCAACTGGCCGTGATCAAAACCCACTGGGAAAGGAAGCGCAAAGACAGTTCTGAGAAATCAATCCCCACCGTCTTTTGTGAGTCCAGCCAGGTTTCATACTGCAATAGCGACAGCAGCACCAAAACGGAAGCTCCGAAAACATAGGATGCTTTTTTTCGCAAAAGCATCCCACCCAGGAATGAGTGAATGCAAAGAATGCTGACAAACGGATTGTCGGCAGAACCACTTACGAACAACAATCCGGAAGCCGCCAGCAGATCCACCCACAAATGCACCAGCACTTGCTTCTGTCCATAGTCTTCTTGTTTCGGCCAGATACTGTGAGCCAAAACATTCAAGATCGCCAGCAACGTCAGCACTGCAATAATGTACGGAAAATGACGCTTGTCCAGATAACCCCACTTCAAAAGCGGGATGGTTCCAAGCAACAAAGACACAATAGCTATCCATCGAAAACGAATCAGTCCTGGCATGGGCCCCTTGTAACCCCAGCCCCCCGGGGGTGCAACCGCAGACTTAAATATGCAACGATTCGCTGCCCCTTGCTTCGTAATTTCAAGCACTTAGACATTGTTAAACCCAAAATCAATTCAGTTCCACCATCTAAACGCAAATATCTTGCAATTAGAAAGTGACCTTGTTAGAAGCAAAAGAATCCAAGGAGTAACCTATGAAACTCATCTTCTCTTTATTGTTGGCCCTGCCTCATGATCATGGCAACACCGTTTTGAACCAATCTCCGGTGACCTTGGCATCGGTGGCGGCGTTGGAACTTTTTGAAAGCGGCAACATCGGCGGTCTGGTGGGCTTTCAAACTTTCAAAGCGGATGATGAAGCGGCCGTGAAACTGACCTATATGGATAACTCCGGCACAGCCCGCGTGGTGGGTTATGACTGCCATTTCCATGCTCACGGCGATGCTCAGGAAGCTCACTGCCATGACTCTGCAGATTTGGGAGTGATCGACTCCCCTGCGAACGACATCAGCTTTAGCGTTGATGAATTCGCCGCTTCTTTGGCTTATTCCGCAGACATCTTCACCAGAAAAATTGCGCCTCTGTCCCAGATCACGAATGTGAAAATGTGGCAGACTGGAGGAGGCATCTGGGCAACGCTGACTCACAACGCGGGTGCGGGAGAAGTGAAGTCCCATTTCATGTGTCACATGCACGGTGATCACTTTGACTGTCACCGCAGCAGAAATCCGGGTCCGAACGAACCCCGCTATCAGGAGTAGTCGATGAAGAAGCTTTTAACTGTTTTCTTCTCTCTGGCTTTGGCAGCTTGCGGCGGTGGTCACAATCCCGACAAAGACAACCTCAGCAAGGCGCTGCAGGTGGGTGACTCTTCCTATTATGATCTGGGTTCAGGCAAAGGCCTGATGAGCGAAGGTATTTCGGCTGTTTCTGCCGGAGCCAATTTTGAAATCACCTTCACCCTGAATGACGGTGGTTCCTTGAGCCTGCACACATTCGCAAATTCCAGCCTGCAAAGTGGATTCACGGTGACATTCACACGCATTGGAAATGTATTGCAGGTGCATGCCGACGCTCAAGGCGAAGTGCAGGACTGGAGTTCTTTGTTTGCTGCCGTGTATGCCTCCACAACTTTGACTTTCACCCTGGATATTCACAACAATGAACGTCCCGCACACGTGCTGATCTGGAATGGTGCCAAGTCCTCGGGCATGGATCACACCAACACAGTTTACAACAGTGCTGAAGACAGCCTGGATCTGAACTATGATGCCGCTCCCGGAAATGGTTCTGGACGGGCCTGGGGCTTCACCGCCACGAACGCTCAACTGTTGAATGCACGCCTTTCTTCCCCACAGGATGGACACTGATGAAAAAACTGATTCTGACCGCCGCCTTGCTTTCTTCCACCGCAACGACAGCTTCCGCCCAGGTTCTGCAAAACATGCAATCTGCAGCCGCACTGGATCTGGTGGCGCCGCTGAACTTCGAGGACTCTGCCGAAAACAAGCTGGACATCCGCGCTGCCGAATTGATGTTCTTTGGGCCTTTGGATCCGACCTTTGATGCTTACCTGAACTTTGCCGCTCACAATGAAGAAGGCGAGTTCGTGGCCGAAGTTCACGAAGCCTATGTGGGTTCCAGCAAAGTGATTCCAAATTCCCGCTTCCGCGTCGGAAAATTCTTTCTGGGTGTGGGTCGACTTAATCAGTTCCACCAACACGACTGGGCGTTTGTGTCGGCTCCCCGCGTACAGGCTGAATTCTTTGATGAGGAAGGTGTCGCCGATACTGGCGCAGAGTTTTCAACTCTGCTTCCCACGGACAGCTACTGGGATATCACCCTGGGTGTGACCAATGGCTACACTTATGGGCACAGCCACGATGAGGGCGAAAAGCCGCAGGTGCCCACTCACTACATCCACCCGGTGAACTTTGTCGACTTCGGCGAGGCCGGTGCGCTTCAATGGGGCATGAACTATCTGGGCCGCACCGACGCGGCAGAAACCAAAACCCAGCTTTACGGTCTGGATTTTGTGTTTAAAAAAACAAAGGGCAAAACCCTCAGCTTCCTGTTCCAGTCTGAAATCTGGTACCGCAACTTGAGTGGGCCGGGGGCGGACACTCAGGAAGACATTGGTGCTTACTTCTATCCTCAGATGTCTTTGTCAGAAAGACTGTTCCTGGGACTGCGTGTGGATTTGTTCTCGGATCTGTCCCGCAGCTTTATCAGCGATGGCTCCCGACAAGAAAATCTGGATTATGGATTTGTCCCGACTTTGACTTTTAAAAACAGCGAGTTCTCTTTGCTGCGTGTGGCGTACACCTATGATAATCAAACTTATCAGGGCGAATCCGACACCATCAGCCAGAAAATCGAACTGCAGTGGGTGGCGATCCTTGGCGCCCACCCGGCCCATTCATTCTAGGAGCCTGACATGAATAAATTTTTGCTTTCTGCGCTGTTGCTTTTTAGTCCTTATGCTCAGGCCAAAATCAAAGTTGTCACCACATTGCCGGACATTGCTGAAGTGGTGCGTGCCATCGGACAAGAGCAGGTGGAGGTACAAAGTCTGCTTTCAGGTTCTGAAGATGCACACTTTGCCGAAGCCCGCCCTGATTACATTCTGAAAGTAAACCGCGCCGACATCGTCTGTTCCATGGGGCTTGAACTGGAGGTCGGCTGGCTTCCGAAAGTTCTTTCCAAATCCGGGAATGCGAAAATTCAGGATGGAGGCACTGGCTCCTGCATTCTTGGCAACAGCATCAAGCCCTTGGACGTCCCGACGGGTGTGATCAATCGCTCGCTGGGCGATGTTCACGCACACGGCAATCCTCACTTCACATTAAGCCCTTTGAAAATGGCCGAAGCCGGGCGCGAAGTGGTGCGAGTGCTGTCAGCGGCGTTACCTCAGGAAAGTGCGGCGTTTGAGAAAAATTATGATGCATTCAAAGCCGAAATGACCCGCCTGCAGGAGCGTCTGGCAAAAACCGTTAAGAAAACCAAAGTGATGGAGTATCACAAGGAATTCACTTACTTCTTCAGCGCCTACGGGCTTGAATCCGCAGGTTCTTTGGAAGAAAAACCGGGAATGCCTCCGTCTGCGGCGCGCATCGCTCAGGCTGCCAAACTTGCCAAGGACAATAAAGTGACTGTGCTCTTTGCAACGGCATCAGCTCCGCATAAAACCCTGGAGCGCTTTCAGGAACTTTCCGGCGTGCCCGTGATGATCGTGCCTTCTTATGTGCAAACAAAAGGTGATGCCAGCTCCATCGCGAAACTGCAGGAGCTGCTGGTGGGGTCAGTGAAATGAGTTCCTTGCTTTCCGCCCGGGACTTGCGGGTTCTAAGCTCTGATGGTCTGGCGCTTTCACCCGTGGTGAACCTTGAACTGAATGATGGTGAAGTTCTTTTCCTGCGTGGTGAAAACGGCGCTGGAAAAAGCACGCTGCTAAAAACCCTGCTGGGGCTGCATAAGTACTTTGAGGGCCGCTTTCAGTTTTCAATTCCGCAAAAAGACATCCAATATCTGCCGCAACTGGGAACACTTCATTTTCATCTGCCACTGACTTTGCGTGATCTGCTGGGCGATAACGAAGGATCCCACCCCCTATTAAAGAACATGGATCTGGATAAAAAGTGGAACACCGCCAGCGGTGGCGAACGGCAGAAGATCCTGCTTTCAGCCGTGCTCGCTAAAAGGCCCCGTCTGTTGATTCTGGATGAACCGTTTAATCATGTGGACTCTGAATCCACCCTGCAGTTGGAAGAAGCTCTGGGGACTTACCTGAAAGAACATCCGCAAAGTTCATTGATTTTGGTGTCCCATCGCGCTTTGACCGCTGAATGGAACCGCGTGCGTGTGCTGGAGATCCGATGACATCCTTTATTGAACTGCTGCAAATCTATAAGTGGTCCCTGCCGTCGTCGGTGTTGATGGCGGCGGTGCTGGCACTGATCGGGTCCCAGTGGAGTGCGCGTGAAAAAAGCGCGCAAATTTTTGTTCTGGGACAGGGCGCCTCCCTGGGGATTGTTCTGGGCCTGGTGATCAATATTCTGCTGGGCACTGATTTTCATGGTATCAGCCTGGTGGCGGGATTATCCCTGGGTTGGGTGACTTTATTACTGATGGATCAGTTGATTCAGACAAAGTCCGATCGCAACCACATCTATCTGACCCTGTTTGTGTTCTTCCTGTCGCTGACCTATCTGACCAGCTATCTTACCCCGGCCCTGGAAAGCCATATTGCCGCCTCTTACTTCGGTGATCTGGCGGTGATGAGTGATACGGGGGCGCAATTGTGTTTGCTGGCGGCCGTGTTTTTTGGCGTCTTTGTTCTGAAGTTCTGGAGATCCTTGTCGCTGGCGTCTTTCCAAATGGTCAACCACAGCTATATTCATCGCACCTGGCAAAATCGCGTCTTTGACGTGGGAACGCTGCTGCTGACGACGATGGCGATCCAAAGCATGGGTTATCTGTTCACTATCGGATCCCTGTTCATCGCAACCAGCTTTACATCCACCCGCAGTCGCAATTTACAAAGTTATCTGATCCGAATGCTGGTGATTTCCCTGGGGGGAACGGCTTTGGGCTTTGCGACCTCATTGATATCCACCAATCTGCCCACAGTGCCTTGCGTGCTTCTGGGACAGATGTTGCTGGGTCTGATCACTTATACGAAGAAATAGTGGAATGACGGCTGGGCTTCCCGCTTCTGGCCGTCGATATTGAACATGCAGATGACTTCTGTGCAGACGCCTTTTTTAACGTTGAACACAGTCAGATCCGCATTTTCGATGATCTGATGAAGGCCGCGCCCGGCGCCGCCTTTGTTGGCGTTCATGCTTCCCGCCGCGCCATTGTAACAGCTTAGCAGATAGTCAATGATGATATCCTTGGTCAAAGACCCAAACGGATCCTTCACCCCCACCGCCAGATAAACCCCGTCACTGGCGTAACGAAGCTGGGACTGTTGATGGGTGTCGAGCTGAATTTCCTCTTTACGGGACACATGATTGAAGATGGATTTTCCGTTGGAGTCCACCGGCGCATCATAGATCGCATTCATCAGCATTTCTTCAACCACAGTGTTCACACGGTCCAAAATGGTGGAACGAACCCCCATTTTTTTGAAATAGCCATACAGATCTTCGCGCAGCGATTCACGCTGGGTCGAGTTGGAAACCATCTTTCTTTGAACTTCCACTCCCCAGGTCAGGTACTTTTCGATACCGAACAGATCCTTGTTCAGAAGTTTTCCCAGCGCCGTCAGAACATAGCGAATGGTGGCGTTGCGGTCTTCTGCATCCCGGGAAATGATATGATCCACATAACGATTGCCTTCCAGAATACGCAGGTTCCCCTGGACATCCTTACTGGTCAGCAAAATTGAAAATGGTGTCTTTTTGCCTTCGTGGACCTCTTTAAGAACTTCCACGCAACCTTCTTCACACAAAACCACGTCGTACTGATTGTCGCGCAGGAATTCCCGTGCACCTTCGGCATCATTGGCAATGTCCAGATGAACCCCGGTGCCCCCCAAAGCCATGCGGATCGGAAGCTGCTGCTTTTTATCCGGTTCAACCAACAAAACGCGTCCGCCGACTTTCTGGATTTTTTGCTGGGCCTCATGAAGTTCGCGGTTCAGGATTTCAAAGAGTCGCGCTTTTTCGTTGGTTTTCATAAGACGTTCAGTAAGGACATTGCAGTAAATCTGGAACAACAACGCCTGAAAGCGGTCTTTGTCTTTGGGATGAACATGACCGAAGTCCTCAGACCGGATCACAAAACATTCCACCGCCGAAAGAGCCTTGACCGTGGTGGATGTCGGATTGGAGGTGATCACGCTCATTTCACCGAACACCTCACCCGGGGTGTCCAAAGTGGCAATCACTTCAGAAGCCAGGGAAATTTCGACTTTTCCGGATCTCAAAAAGAACAGAGAGCTGTTTTGTTTGCCCTCTTGAAGAATGAAGGAACCCGCGGCGAATGACTCGCAATGAACCATGGCAGACGTCTGCAAAAGCAGGTCATCCGCAAATGATTTAAAGAAAGAAAAGGCCCTAATTTCTTTGGCGATTTCAGCCGGGTGCAACTTCATATAGGCCTTATTATGTCTGTAGTTCCGGGCCCTTGACCAGAATCGTCTTGAATATTCTTGGTAATCAAAGAAAATTAAGTCTATCGTCGGTATATAGCGGAGGCCGCTTGTTTCCTTTTATCCCCCTGTCATCAACTCTGAACGTTCCCACTTACTATCTCGTTTTGAGTCTGACGGTGTGCCTTTGTCTGATTTGGATCAGTGCCCGCGCGGATAAGTTTGAACTTTCCCGGAAGGTCGCTCTGGACCTAAGTCTTATCATCATGGTCACGGGATTTATTGGCGGCCGCCTGCTTCACGTATTCTATGAAAACTTCGAGCACTATCAGGAAGACTTCACCCGCATCTTCTATTTCTGGAATGGCGGGTTTGTTTTTTATGGCGGCGCAATTCTGGCGGGCTTGTGCTGTCTATTATATATGATCTTTGTGGCCAGGGTTCAGTTTGAGGATTACCTGGATCTGTTTGCGCCGGTCTTGTCTTTTGCTTATGTCCTGGGTCGCGTGGCGTGCCTGCTGGCGGGATGTTGTTATGGCGGAAGCTGCGATCTGCCCTGGGCCGTGAATGGTCTGCACCCGACCCAGGCCTATGCTTCGCTTTGGGAACTGGGAGTGCTTTTCATTTTGCTGGGAACTGAAACCACGGCTCAGGCACTTCGTCCCAAGCTCTTAAAAAATCCGGGCAGCATCTTTTTCTTATGGATGGTGCTGCATGGAATGGGACGTCTGTTGATGGAGGCCTTCCGCGATGATTTCCGTGGGCCTTCTTTGGGATTGTCCATTTCAAGTTGGATCAGTCTGACGATTATGGCGCTGGGATTATTCCTGATTATTCGCCGTCCAGCACGCCGGAGCTGAGCAACTGCCGCCCGTCTGACACAAAGCCCCTGCAAGATAAGTATCCAGACGGCATTGATGGGATGGATATACGTTTCTTAGCAACTGTTCTGCTGCCGGAGCCGGTGTCCACAAAGATACATCATCTGATTTTTGTGAATCATAGCGTTTAAAGAACTGCACCATTTCAACCCCGGTCTGCGCAACTCGGGCGCAAAGTTCATTGCCCCCACAAAGTGCAAGCACCTGCGGATTGATATCAGCAACCAGTTCCGGATGCGCTTTCAAAAACTGCGGCAGGCAGTCTTTCGCAGCATAAAAATCCGACTGACCTTCCGAAGACGACCACTCCGCCCCGGTGAAAGTTTGACGAGGCTCTCCGGCAATCACGTGACCAATTTCGTGACAAAGAATTCCCGCCAGAACCGGCAGCGAAGCCCCTGGCGCTCTGGCCATTCCACCCCACAAAGACACCTGCATATAAGTGTCTTTGTTCTGGGCAAAGGCCGCAAAGTAAGGGTTTTCCCATTCCGCCGGAATCAGCAGAGGTCTTCCGGTGCTGTTGAACACCGGCATGATGTACTTCACCTGAAAATCAGTCAGCAGGGCTCGGTATTGAGCCTCAGTCACATCCGAAACCTTGGCACTTCCCGGAGGCAAAAAGAAATATCCGGCCTGCTGCGCGAAAGACGCTCCTGAAGTGCGGGCCTTCAACGGTTTTTGCGTCTGAACCATAACAATAAGTCCCACCAGAAGAAGTGTCGCCAGAATATAGGGAAGATATTTTTTAGTTTCGCGGCTCATAGGGACAGCACCATACCATATTTAAGATTAAAGTCCCATGTGCAAAACGTGGCGTGAAAGTTTCCACCCGCAGTGACAGAAAATGTTCACCTCACTCAAGCATAGTCACTGGAATCAAAACAAAGCTCATCTCCGGCAGGCACAAATTCTGCTAAGAACCATCTTCGACATACTTTAAAAAAAATCCGGAGGATTCCATGCGCGTGTCGATGACTGTATTTTTGATGTCTTTTGTTTTTGCGACCCAAGCCTCAGCTTCGGCTTTTGATTCTTTGAATGATCAAAAACTGCAAGAGCAGGCCCTGACTCTTCTGGAACAAAATGCCGCTTCAATGCGCCTGACTGGTGATGTTCGCCCCGAAGAAAAGCTGACAGAGATTCTGGCCAAAGTTCAGGCCTACAACGACGAGATCCTGACCCGCCTTTCCGAAGGCCAGGATCTGGAAAACATGACAAGTGCTGTTTCCCACACCGACACCAAATGCAGCGTCGACCAGAGTGGAAAATCCGCCGTGTGCAATCTGCTGATCACCTACCGCCCGCTGGGCGAAACCAACGTTCGCTTCCATGTTGACCTGGATGAGGCCGGCAATGCCGTGGGCATCTCCAGCACAGCCGACATCGCTCGCGGCGACTAAAACCCGCAGTGCTTTCAATAAGTTCCCCCCCCTGTCTCAGATTGAGACAGGGTTTTTCATGTTCCATTGCAGTATTCACCCCTCGCCATCGGCGCAGCCTGTGACACAAAATGGCTGACCTTATAAATAAGTAAACACCTCGGCGCGCCCCATCTGCATTTAAACCCTCTTTCAACAATCCCGTGCTCTGGCATGACTCATGTATTGCAGTGTAAGTGAGGAAAAATATCGAGAGAGAGGTTTATTATGAAAAGGATCATCGTATCGTTTATCGCGATCTATAGCGCGCTGGTTTTAGCGGCGTGCGGAAAAAGTGGTGGTGGTGGAAACACCAATACCGGTGTGATCCCTAACTGTGCTGTTGGCACTGTCTGGAATGGATCATCTTGCGTTGTGGTAAATGGCGGCGGCAACGTCGTAACCGGCCCTGTCCAATTCTATGACTATAACTATTATGGTAATAACACGAACTACCGCGGCAGCCTGAGCATTGTGAACAGTGGTGCTTATGCAACCTTCCTGAAAGAAGCGTTGGCAGTGTGTGGTCGCACTATCTGGGGTATCGAAGCTGGTTTGGCCAAGTGTGAAAACTGGGCGTCCGGCTCCCTGATGATTTCTTTCTCTATCGACGGTTCCATGAGACCGGTGATCAGATTTGAAGCATACCCTGCTCCAAACTGGTATCAGTACACATTGAGCCTGGGAATCAACGCAGGTGGTGTTGCTTTCAACCCGCTGATTCTTTCCAACAACAACACTTTCAGCCTGATCAACAGCAGCAAAGGCTTTGAAATCCGCGCTCAGGGTTCTTACCTGAACGGTGGTGGTCTTCGCCTGATCCAGGTGATGGTGAAAGAAGGCACTTTGGCGCAGAATCAGTTCGCTTACGAACTTTACTTCCCGCACAATGGTGTTGCGACGAAGTTCGCAACGGGTGTTTTCAAGCGTTACTAAGCTCCGCGTCTTGCACTGGGTGCGGGACTTGGAATAAATTTCGACTATGACCGAATCTCAATCTCGACAGGTCAAATGCCCGCAATGCGGGCGTTTGGCTTTGTACTCAAACGAAAATCCCTTCCGCCCTTTCTGCTCTGAAAGATGCAGACTTATTGATCTTGGCGAGTGGGCCTCTGAGTCCTACCGAATTCCCGTCAAAGATTCTTCAAGTGATGCTTTAACTTCCATGGATGATGATGATTATCCAGGCGAAGACAAACATTAGTATCAGCCGCAAAACCACACTCAGAGACCTTTTCACATTTTGCAGTTGACGAAATTCTGATTATGGATTTTCATGGGGCTGTCATTGGATGACGAAGAGTTATCATCACGATTTTATAATCAACATCGGATACACAAACGTGTCCAACAAGAGGAGTTCAAATGAACAAAGCTCAACTTATCGAAAAAATCGCTACTGAAACAAAAGTTTCCAAAGCTCAAGCAGAAGCAATCCTTGATTGCGCTGTAGAAAACATCAAAAAATCCGTTAAAAAAGGTGACGATGTTAAATTGGTTGGCTTCGGTACTTTCACTAAAGCTAAACGTAAAGCTCGCACTGGTCGCAACCCACAAACTGGCAAAGCGATCAAAATCCCTGCTGCATGGGCTCCGAAGTTCCGCGCAGGTGCTGAATTCAAATCTATGGTTAAGTAATTAACCCCTGATTTCGATTTCTGAAAAGGCGTCCCGCAAGGACGCCTTTTTTATTTTGTCTCTATGATAATCCCGGGGTAGCCTTTATCCCATGGCTCAGTTTGATAAGAAAATTCAGAAAATCGGTGTGTACACAAGCGGTGGCGATGCCCCGGGTATGAATGCGGCAATCCGCGCAGTTGTGCGTGTGGGGATCTCGCAAAAACTTGAAGTGTACGGAATTCACAACGGCTATGTCGGCATGATCGACAACAAGATCGAGCCATTGCAACTTCGTGACATGGCCAACATCATCCAACGCGGCGGCACTATGCTGAAAACCGGCCGCTCCACAGAATTCATGCGCCCTGAAGGCCGCGCGCGCGCCGCTCAGAATATCAAAAATTTGGGACTTGATGCCTTGGTCTGCATCGGTGGTGATGGTTCCTTCCGCGGTGCTCACGCCCTTTGGGAAGAGCATCAGATCCCGGTGGTCGGCGTTCCTGGCACTATCGACAATGACATCTTTGGCAGTGATAAAACCATCGGCTTTGATACGGCTGTGAACACCGCCCTTGAAGCAATTGACCGCATTCGTGACACCGCTGCGTCTCACGACCGCTTGTTTATCGTGGAAGTGATGGGCAGAAACTCAGGCTTCATCGCCTCTCACGTCGGTCTTGCGGGTGGTGCGGAAGAAATCTTCACTCCGGATGCCAACACCACAGTTGAAAAAGCCATCGACCGCATCAACGAAGCCAAATCCCGTGGTAAAACCAGCAGCATCATCATCACCGCTGAAGGACAGAAACCAGGGCGCGCGTATGATCTTGCTGATGCCATCCGCAAAAAATCCGGCATGGACGCAAAAGTCTGTATTCTTGGACACCAACAACGTGGCGGATCTCCAACCGCGGCCGACCGTATTCTTGCCAGCCGCATGGGCGCTGCCGCTGTGGACGCTTTGTTCAAAGGTTATTGCGACGTCATGATCGGCACTGAAGGTGAACGACTTATTCAGGTGCCTTTGGAGCTCGTGTACAAGAACGAAAAGAAAAACCAGTTGGATCTGATCTCGCTGGCGAGTGTTCTGGCAACTTAGACCCGTCCTCACGTTTTTACCTTGACCTCGACTGTAGGAGCTTGAATTCTATGGAGTATTCCATTTAAGCAACCCACAGCGAGGTCCACATGAAAAAACTCCTCTTGGCTCTGATTTTGGTTCTGCCACTAGTCAGCGGCTGCACCAAAAAAGAAAATGAAATTGTTATCGGTGAATACGATTCCCTGACTGGAAGCGATGCCACGTTTGGCCTAAGCTCCAACAAAGGTGTGCGCCTGGCATTGGATGAAATCAACGCCGCAGGCGGAGTCAAAGGCAAAAAAATCAGCCTGGTGACTTTGGACGATCAGGGTAAAAACGAAGAAGCGGCTTCTGCCGTGACCCGCTTGATCACTCAAAACAATGTCGTAGCGATCATCGGTGGCGTTGCCAGCGGCAGATCCAAAGCGGCGGCTCCGATTGCCCAGTCCAACAAAGTTCCTTTTGTCTCTCCGGCTTCCACGAATCCGGATGTAACCAAAGCCGGTGATTATGTCTTCCGCGTCTGCTTCATCGACCCATTCCAGGGCATGGTGATGGCAAAGTTCGCGAAAGAAAACCTGAAGATCAAAAAAGCCGCAATCCTGCGTGACGTGAAAAACGACTACAGCGTGGGTCTGGCGGACGTGTTCGCTGCGGAATTCAAAAAAGGCGGCGGCGAGATCGTTGCGGACCTGAGCTATCAGGCCGGTGACATTGACTTCAAAGCCCAGCTGACTCAAATCCGCTCTAAAAATCCGGAAGCGATCTATGTTCCGGGTTATTACACTGAAGTGGGTCTGATTGCCCAGCAAGCCCGCCAATTGGGCGTGAAAGTGCCTTTGATGGGTGGCGACGGATGGGATTCTGACAAATTGTACGAGATCGGCAAAGAAGCCATCAACGGTAACTACTATTCCAACCACTACACCACTGAATCCACGGATCCTGCGGTGACTGAGTTCATCAAAAAGTTCAAAGCCAAGTACAATGAAACTCCGGATGCTTTGGCAGCCTTGGGTTACGATGCTGCGAAAATCCTGGTGGCAGCGATTGAACGCGCGCCAGACTTGTCAGGCAAAGCCATTCGTGATGAACTATCCAAGACAAAAGATTTCCCTGGTGTGACCGGGAAAATCAGCCTGAATGAAAACCGTGACGCTGTGAAAAGCGCGGTGGTCATCCAGGTGGACGGCAACAACCGCAAGTTTGTGACGACCATCAACCCATAAGGACGTGCATGCAGGATTTCGTACAGCATTTGATCAACGGAGTGAGCCTTGGATCCATCTATGCATTGATCGCCCTGGGCTACACGATGGTGTACGGAATCCTGAAAATGATCAACTTCGCCCACTCGGATGTCTATATGGTGGGCGCCTTTGCCGCCTACTATTTCGCCCGCTGGCTGGGAATTGAAAACAACCCCGGTTTCAGCACTCTTCTGACTTTGATTGTAATCACGATGATCTGCTGCAGCCTTCTGGGGCTGGTGATTGAACGTCTGGCTTATCGTCCTTTAAGAAATTCTCCAAAACTGAATGTCCTGATCACCGCCATCGGTGTCAGTTTGTTTTTGCAATATTCCGGTCAGGTGGTTTTTGGAGCCGATCCCAAAGTTTTTCCTGAAGTCATGAAAGACTTTGTGATCCTCTCTATCGGTATCGTTGAAATCCGCTCTTTTGATGTGACCGTTCTGGGCGTGGGGATTGTCGCCATGCTGGGACTTCAGTTCCTGCTGTTCAAAACCAAAATCGGCCGCGCGATGCGGGCCGTGAGCGCCAACCCGATGGTGGCCAGCCTGATGGGAGTGAACCCGGACCGCATCATCGCTTTCACATTTATCGTCGGCTCTTCTTTGGCTGGTATCGGCAGCGTGCTGGTCGGCATGAAGTATCCTAAAATTGATCCCTTGATGGGCATGATGATCGGAATGAAGGCTTTTGTCGCCGCAGTTCTGGGTGGCATCGGCAACGTCGGCGGTGCGGTTCTGGGCGCGATGATCATGGGTCTTTCCGAAGAAATGGTCGTGGCTTATCTGTCCAGCACCTATCGTGATGCTTTGGCTTTCGGAATTCTGATTGTGATTTTGATCTTTAAGCCGGCAGGTCTGCTGGGTAAATACTCTGTGGAGAAGGTCTGATGAAAGCCTTAAAAAACCCGGCACTGGCCCTGATATGCCTTGCTGTTCTGGGAATCGGATTGGATTTTGGCGTCAATGCCTATATCAAACTGATTCTGCTTTTTGCGACCGTCAACTGTCTGCTTTCCATGAGCTTGAATCTGGTAAACGGTTACACCGGCCAGTTTTCTTTGGGACACGCGGGCTTTATGGCGATTGGCGCGTATTTCTCGGCTTACGCCTCCACCAAATGGGGCTTTTTGCCTGAGTCCCTGCAACTTGTTCAGTCTTTTGTTTTTGTGATCGGCGCAGGCCTTGCCGCCGCGGCTGCGGGCTTCTTGGTGGGTCTGCCTTCTTTGCGTTTAAAGGGTGACTACCTGGCCATCGTGACCCTGGGTTTTGGCGAGATCATTCGCGTGGCGCTGTTGAACATGGACTTCCTGGGGGGACCGCGCGGTCTTTCAGGAATTCCCAGTGTCGGCTCGTTTCCATTTGCCTTTATGTTTGCTTCCGTTTGGCTGGTGATTTGCTTCTTCACTATCTGGAGAGTCATGCATTCCAGTCACGGTCGCGGATTCCTGAGCGTTCGTGAGGACGAAATCGCTGCCGAAGCCATGGGTATCAACACCACCCGCATGAAAGTGAAAGCCTTTGTGCTTTCCAGCTTCTTTGCCGGTGTGGCGGGGGCATTGTTTGCACACTTTACTAATTTCATCAATCCGTCCTCTTTCACCTTCCTGCAAAGTGTGAATGCGGTGATCATGGTTGTTCTGGGTGGCATGGGCTCCATGACCGGGTCCATCGTGGCAGCGATCATCATCACGGTTTTGCCAGAAGCCCTGCGCCCGCTGCAGGAGCTGACCGGTGTGGATCTGCGCATGGTGATTTATTCCCTGGCTTTGATTCTTATGATGATCCTTCGACCAAAGGGTTTGTTCGGGGACATGGAATTCAGCGATGTTTGGAGAAAATATGTCCGACGTTCTGCTTGAGGCCCGCAAGATCACCATGCAGTTTGGCGGATTGAAGGCCGTTGACTCTTTGGAATTCCAAATCAAAAAAGGCCAGTTGGCGGGACTGATCGGCCCCAACGGTGCTGGCAAAACCACGGTGTTTAATATGCTGACCGGGGTTTATCAGCCCACTTCCGGCGAAGTCACCATGGAAGGTCAAAGCCTGAAGGGCCTGGCCCCGTATGAAATTTCCCACCGCGGAGTCACGCGCACATTCCAGAACATCCGCCTGTTTAAAAACCTCACGGTTCTGGATAACGTTCTGATTGCGGGGCACCAGCATGTTCGCTATGGTTTGTTCGATACC
Organism: Bdellovibrio bacteriovorus; assembly: GCF_002208115.1. NCBI lineage: Bacteria > Pseudomonadati > Bdellovibrionota > Bdellovibrionia > Bdellovibrionales > Pseudobdellovibrionaceae > Bdellovibrio > Bdellovibrio bacteriovorus. The sequence goes on along the minus strand of NZ_CP020946.1, from coordinate 505,242 downwards.
CTGTTTCAGACCGATTCTTTCCGTGTGGACGAACAACGTCTGCAGGAAAAGGCCATCGATCTGCTAAAGATTTTCAAACTGCACGACAAAGCCCACAAACCAGCCACATCCCTGCCGTACGGTGAACAGCGCAAGCTTGAAATCGTGCGCGCTCTGGCGACGGATCCAAAGATCATTCTTTTGGATGAGCCCGCTGCCGGCATGAACCATTCCGAAACCCACCATCTGATGGAAACCATTGCGAAAATTCGCGAGGATTTCAAACTGACCGTGCTTTTGATTGAGCACGACATGAAACTGGTGATGGGTATTTGTGAAAACATCATTGTTCTGGATCATGGTGTGAAGATTGAAGAAGGGGCCCCGCAAAAAGTGCAAAGCTCCCAACGAGTGATCGAAGCCTATCTGGGCGTTGAGGAGGCTGAATGAATCCCCTGTTGACCGTTGAAAATCTGGATGTCTATTACGGTTCTATTCACGCTTTAAAAGGCATCAACTTCACCGTCAATGAAGGTGAAGTGGTGTCCCTGATCGGCGCCAACGGTGCAGGCAAAACCACCACCCTGCGTGCGATTTCAGGTATTGTTTCCAGCCAGGGCAATATCCGGTTTCGCGGTGAGGACTTGAATAAAGTTTCCACCTTCAAGCGCGTGGGCCTGGGCATTGCTCAATCTCCGGAAGGCCGTGGTGTCTTCCCGCAAATGAGTGTGCGTGAAAACCTGGAGATGGGAGCTTATTCCCGTTCAGACAAAGCTAAAATCAAACAAGACCTGGAAATGTGCCTGACTCTGTTCCCACGAATGAAAGAGCGTATTTCCCAGATGGCCGGAACTCTTTCCGGTGGTGAGCAGCAGATGCTGGCTATCAGCCGCGCACTGATGGCAAAACCCCGTTTGCTGCTTTTGGATGAGCCGTCTTTGGGGCTGGCTCCGCTGATTGTGGCGCAGATTTTTGAAATCGTAAAAAAGCTGAATCAGGAAGAGGGCATGACCGTCCTTCTGGTTGAACAAAATGCGCGCATGGCGCTGAAGATTTCCCATCGTGCCTATGTGCTAGAGTGCGGTCGCATTGTGATGCAGGACTCTGCCCAGAGTCTTCTGAACAACGACGAAGTCCGTAAAAGCTATCTGGGAGTTTAAAAGCCCTCTGAATGGCCCCAGCACTTTCCTGTTTCTGGACTAAGGCTTAGTCTGATATTTCGCCCTGAGATTTTTTCACTCTCAATGCGTCTCAATTTGAGAGTGGATCCCATTAAACCTTTATAATCTCTGAAAAATATCCGAATAGTACTCCATGCTCAGAGCATGTCTTGGACTATCATTCATAATTCTTTTTTTGTGCTCTTGTAATACCAAGAACGCGTTGTCGCTTGTTTTTTCCAGCGAAAACACTCCGCAAATTTCCGTAAAGGTAAACAACGAGAATCCGTACACTGGCCTAAATAACGTTGCGGTCAAGGTTGCATCGTCCAGTGAAATTGCAGAGACCAGCTTTGCAGTGGGAAGCAATTGCTCAGAAAACTGGGAATCAGACACCACTGAAAAAACAGTCACCCTTCCCAACATGGAAGGCGAATACACCATTGCCGTGAGGGCTCGCAATAAAGAAGGCTTCTTCAGTGAATGCACCAAATCCAAAATCATTTTGGATAAAACAAGCCCCGTTGTGTCTGACACTCAAACGTTGGTTTCAAACAGATCTTTGCTGACAGCCTCTCCGCGCTTGAATGTTCCAGTTGTTACAGACGCCTTGTCCGGTGTTGATAAGCTTGAGATCAAACTGGTAAAAACCACCGGAAACACGATAATCAAGGACTGGACCGAGAAGCCAAAGGACGCCCTCTACTTTGACAATCTGAACCTGCCAGACTCTGAAGCCGATTCATACTACTATATTGTTCGCGCGACCGACAAAGTCGGCAATGTCAGTTCAGAAAAATCGTCCCCCAGCTTTATCGCCGGTCCCGTGGTTACCATTAATGCCCCGCTTTTCAATCAGGAACAAACCATGGGATACGTGTCGATTCTGCTTTCGCGCGCCAGCCCCGTTTCCACCACAGTGCTGGTGAAATCAAGTTCCGGATCTGCTCTTGCGGGCATTGACTACCTTTTCCCGGACATCGTCCCGACTGAAGTCACTTTGACGGCAGGCGAAGTCAGCAAGAAAACCTACTATTCAATTTTCACAAGGATGACTCCAGCAACCAACAAATCCTTTGGCATGCAGATCACCAGTGCCACCAACGCAGCTGTGGGAACCAGTGAAAGCACCGTTACTCTCACCAACACTCAGGCCGCGGTACCAGCTACAAATGGAACAGGTTATAAATCTTTATTTGGTGCAGCTGCGGGACATATGTGTGCTCAAAGGCTGGATGGAAAAATGGACTGCTGGGGTGGCTACAGCCACCGCAACGGACATACATCCGGAGTGTCTTATCCTCGAGAAGTCGCCGGGGCTGAAAATATTCGTGATGTGGCAACCGGATATGGCACCCACAACTGCTATATCAACACTTCAGGAGATGCTTACTGCTTCGGACGAAATGACTCTCGCCAACTGGGTGACGGAAGTACCACCAGCAGCGCTGTACCAATAAAGCTGTCCGGCTATAGCAATATCAAAAAAATCACCGTAGGTGTGGAATTCACCTGCATGATTGACTCCAATGACCAAGTTTACTGCTGGGGCGATAACTCCGAATCCACCATCGGGCAGAATAAAACAACCACGAACTATTCTTCACCCACTCTATTCAGCAGCATCACAAAGGCCATTGACGTTACAGCGGGCAACAAAGTTGCCTGTGCAATTGACGAAGTCACCGGAACCCGTACGGTCAAATGCTGGGGCCTGCTTGACGGAGTAAATTCCACTCATGTTCCTGCAACTGTGACCGGAATTCCCAATGACATTCAATCCATCTCGGCCAGCGGCAGTCCGTTGGCGGATGTCCGACATGGCTGTGGTGTCACTGAATCCGGAGACGTCTATTGCTGGGGCAGCAACTATAGATCCCGCAGAGGCACCGCATCCACCAGTGTCGCCTGGGACGCGGCTAATAAAGTCACCCTGCCCGTAAAAGCCCTGAAGGTGAAAGTCGGCACAGACAGCTCCTGCGCCCTGGGTGAAAACGGCCTTTTATATTGCTGGGGCGCCGGAATACCATCCTCAACCAATCAATATGAATTCACAGAGTCGTCAACACCTGTTTTATTCAATGCCTTTGGCGAAACAATTACTGACTTCCATCTGGGGGAAACCTCCAGCTGCGCGGTCACACTTTCAACCCAGGTCAAATGCTGGGGGTTCAATCGCTATGGCGAACTGGGAAATGGCCAAGTTGCTGACTTCTACAGATCCGTGGCCCTTACTGTCGGAAACTTCACCGACACCTATCAACAGCTTGCGACTGGTTTGTTTTCAACCTGTGCTCTTCGCACCAACAAAACTGTCAGCTGCTGGGGATCAAATGATGACGGTCAGCTTGGTACTGGCACCCGCAATAATCTGGTTCGCCCCTCTTACACCCTGCCAATTTCAAATGTCACAAAGGTCAGTGGCATGCACAAACACTTCTGTGCTCTGACCTCTGCAGGAGATGTCTATTGCTGGGGCAGTAATATGGCAGGTCAGATCGGCAACAATGCCACTGCTGGAACCCCCTCTGCCGAGCGCGTGCTTACGCCCTATAAAATTCCGCAAACCTATCCTAATGCAACAGCCGGTCTTCCCACTGGGATAAAAGACATTTCAGCGGGATACTACCACACATGTGCCGTCAATTCTGCAGGTGGAGTCCTTTGTTGGGGCAACAACACCACCGGAGAAGCAGGACACTCAAACACTTCAACAGCAACCTCCTATCCTATCGCCGTTTCGGCATTGACCAGCGGTGTGGAAAGCATTGCAACTTATATTCAAAACACATGTGCTGTTAAAAAGAAGGATGAATCCACCAAGGAAATCTATTGCTGGGGCACGAATACAAATGGCGTGGTGGGTGCTGCCATTGGAAATCAATGGACTCCGACCTTGATTGATACAATATCCACAACAGGTACAATCAAGCTTTCTGTTGGATATGAAGGTGCTTGCTATCTGCTGAATCAGGAAGTCAAATGCTGGGGACTGCGTTCAGTGAATGCATCAATCCCATTGACGGGTGTTGCAGACAACGTCAAAACCACAACGCCAACGGCAGTACCCGAGCTTGCCGGTGCCACCAGCATCCATCTGGCCGTTTTCCAGGGATGCGCAACAATGGCTATCGGTGGTGTGAAGTGCTGGGGCATCGACAATTCCGGATTGATTTCATACGCCAGCCAGTTCCACACCTCCCCCACCAATGCCTTTGCACTAGGTTATGGAATTGCTTCCACAGTCAGCCTTGGCATGAATCCAACCGGCAGCGGTACGGTTCACGCGTGTTCCATCACTTCACTGGGTGATTTGAAGTGCTGGGGCACCGGAATCCTTGGGGAAGGGCATGACGCATTTATCAGAACCACCCCGCTGGGCGTTCTAAAATAGCCAGCCATATCTGAATTCAAGATGTGTTTCAAAGATAAAGACATCGGAATTGTCTTTTGCATCCTTGCCTGAATGCTTACCCTGAAACATGGTTCCATAGGTGTATACGCCGATACTTCTTTCATAACTCAAGGGATGTGCAACCCCCAGCTCTCCGGAAAGACCTATTCCGCTGTAGGTATGGTCCAAACCAAAATAGAAGGGATGCAGCCTCAGGGAAACATCCGTGTACCAGAGTTTATTATGCGAAAAGAATTCTGCAAATCCCCCCACAGTCCCGCTGATGTGCTGCCCGGAGCTGATCCCTCCCGAGCTTGCACTGGCTATGTAGGCAAAAGGACGCTTTTCAAAATCAGCTCCTGCAAGATAACCATACTGCACCTTAAACAGGGCATTGCGGTATCCCCAGTTGCGATCGGTGAAGGCAACCTCACCCTTGATATCAAATAAGCGCTCACTTCCGGAGACATCGAGGAAGTCATTAAACTGGAAAGAGCTGGTATAAGCACTGGTTCTGATCGTTCGGTCTATTCGCCAGTTCCACCGACGCGCAAAAGACAGGGTGTCAAACGTGAATGACTGCAAATCCAGGGTGGTAATAATAGGGCTGGTATCCTGCTTTTGTGCGGCCCCCATCAAACCGGCACCCACCCACATAATATCCCGTGCACAAAAACCACCGCCCACTTTATCAAGCACCGGTCTGGCCAGAACCGTCATCTCCCGGTTCACTCCGCGCACATAAAACATGTATCTGAAACTGTCTGAACCAAATAGCTCCAGAGGCACCGTGATAAAATTGGCATTTTCCGGAATGTTCAATGAGATCAAAAACTTTCCGGTCTCTGTTTTCAAAGGCAGATTCACCAGAGGCAACACCACTGACTTCAGCGGCTTCTTTTCTTTGTCGTAAAGTAAAATCTGCCGGCTCCAGAAACGGATATCCAGATCTTCTTTCAGTTCTCCGGATATCTTCAACTGCAGGGTATTCTGCTCTGGAAACTTCACAATCTCAAACTGATCCCATTCCACTTTTGGTTCGCGCAGAATATTCCGGCAATCTGTCTGATAGGGATGAATATTCTTTTGCAATGATGCAAAAGGAACCACACTGACAGGCGACTTGTTCAGCGTCTGCTGCGCCAATGCGGGCGCAACCACAGAAATACAAAGGAAAAATATCAGAAGAACCCTATTGAGAAACGCCAAAGTAAAACACTCCAGTGTCACTCCAGGCTGATTCCTGGTATTTATTGCGGCCCTTGACTCGGAAGTACCATTGACCGTTTTTGATTGCCTTCTTTAAGATGTATTCCTGTCCCGTAACTTTCAGCACTGTACTGCCGGAAAAATCAGGATTCTGCGACATTTCCAGAACGTACCATTCATTTTCCGGGGACTCTGACCATCTGAATTTAATGGAAACAGGTACACCTCGGGGGATCAGGAATACCTCACTCTTTTTCGGAGAGGAAATTGTTGGCGTAATCAACGGCCCTGGTTTGCCATAGGACACCGCCAGAATCGGAGTCGGCACACTGAAGTATCTGCTTTCATCAACAATCGGCGAAACCCGGAAGTAGTACCATCCCTCTTCATTTACCGGATGCAGGAATTCAATATGATCAGTCTCCAAAACCTGCGCACCCGCAAGTTTGGCATCCCGGCTAAGTTCTATCCGATATCCTTTCGCTGAGCTTCGATGCGCCCATAACAAATGGAACTGAGGCGTGGCCCCCGCTTTTCCCATTTCTGGCGGCAGCACTTCCTTCTTGTCAAATGCGGGCCCCCTGATAACACCTTTAATTCGATAGACATCCGAAGACGGGGAATATTCACCATCCGCCGAACGAGCCAACAAACGCAAATACCCCGGGACCGATTCGTTATGCTTGAATACGTAAGGTCCTTTTTCAACAATGACGTTCTTCAGTACATTACTGAATTTGGGACCATCAGCCATTTGCACCACATAATCCACAGCATTGGGCACGGCATTCCAGGTCAATGTCATCTCTGATAAACCTGAAGAGTTGATCTTTTCATCTGATTTTGAAAGAAACGGCGCCGACAACGGAGGGCGAACAATGACCTTGGCAGCATCGGACCATTCAGAATACTTCATGTTACCGAAGTATCGTCTTACCCGAATATTGTACTCTCCCGAGGTATCAATAAAACTTCTGAGTGGCTCCGTACCCTCGTACTCATCATAAATTTCATTGAAGCCCTTGCTCTTGCCCACCTGAAGGTGATAGTCCTCACCCGGCTTCGATCCCTGCACGGGCACAGTCAGTGTCCACTTGCCCCGCTCTTTCAATTTCAGAACCGGCGGACCAAGCGCGACCCCACCCAGATTCTCGATCGTGAAAGTTCTTGATTCGGAAAAATTCGGTACATCCGTTGATTCATCAACCAAACGCCAGAAGTATTCCCCTGCATTCATGCTTTTGGGAATTACTGCTTCCGCCTTGCCGGAAACATCTTCAGTGCGTGTTTCCGTCAAAAAGTCTGCACTACGACTGATCTGCAACTTTACCTTTTTATCATCCGTTGATTTCCACTTGAAGAAATCAAGACCGTCTCCATAAAAAACTCTCTTGCTTTCAGGCTCCAGCAAAATCAGATTTTCCCTTGGCAAAGCTGTCATCTGCAACGCGGACGCTGTTGCCGGCGAAGACTCAGCCGCAACATTCACTTCGCCACTGCCTCCATAGCTCGTGCCGGGCATGGCCCCACCCGCGCCTTGGGTTCCAGTTGCCGCCCCAGGCTGCTCGGATTTAACACCTTTGTTTGCTGCTGAAGGATCAGAAATCTGCAATGCCTCACCAACGGAAAGCGCCTTCTTCTGATCTCCACTTTCAAGGCTCACTGTGCCTGAAGACATCGAAAGTGTTACATTTCCCGACAGGTCTTTCTTTGCATAAACACCAAATGGAGATTCAGATTTTAACTTCACATCTGAATTTCCGACACGCAAACTCAGCGGTTGCCCCTGCCCCTTGCCCTCAACCTGAACGCTTCCCTTGTCAAGATTCAAGGCCAAAGCTCCAGTTTTAATATCCTCGGATATTCGCAAAAGAGTATCAGCCGGGACATGCAGCAAGTCTTTGTTGCGCATCTCCAGCAGTGCCTCGGAAGAAGCACCCGTGAAAACTTCAGATCCATTAAAAAGCTTTTGAGATTGAGCCGCATCAGCCCAAAAGGCACCCGTCACATGCTTATAGCGCGCCTCATTTTTAACCGAACGAATCTCAGCTAGCGTGGCACCGAGACTCTCATTGCTCACCTCGGCTTTGAAAAAAAATTGCTTCGCCACAATAAAGAACAGTACTGAGATGACAAGAAGACTTGCGAAAATAATTTTTTTCATGGTGTTGAATACATTATGGCCGACACAATCTTGACCGGCCAGAACATTTCCAACTTCTGGACACCGCGACCTAGGTCACGACATCTTCTGCAGAAGAACTTCGAACTCCGTACCACGACCGTCTTTCACCGGACTGCGCACAGAAACTTTACCGTCATGCGCTTCGACGACCGCTTTTACAAACGTCAATCCCAAACCCATGCCGTATTCAGAGCGGCTCTTGTCACTGCGATAAAGCTTCTGCCAGACCATGCCGTGCTCATCCGCTGAAATACCCGGGCCCGAATCCGTCACGCGAATGATGACGTTTTCAGTTTGATTGATGGTTTCAATCGTCACTTCACCGCCTGGTGGTGTGTACTTGTGCGCATTATCCAGAAGATTGGCAATCACGCGACTGATAAGTTTCGCATCGACCATGGCCCAGTCATGGTTGTCGAGCTTTTGCACCACACGAATGTCTTTTTCCTCGAAGGCCATTTCATAAAGGCTCATGATCTCTTTCACCAGGTCACTGATGAATTTCTTTTCGATCTTCAGTTTCTTACTGCGATTTTCAGCCTCAGTAATATCCGTCAGCACTTGCAGGAAATTCAGGATCTTGTCCGAGTTTTCAAAACAGCTCTGCAAAGCTTCACGATAGGACTCAACATCCCCTTCGCTTGTCAAAGCCAGCTCAGCGCGCCCGCGCAAACGAGTCACCGGAGTCCGAATATCGTGCGCCAGGTGATCAAAAGCCTCTTTCAGGCCATTCACCAGATTTTCGATTTTATCGAGCATCTTATTGAACAGAACCTTAAGTTCCTCCAGCTCGTCATCACTGCCCCCGATCGGAACACGTGTGGACAGGGAACCGCCTTCGATCTTTTTCATTGAGGTGATCAACTCCCGCACCGGGCTGAGCGTTCTGTTGGACAGGAACAAGCCCCCCAGGAAGCCGATCAAAGCCACGGGAAGGAGCAACCACCAGAATATCTTTTGCAAGTTGCGCAGCTGCAGACTCAGGCTTTCGGTGCTTTTACCCACGACCAGCCGGCTGCCATCTTTCAGGGTCGAGCCCAGAATGATGACCGTGTCGCCCCCGTGCATTTCGCGCATGGCAAATTCAAAGATCTGACCGCGATGACGATTCATCTCTTCTTTGAGCTTTTCCATGTTCAATTTGAAGCTTGGGAACGGCTCGTGATGGAAGGTCATTTCACCTTTGGGACTGAAAACACTGACCAGCAACGCAGCGTCGCGGTCATAATTGGGAATATAAAGGAAGTAGTCATTGAATTCCCCCAGACCCCGCACCTCAATGCGATTGCGGTATTCTTCCAGCTTGGAAGAAAGCACGCCACGTTCTTGTTCTTGCAGGCCGTGACTGATCTGAAAATAAAGGAAACTAAAGATGACTGTGGAACTTAGAATCAGCACCAAAGAATACGCAAGCGTCAGCTTGGTGCTGATTCGGAAGAGTGTCGGTTTAAGACGACTTGAGGACATATCCTACGCCTCTAACCGTGTAGATAAGGCGTGTAGGGAAATCTTTTTCCAGCTTGTTTCTGAGTCGGCATACAAGTACGTCCACCACGTTCGTTTGAGGGTCAAAATCATAGTTCCAGACTTCCTTCAGGATCGTCTGCTTACCAATGATTTTATTTGGATTACTCATGAACAGGTCAAGAAGAACAAATTCTCTTTCCTGAAGGTCCAGCTTTCTGCCGGCGCGAACCACATCACGATTCAGACGATTCAGTTTCAGGTCCTGGAATACCAGTTGAGTCACTTCGGATGCCTTCTGAGAGCGCTTCAACAAGTTCTTCACACGGATCTGAAGTTCAGCCATTGCGAAAGGTTTGGTCAAGTAGTCATCACCACCCATACTTAGACCCTTCAGGCGGTCATCCAGTTCGCGCAGAGCGCTGAGGATTAGAATGGGTGTGTTGATTTCTTTTTCGCGCAAAGACTTTGCGAAAGTGTAACCGTCCATTTCAGGAAGCATCAAATCCAAAACGATAATATCGTAATGATTGGTTTGTGCTTTTTCAAAAGCGCGGCGTCCATTGGATTCAACATCGACTTCACCTTCAAGTTCACCCAGGCCCTGTTTCACTATTGTTGCGATCTCGTTATCATCTTCGACTACTAAGCATCTCATCGAGAGTCACCTTTGTTACTGGTTCGTAAAATCTATATGCAATTTATAGCAGATTTGTTTCTAAACAAAAGTAGCAAATTTCATATTGGAGCCCTAAATAGCCATTATTACATAGATTTAATCGGTCACAGAGGTGAGATTGCAAAGATGAAACTAAACAACTTGGTATTCACTATTGCCAAACGAAAAAAAACAGGCTCCTGGTCAGGGAGCCTGTCGACATGGTCATGGTAGGTTTAGACTAGCGGGAATTAACGTTTCAACTGAATAACTTCGTTCAGAAGCTCGTCCGTCGTCGTGATGGTTTTGGCATTGGCCTGGAAACCACGCTGATTCTGGATCATGTTTACGAACTCTGTAGCCAGATCCACTGTGGATCTTTCCAGGGATTTCGCGAACAACTTACCGCGGCCGGCAGCGCCTGGGGCACCTACGGAGGCAGTACCGGAGTCTCTGGATTCTTTCAAACGGTTGTTACCGACTTTGAACAGAGCTTCCGGGTTCTCGAACTTCGCCAAAGCGATCTGGGCAAGGTCATTGGCCTGACCATTGGAGTATACCGCTGTCAATGTACCTTCGTCATTGAAGGACAGGCCAGTGATAGTACCTGCAGCCGCGCCATCCTGGTGCCAGGAGATCAGGTCCGAGTTTTTACCGTACTGCTTAGTACCGTCCAAACCTTTACCGCCGTCCTTGATAGCATCACCGAAGTTCAGCTTCACCTGCTGGTCCTGCAAAGCACCGCCTTTGAAGTTGAAGTTCGTGGACGTTGTTTCCTGGGAATCCAGTTTACCGTCAACTGTGAACATCAATTTACCAGCAGCCACTTCAGACATTTTGCCTTCTTCGCCGCCAGTGATCTCTTTACCGTCAACCAAACCTTTGAATTCCCATTCACGGTCGTTAACTTTGTTGAAGAAGAAGCTGACAAGGTGTTTGTTACCCTGAGAGTCGTACATCTCAACGCCTGTAGAGTAATGAGAAGTGGAGTATGGATCGTTAACATCGAATTTCTTCGTCGGCTCCATACGGGAGTCAAGGTTCAGATCCAGTTTCAGTTCTTTTGTAGCTTTAGCCGGGATCAGAGCGCGAGGGAATTTGATATCGGTCATTTTGTTGACGATATTGCCCTTCTCGTCTGTGGAGAAGCCCTGTACGCGCTGATTGTCGTTTGTTACCAGGTAACCTTCACGGTCGAAGTGGAAGGAACCGTCACGAGTGTAAGACTCACCATCGGAGCCTTTAACTTTGAAATAACCATCACCGGAGATCGCAAGGTCCGTCACTTTTTCAGTGGCGTCGATGTTACCCTGGGAAAGGATTGGATTTACGGCACCGATCTTCACACCGCGGCCAATTTGGTTACCACCAACAATACCTTTTAGATTTTTGGAGATGATGTCCTGGAACTCTGCACGGCTTGCTTTGAAACCGATAGTGTTCGCATTGGCGATATTGTCCCCGATAACACCCAGAGCCTCGCCCTGTGCTGTCATACCGGATACACCAGTGTACAATGAAGAAAGAATACCCATGTGACCTCCATGTCGTTGGCAGAATTAGTCGAATTCCGCCGTTTGGAGGGCCTCCTCTACGAGGACCAGCCCTAATATTAAATTGTGCAATCCATTGCTATCTGTCACTTCAGGACAGCTTCACAATTTATCCGCCGTAGCTCATTCATGAGCGAAGGAGGATTCCGCGCTTATAACACCACTGTTGAGTCGATGTTGGTGAACACGTTCTCTTTGAGCGCATTCTTGTCCATCACCGTGACAACCGTGTTGTTCTTCACGCTGACGATCAGTGCCGAGTCATTCATCAGAATCAATGAATCCTTGGAACCTTTCGCCGCCGCTCTCGAAACCGCTTCTGAGATTTTTGAGACATCTTCCGGTGAATAATTGATTCCCCGTGTTCTCATGCGCTCAATCGCGTGATTCGAAAACTTCACCCCTTCAACAGCTTTTGCAAGCCCAGGAGGTTGCATCTGTCCCAGGTTCTGCGGCTTCACACCACCGACCTGATTCAGAGTCTCCTTGAAGGAGGGTCCCCCAGCCAGATCCGGTTGTTTTACCTTCCCTGGTTGCTGCGGGATGAGTTGATCAAGAGTTTGTATCTTCTTTAAATCGACCATTACTTCGCTGTCTCCTTGGCGATCTTTTCCATCATGTCGCGGGACAAGCCCACATTGTTCATGATGTTAGATTTTGCTACAGGAGCAGGATTCATGGAAGAGTTTTGTAACTCTGCATTCCCCTCTTTCATAGTTTGTCCTTTAGCATCATCTTTCTTCAAGTCTAGGTTTGTTACATCATTTACTTTCTGGTCGGTGGTCATAAGACGTGGGTCTGTAATCTTCTTCACGTCAGAGAAACGAATCGCCTGATTTCCCACATGAAGCACAGGGCCTTCATTGGAATAGCTCACACCGGTGATCATTCCGTCGAAGTCTGTTTTGATTCCCATCTTCTTACCGTCAGCAGTTTTGGCTTCTGCGATGAACTGGTATTCACCAGGCAGAGCCTTCATTGCTTTTTCGTCTTCACCATTCCAGGTCAGTTTGTTTTCGCCCGCTTTCAGTGATTTCAGATTGTACGTGCGCACGATGTTTCCTTCGGCATCACGAACTTTCACCGACACTTCGCTGGCAGCCATTGGCAGAGTGAATTTGAAATCATGCTCTCTGTCATTCGTGCCGCGCACCACTTTCGAAGAATCACCTGCAACTGCTTTACCGATCAGATTCAGCGCCTGGAAGTTTTCTGAAGGCTTCTGACCGTTCTTCATTTCCTCAAGTGACTTGTTCATGTTCTGCATCTGCTCCAGAGAGGAGAAGCTTGCCAACTGTGCCGCCATCTCATGGCTCTTCAGTGGATTCGTCGGATCCTGATTTTTCATCTGTGTCAGCATCAGCTTGAAGAAAGCATCCTTGTCCAAGCTCGGGTTGCCGACCGTGCGAACTTTTTTGGATGGATCTGTCCAGTTGGCATCGACAATCTTGTTCAGAACTTCGCCGACGTTTTCACCGCCCAGCTTTTCTCTGTCTGTCACGCTCATGTTGGAAGGCCCGGCGTTCTCAGGTTTTGTCTGAGTCGCTCCGAATGCATTCACACCAAGTTTCGCGTTCACCATTGTCATCTTTGCTCCTTTTAAAGCTGCTTCAGCTTACGCCCCTGCCGGGGCTTCAGCTCTGCCGGCATAGCCGTTACGCTACAAGATTCAGTCCACTACCACGGCCTTCAACTTTGCGAGTCGGCGCTGAGCGCGTCTCGATTGGCTGAAGTGGATCGCGACGACCGCCATAACCTTTCAGTGAAGGCATGTCTGCGAAAGATTCCTTGCGGCCCTGGGATCCGAAGTTCTCATTGAACTGGTTCCAGAACTGGCGCGCCTGATCTCTTTGCTGATTGCCGTTCATGTTGGTCTGGTTTTGGGTAGCCGTATCCGCGGATGTCGTGTTCACCACATCCACCTTTACATTCTCCATGGACAGTTTGTGAGCAGCAAGACTGGTTTTCAGTTCAGCTAGACTGGACTCGATGGCTTTTTTAGCCTCCTGAGTATCTGCTGACATCTGCATGTTCACTTTGCCGTCCTGAAGCATGACTTTCAGGTGAATGGTTCCCATGCCCTCCGGGGTCATCTGAACCTTCATTTCGCCGCCACCGCGTTTGATCAGGTACTGAGCCTGATTCATCAGCTGCTTCACGGCCGCCTCGTTTTCCTTGGCATCAACCGGTGCCTGTGGTGCCGTCCCTGCCAGAGGCAAAGCCGCATCCATCTTCAGGGATTCACCCTTGATCGGAGCGCCATGGACATTCTGAAGCCCTTCAAGGCCCTGCTTGAATTCACCGGATGTCAGAGTGGATTTTTCACCCATCTCCTTTTCGGCGCTCATGCCTTTCATGAAGTCATTGCCCTGTTGCATCAGATTACCACCCTGGGATTCATTGCGCATGAATTCCTGGGAAAGCTTGGCCTGCACCTCCAGCGGATTCAAAGCCTGAGCCGTCGGAATCTTCGGAGCCTCCGGCGTTTTAACCGCCTGAGTAAACTCTGCCATCAGTTCCGCGCCCTGCTCTGAAACTGCCGCTTCAGCCGCAACACCAGTTCCCTGGGCTGCCTGAGCTTCAGTCGCTTTCTTTGCCGCCAAGGCCGCCAGCAACGCCGGCGACATGGTGTCCTTCATCTGCCCCTGCAGATGCGGAGGAAGTTCAGGAAGCTTGCCTGGAGCCTGCTGTGGCATTTCCGGCAGAGGCATATCCATCGGGATTTCCTGTTTTGGAATATCCGCAAAAGATGCCTCATCCAGATCCATGTTCTGCAGGGCTGCAGCATCAAGCTGTCCCAACGCTGCCGAAGGCAAAGGTTTTGCCTGCGCGTCTGTCCAGAATTTCTGATTTAAACGGTCGACGGTATTACCCAGCATGGTCTGCTTGGCCTGCGCCTGTTCAGCGCGCAGCTGCACACCGGCCTGAGTCACCACGCCAGCACCCACCGCAAATTCCGGAGCCTTTGCAGGCGCAGGAGTCTGCTTCAACTGCAGCAGCAAGCCCGCATACATCGCTTGCGCTTTGTCTGCGTCCTCATCACTGAGTCCCAATTGAGAGATCACGGCTTCTGCCGTCTCTTCCGGGGATTGTACTAGTTGGGTGTCGTCCAGCTGGGACATCGCCTCCACGAGTCGCGTGGGGGATATTTCGAATTCACTCTCGAAGGAGTCCATGAATTCTTTTATTTTTTGCTGTCGAACCGTTCCCTTTCGTTCTGCTTTCCCATCGTTTTGGCTGACCTCGGGTTCCTTGCCTTTTTGCGCTTCGGTCTTTTCAGGCTTTTCATTCTTCGCCTTCAGTTCCCGCTGCGGTGGCTCTTTCGTTTCTTTCGGGTCTTTCGAGGCTATTTTCTCCTCGAGAGCTTTGCCGAAAGAAGAGCCGGATCCGGTTCCCTTGAAGTCTTTCTCCACCCCTCTGTCAGGTGGTGACTTCATCTCGGTCGCACCCACCATGGGGGGTACGATACTTTGTAACAAACCTTCCTCCTTCCCTGGAAAAAACTGTCGTTACTTTATTATTTCGCGCTCGCAGGAGCACGACGCTTGTAGCCCGCAAACATCTCAGACAAAATCTGAGCTTTTTCAGGCTTCAACAAATTCATAATATCAGCAGCATTCTTCTTTTTCATACGACCAAGTATTTCAATTGCCAAATCCTCGTCCATCGTCTCAAAGACTTTGGCCGCCTGGGGTGGCTTCATATTGGTGTACATCTGTACCAAAGTATCGACTTTCTCGTCGTCCGCCTTGACCCGGTCTTCCAGGATGCCGGAGATCTTGCTGCGCATCTCTTCCAGCTCTTTCAGGCGTTTTTCAAGTTCCACCTTCTGGGTGGCAAGTTCGGTCTCCATGCGGTTCAGCTCTTCTTCACGCGCATCGAGTTCTTTGTTTCTTTCATTCAGTTTTTGCAGGTGATCGATTTCAGCACCACTCATCGCCGCGGTCACCGGAGCTTCCGCTTTCGCTTCGGCAGGTGCCGGCTCTGCAGGAGCCGCTGACGGCTGGGCAATCGCCTCACCCGTCATCTGAACTTCGACACGTTTGATGATGTTTTCAACTTCTTCGTGATTCTGGAATCCCCAGATGGCCACCATGAAACCCATGAAGGACACGCCAATCATTTTCCATGGTACCGGGGCTTTTTTCTTCTTCTTTGGAGCAGACATTTTCATTCGGCGGCGGATCTGCTGTTCGACGTCTTCGGACGCCAGATCCAGATGCAGTTTCGGAGACGCGTTTCTTTTTTGAAACTTCACTCCGTTGTTCTGGTCGGCAACCTGACGTGCATTTTTGAAGAACTGATCGTATCCGCTTTTCATCTGCCTATGATTCCTTCACAGCTTTAAACCGCAGAATGGACTGTTCATCCATTTCCTTCTGGTCATTGGAAAGACGCTCAGCCCGATATTCTTCGAACTTGTTTTCACGCATCTTCTCCATAATTTTATATTCCAGAGCGGCTTGTCGCAAAATTTCTCTCTTGGCCTCGACCAATTTCTCGAATTCCTGAACTTTTTGCATTTGCCTCTGGATGCGGATTTGCTGGCCCTGAAGAAACTCGTGGATCTGAGAAAGAGCTGGACCTTGGGCCCCGCCCTGATTACTGAGCGCTCCCACCTGTGCATGGGCGTTCTGAACCTGGCTGCCCATCTGATTCAGACGCTCCAGTTCCTCTTGATAAAGGTTCACGGCCTCTTGAAAGTCCTTTTGTGCCAGATTTTCTTTGATCTTGCGGTGTTCAAGAACCTTTTGAAGTGGAAATTTGAATTTCATGATCCACCTCTACTAGGCGTTGATAAGAATCTGTTGCATCTGACGCACGGTCTGCGTGAAGTTGGTCGGGTCCTCGACTCTCTGTTTAAGGAAGTCGTTCACCTGATCAATCACCTTCACGGCCCGGTCAATCTTGGGATTGGATCCAGGTTTGTAGGCTCCGATGTTGATCAGATCCTCGGCGTCTTTATAGACCGCCAGGGTTTCACGCAGCTTTTGCGCCAGTTTGGAGTGCTCCGGCGAAGACACCGCCCGCATCACCCGGCTGGCACTTTGCATGATATCGATCGCCGGGAAGTGACCCTTCTGCGCCAACGAACGGCTTAGAACGATGTGCCCGTCCACGATGGAACGCACGGAATCCCCGATCGGATCATTCATGTCATCCCCTTCGACCAGCGTCGTATAGAAGCCAGTGATACTGCCTTCGCCTTCAAAGGACCCGGCCCGCTCAAGGAGCTTAGGCAGGGTGGCAAAGACGCTCGGGGTGTAACCCTTCTGGGATGGCGGTTCACCGGTGCTCAGACCGATCTCCCTTTGAGCCATCGCAAAACGAGTCACCGAATCCATCATCAACAAAACATTCTTCCCCTGAGAGGAGAAGTATTCAGCCAGTGCCGTCGCCACATAGGCGCCACGCATACGTAGCAGCGGGCTTTGGTCACTGGTCACACAGACAACAACCGATCTTTTCATCCCTTCCGGGCCCAGATCGTGCTCGATAAATTCGCGCACCTCACGCCCACGTTCACCGATCATGGCGATCACGTTGACGTCGGCATTCGTATTCCGGGCCATCATGCCCAGCAATACGGATTTACCCACACCGGAACCCGCCATAATAGCGACACGCTGGCCCAGCCCTGCGGTTAATGCACCATTGATGGCACGAATCCCCAGGTCAATAGGCTCACGAATCGGACGACGATCCAGAGGGTTGCGGACTTCACTGTATAAAGGAACTTCACGGAAATTTTCGACTTCGCCTTTGTCATCCAAAGGACGACCCAGGCCATCCACCACACGGCCCAAAAGCTCTTCACCCGCACGCACGGTGGCAATCTGACGGGCCAGGACGATTTTGGATCCCAGGGCCACGCCTCTCATGTCGTTTAATGCCATCATCAGAACATGCTTGTCCTTGAACCCCACCACTTCCGCCAGGAAGGACTTTTCCATCCCACTGGGATTGATGGACACGATACTGCCAACACTTGCGCCGGGCAGATACCCTTTAATAAGCATCCCGTTCACTTCCGTGACTTTACCGCTGTCCTTCGTCAAATGGACAGACTGGATCACGTCAGAATACTTATCCAGGTTCAGTTCAAATTCGCTCATTAACCGGCAATCCTGTCTTTAACTTTGGGCATGTTTTCAGAAAGAACAGACCACAACTGCTCCACACGCTGCTCAATGCGCGCATCGACTTCACCATAGTTGGTTTCAACGATGCAGCCGCCATCAGCAACTTCGGCGTTGGGTTCAAATTTGATTTTTTTGATGAATTCAAATTCACGGCCGGTTTCGGATTTCAGTTCTTCCAGGAAGTCGAACTGAGCCTGGGACACGTGAACGGTGATTTCTTCTTCGTCCTGAGCCAAACCAACCGCGTCGCGCAGAATTCCCACCATCGCGTCGTTATTGCTCTGAAGCTCGGTTTTGGCCAGACGGGAGGCCATCTGGAACATCAGCTTCAGCAGATGGGCCTCATTGAATCCGGACATTTCTTTTTTAAGTTCTTTGATAGTCAAAAGCAGGGTGTCCAAACCGGCCATACGCTCGGCGATATCCGCAGAAACCTGCTCGAAGGCTTCTTTACGGCCCTCTTCCAGACCCAGGCGATAGGCTTCCTGATAGGCGCCTTCCTGGATCTCTTTCAGT
The DNA here is from genome assembly GCF_002208115.1 of Bdellovibrio bacteriovorus. Lineage (NCBI taxonomy): Bacteria > Pseudomonadati > Bdellovibrionota > Bdellovibrionia > Bdellovibrionales > Pseudobdellovibrionaceae > Bdellovibrio > Bdellovibrio bacteriovorus. The sequence goes on along the minus strand of NZ_CP020946.1, from coordinate 486,981 downwards.
TTTTCCAAAGCGGCGACTTCGACTTTTTCCTCGTCGTTGCCTTTTTCCACCTGATCGATACCCGTTTGCACACGCACGGCATCGTTCATGCGGAAGTCAGAGCCCTTTTTCTTTTCTGCCAGATAGTTCATGGCCTGCTCGGGAGTCCCCAGATCAAAACGCATGGGAACGAACTCGAGAACTGTCTTTTCAGCCACTTCCTTGGACAGAACGGACTTGGAGGCGCGATTAGACCATTGCATCTTCTGAACCACCTCTTGCGATCAGGATTTTTCCTTCGGCTTCCAGACGGCGTGCCACGTTCACGATCTCCTGCTGAGCCGACTCGACGTCGGACAGACGGGATGGACCCATGTTCGACAGATCCTCACGCAGCATCTCGGCCGCACGGGCAGAGATGTTCTTGAAGATCTTCGTACGAATCTCTTCGCTGGATGTTTTGAGCGCCAGCAGAAGTTTTTCGTTCGCCACTTCCTTGAGAAGGGACTGGATACCACGGTCGTCGATTTTCACGATGTCGTCGAAGACGAACATCAGCTTGCGGATCTCTTCCGCCAGCAGAGGATCTTTTTCCTCCAGGCGGGACATGATCGCGGTTTCCGTGTTCTTGTCCATGACGTTGAGCATTTCCGCCACCGGATGTACGCCACCCAAGGCCGCCTGCTCGACAGTCGCCGTATTGGACAACTGGTTCTTCAATACACGGTCAATTTCAGCAATCAATTCAGGATCGACGTGCTCCAGATTCGCCATACGCAGAACCACTTCGGCCTGCAGGGCTTCAGGAAGACGTTTCAGAACCTCGCCTTTTTTCTCGGGCTCAAGATGCGCCAGGATCACGGCTACGGTCTGCGGGTGCTCATTCACCAGGAAGGTCGCCAAAGATTTCGCGTCGACCATCTCCAGGGATTCCAAAGAACGGGAACCACCGGAAGTGATGTTCAAGCCCCCCAGGATACCACGGGCTCTTTCCTCACCAAGGGCGTCCACGATGGTGTCCTTGGCAGAGATATTTTCAGAGAAAATGTAGTCTTCCGTCTCAGAGATCATTTCGTAGTACTCTTCCAGTACACGTTTGGTCACATGAACCGGCACCACGCGCAATTTGCTCATTTGGTTAATAAGCTTGCGGATGTCGGAGTCGTCCATACGGCGAAGCAGAACCTTCACCGCGTCCTTGCCAAGGTAGTTGATCAGGATTGCGGCCTTGTCGAAGCCCTTGAGATTTTCATACTCAATATTATCTGACTTATGAAGTTTCATTAGCCATCCTTCCTAACCAGCCACATACCAAAGGCGTTGGCTGCTTTTTCCTCGTCACGACTCATTGATGACAGGATACGGTCTTTCAGCAATTCAGATTCGGCCTTCTCAGGATCAATTGATTCCTGAAGGACCGGCAACGCGGTGGACATGCCCGGCAGGGTGTTATCCACAGACTGCAGCTCTTCCAGCTCTTCGATCGTGCGAGGAAGCATTTCCTCAACAGAATCCTGGAAGCTGTCGGTGATCCACTGCATGAACGGGCGAACCACGATGAAGAAGAACAGCGCCAAGCTGAAGCCCAGCAATGCCCACTTGAACAACGCGTGGATCAGCTTTTTTCTTTCCAGCGTCGTCAGAATCTTTTCTGCTTCAGAGAAGTCTTCCGGCTGGAACTGGATATTTTCAATTTTAACACTGTCACCGCGGGCGGTGTTGAAACCAATCGCGTTTTTAACCAGGTCCTCGTACTTGCGCAGCTCTTCGGCAGAGCGCGGTTTCCAGGTTGTTTCAGTTGTGCCGTCGGCCTTGGTGGTTGTGGTCATCATACCGTCAACAACGACCGCCACACTCACGCGCTCCAGATTCCCGGCGGATTCACGGATGTTGCGCACGGTTTTTGGCACGTCATAGTTGGTTGTCTTGATTTCTTTTTTAACATCCTGACGGAAGCCCACAGTCCCCTGGTCCTCGGCACCCGGCAGATTGGAACGGGAGCCCGGCACACCGGCTGGATTGGTACGGGAGCCGTCCAAAGATTCCTCTTCAGACTGCTGGGAACGGATCGCTGTTTTATCCGGATCCACGGATTCTTCCACAGAAGAAATCACACGGTGATTCAAAGTGGCATCCACTTTCGCCACCACCTTGGCATGACCCACCACTTTGGACAGGATGTCCTCGATGCGGTCTTCCAGGTCGCCTTCAATTTTCGCTTTCAGATCCAGCAGTTCATTGGAACCACCGGTTGTACCGTCCGCCACGCGGGTCAGAACTTTACCACGCTCATCCAGAACTGTGACTTTGTCGGCGTCCATACCCTCAACAGAGTTCGCCACCAGGTAACGGATACCACGCACTTGCTCCGGAGCCAGTTCTTTCCCCTGGTGCAATTCCACCACGACAGACGCAGACGCCTGACCGCCCTCTTCAAGGAAAGTCTTTTTATTTGGCAATGCCAGAATCACTTTGGATTGTTTTACGGCGGTCAGCGTGTTGATCGCACGCATCAGCTCACCCTGAAGGGCACGCTGATAGTTGATCTTCTGAGCGTAGGAGTTCATACCGAAATCCTGCTTGTCGAAGATCTCAAGACCGATGGAACCCATTTTTGGGGAACCGATCTCGGACATCAATGTCATCTGGGTTGAGTGCAGCAGTTCTTTTGGAATGGCGATTGTTTTACCGCCATCACGCAACTGGAACGGCACATTCTTTTCGTTCAGTTTTCCCACGATTGTGGAAACCTGCTCCGTCGGAATGTTTGTGAACAATGGCACATAGTCTTTTCCTGAAGCCATAAACAGCATCGTGAAAAGTGCCACCGCCGCAATTACAGTAACCGCAATTACTGAAAGTCTTTTGGTCGGACCCAGGTTTTTGAAGAACTCGCGAAACTGGACAACCAATCCACCAAAAATCTTATTCAAGGAAACCCCTCCAGCCTAAGGAAACTAAACCTGCATCTTCATAACTTCTTGGTACGCATCAATAATCTTGTTGCGCACTTGCACCATCACCTTCAGGGCGATGTCTGCTTTTTCCGCGGCGATCATCACATCGGCCACGTTGTCCGTTTTGCCAGTCGCGAGATTCTGCATGGCTTTGTCTGAAGCCTTCTGCATTTCATTCACGCTGCCTACGGCGTCTTTCAGGGTGTCGGCGAAGCTCTTGCCCGTACCGGATGTCGAACTAGCTGAAGGGGTGTTCTCGATACTTAGTGACTTGGAATCACGAACGATTCCATTATCGAGAAACCTGTTTGCATTTGATACAGTAAAACCCTCCATGGCTTCACCTTCTCCTCTTAGAAAATTGTATTAAACTTGCGTAAAAAAGTCCTTAATTTTTGCCGGGGTCTAGGAAGGAATTACCTGCCTATCTCCAGCGCGGAAAGGGCCATATCCTTGGACGCCTGAACCGCTGTCACGTTCGCCTCGTAAGAACGCGACGCCTGTATCATATTGGTCATTTCTTCCATCAAATTGATGTTCGGATAAGCCACGTATCCATCTGCATTTGCATCAGGATGGTCCGGCTCATACTTGAGCAACGGCGCCTTGCGATCCGAAACCACATCTGTCACCTGGACCCGCTGGAAGCTTCCCGCCGGATCGGTCGATGTAATAATCTCGCCAAAGTTCTTGGCGTCGGGCATCGCCTCGAAAACCACGTCCTTACGGCGATACGGACCACCTTCAGGGGTCTGGGTCGTGTTAATGTTGGCAATATTGCTGGCAATGGTATTCATGCGCATTCTTTGCGCCGCCATACCACTGCTGCTGATTCTCATCCCCGTCAAAAAATCAGCCATCTATTACCGCCCTTCGGTTGCGGCATATTTCAGTGCCGCCATTTTTTTGTTGATCAGTTGCAGAGCCGCTTTGTACATGATCGCGTTCTCTGACAACGCCGACATTTCTTTTTCCACATCGACGGTGTTTCCGTCGTTGTTCACGGCGCCTTCCGGATCATCGTAAATGTCCGGGCGGGTTTTGTTCACAGAGATTCCGCCCACCGCGAAGTGTTCGGGATTGCTCGTGCTCAAAGAGTTCGCGCCATCCAGATCCAGGGCTCTTTGCAAAGCGCCTTCGAAATCCATTTTCTTGGCGTGGTACCCCGGAGTCTCGGCATTGGCGATATTGGAGGATGTCACATTGTGACGGAGCTGCCTCATGCTCAGTGAGGTCGCCAGAGCGTTGGTTGTTTTATCGAAGATACTACTCATAAAACACCTGCTTCCTTATATTCATTAAGTTTGTTTCTCAATGTACGAATACTGATTCCAAGCATTTGCGCCGCACGGGTGCGGTTCTGGGCAGTCAGCTCCAGGGTCTGAATAATGAGACGCTTCTCGACCTCAGAAAGGGACATGCCCGGTGCAAAATCCAGGTCCATATCCTCAACCACAGCCTCAAACTGAATGGATTCAGGCCCAATCAGTGAAGATTTTGCAAGAACCACGGCTCTTTCCAGCACATTTTCAAGCTCACGAATGTTCCCCGGCCAGTTCCAGCTATTCAGGCGCTCATAGCCCTCGGCCGTCAAACGCAAGCCCGACTTGCCGTGCATGATCTGGGAAACTTCCAGAATAAAGTTCACAATATTCTGGAAATCCTGACGACGGTCTTCCAGACGCGGAATTTCCAGATGCACAACCGCCAGCTTATAGAAAAGATCCTGACGGAACTGCTCCTGCTTCACCAAAGCGCGCAGATCGCGGCGGGAAGTCGAAATGAAGCGAGGACGAGTGCCGTCGGTTCTTTCCACCAGCTTCATCAGGTCATTTTGCAACGCCACGGAAGCACAATCCAGATCCTCAATCAGCAAAGTACCGCCATCCACGCGGGAGAAATCAAATCCACCGGCGTTTTTACAATCCAGGCAGTACAGACGTGCTGAACGGCTTTTTGTGTAAATGTAACGAGCCAGACTTGTTTTACCCACACCGGCTTCACCCACCAGAAGCAAACTTGCCTGCGTTGAAGCCAACTGCAAACTCAGTTGTTTCACTTCGTGCATTCTTCTATCTTCGATGTGTAGAGCATCAAAATCAAAGTACGACATCCAAACTCCTATTGGCCTTGCTCGTTCTCAGACATAGCTGGAATTCTTTTGATATATTTCTTGTAACCGTCGCGCCATTCTGAATTCTTCAACTGCTCCTGAGCCAGATTCTTCCAGAACCCGCTCTTGTCACCTTTGAAGTCATTCCAAACCTCAGCCGCCTTCTGGATCTCACCTGCTTTGAAGTAGATCTGCCCCAGCTTGTAGCGGATAGAGGACAGAGGACGATTGTCTTCGTATTTTTCCAGCAGCTTTTCATAGGAACCTGTCGCCAGATCCTGCTGCTTTTTATCCAGATAGATATCACCCATCATTTCCAGCGCTTTGGCGTGGATAACCGGGGAAATCTTGCCCGAATCACTTTGCAATTTGTCGATCATTTCCAAAGACTGGATGGCTTCATCCGGCTTGCTTTGTTTCACCTGAAGCTCTGCAAGTTTCAAGTAAGGTTCTGCCACCAGTTGAGGCTGGCCTTTCCAGGTGCGCAGCAATTCTCCCAGGTAACGAACCGCAGAGTCATTATCACCACGTTTTTCCAGCAGACGAACCGCGATGTTCACGCGTTCAATCTGGGCTTTTTCATCCATCTTTTCAGGAGCTTTGATGTTTTTCAGATAGTCATAGGCCTGGTTGTATTTTTGTTCTTGAGTGAACACGTTGGAAAGACGCAGGTTCAGCTCGTCTTCAGAAGGAATCTGCTCTTTCACCTGGATTTCTTTGGCTTCCGCGGTGCCACGAATCGCATAGATACGATTCAAAACATCTTTGTAGTATCTTTCCGCTTCAACCGGAACGCCGGCCATTTCAAAGGCACGACCGACATTATATTTTGTATCCAGACGCTTTGAATTTTTCAGCCAGTTGTCAGCATATTGACTGTGGGTCTTCAAAGCCTTGATGAAGTTGCCTTCATTGACTTCGGATTCCAGCTTGTCGTTGATGTTGGAAACAATACGGTTGGTCAGCAACGGAACATCCACAGATGTTGGATGTTCTTTATAGTATTTGGAAAGCAGATCCACCGCTTTTTGGTGTTCCCCACGGTGAGTGTAACCATCCGCGACCATCACAGTTGCAAACTGCTCGATGTTCGGAAGGTCAATTTTTTTAGCCAAAGACATGATTTCTTCAACCGCATGGTTCACTTCCTTCGGCTTCATGCCCTTCATGCGCGCACTCAACAGACGCAAACGCGCAATCACCGCATTCGGAGTTTCACCATAGCGGAAGTAAGTTTCCAGATAAGCCCCCATCACGCGGGACTTGTCGGCACCGAAGATTTCAAGCAATTCACCCATGCGGGTCATCGCAAAGGCCGAGTGATTGCTGCTTGGGAATTTCTTCACAAATTCACGATAAGTGTCCAGACTTTGCGGGTACTTGTTCATCATGAACAAAGATTCCGCCTGATTGAAGAAGGCATTCGGGTAAGAACCCTGCCCCTCTGGATACTTCTTCAAAGCTTTCTGATATTCATCAACCGCTTTTGCATAGTTCTTGCCACGCACCCAAACGTCTCCACGACGGTAAGCTGCTTCCACTTTCAAATCGCGGTTGGTCGCTTCTTTTTCAACCTGATCAAACTGGGCAATCGCATCAGTCCATTTGTTCAGCTTCATGAAAGCCAAACCCATGCCCAGACGAGCCAGGTCTTTTGAAACGGATTCTTTGCCAGAGAATTTTTTATTGTCGATGTGTTCCTGGAACAAACGCAGGGAATTCAGCGCATCGCCTTTTTCCAAAGCCAAAAAGCCTGTCTTCACGGACGTTCTTTCCGCCAGAGGAGAGCGCGGATACTTTGCGACCGCTTCCTTATATTTCTGCATCGCCTCGTCATAATCCTTCATGCGGCCTTCTTCCTGCCACAGGGCCAGGTGAACGTCGGCAGTCATGAAATCAATGACTTCGTTGTATTCAGATTTTGGATACTTGTCTTTGAACCAAGCTTGCGTTTTCAGATAAACGCCATAACGCTGCTTTTCAAAAAGCGTCAAAAGCAAGCGAGCCTGTTTGTTTTCTTCCGTGGACTGCGGGGAAATCTGATAGATCGCCGGAGTGATCTTCATTTTCTCCCAGTAACTGACCGGGGTTTCCAGCATCGGGAACGGAATATAGTAGTTATCCTTGGCGCGGATCATCGCCTCTTCTTTGATCTCATAGTCTTTAACCGAGAAGCGGGAATAGTCCGGATCGCCACCATCAAAGATACCGGATTTCACCGAATCATTAGCGGCAAAGCCCACACCCTGATCCGCAATCGCCAAAGTATCCGCCGCAGGTTTGCGGTTCTTGTCTGTTTTGGCTTTTGCTACAGGTTTCAAATCTTTAGCAGGCAGCTCGGTCGGGATCTGTGTGTCTTTTTTAGCAACCGCTTTGCTGTCTTTTTTAGGTTTCGCGGAAGGATTCACATAGAAATCCATGATCAGGCGAGAAGGCTGATCCGTCAGGTAATCAAATGTCTCAATGTCTTCACCGGAAAGGGTGAACTGAATCACGTTCTTGCCATCCGGACCCTTGCGGTCCACAGCCACCGACGTCACAAAATCACTTTTAAATGAAGAAAGAGAACCGATCGTGGATTCATCCAACGCCGGCACCGTCATTTCAACGACAACCTGACCTTTTTTATCAAGGCGTTTGACGTCGTAATCCCAATTTTGCTGGCCCGACAGTTCCATGTGAACAGTGTCGCCCTGAAAATTAATGATTCCATTGACCTTCGCCGCTTGCGCTGAAGCTAGACCAAAGAACAGGCATCCTGCCACGATCAAATTGCGTAAAGTGTTCACTCCTTGAACCCCTTCTCTTCCCTTCGCTCTGCTATTGCACATACGGTGCCACCTCTTTCAAAGGTCCATTGGCAAATAATTTCCAGATGGGCAAAAAGTTTCATAGAATTTCCAACACCACCGCCAAAACGCTGACGGCAAACGACCCGGCCCTTGGCAGGGGCTTAGTCAATCCAGCCGCTTCGGACAGTCCTCGCGGACGCCGTCCCTTTGGGACGTGCTGCTGCGGAACTCGCGTCTGGCTTGCCTAAGCCCCTGCCAAGCGCCTGGTGTGCCGGCAGATTTTGTGGGCTTGTGCACACGACGTGTGTTCTCTGAACTTTTTCTACGCGCTAACGAGAGCTCTCGGTGGGGCGCTAGAAGCAGTGGGAAAATTCTGAGTTAGAAAGACGTTACAGCTTGGTCTAGGGAAGGGAGGGGGCCCTACCGGATTAGCCCCAAGTTCCGCAGCAGCAGATCCCCAACGGGGATCGCGTCCGCGAGGATGTGTTCGCAGGGGATAAGCCGGTAGGGCCCCCTCCCTTCCCTAGACCGAGGCACTGTTTAGGCATTCTGGCTCTGGATTTTTCCTCAATTTATTCCGATGGATGGGTGCTATGAAGAACATCTTTGTTTGTTGCATCTTGAGTTTGCTTTTTGTTGGGTGTGTGTCGGTGAATTTGCCGGGGCGGAAATCTGTGCCTGCTAAGGGTGTGGAGTTTTCTTCGCCTGCTTCTCCGTTTAAATCCATTGATGCTGGTAACTCTGACAAAGCCTGGTTGAGTTCGGCTACGGGCAATACCATTTCTTTTGTTTCTGATTGTGGTGGCTCGGATCCTTCCTTACAGCAAATGGAAACCGAGTCTTTGGCGGCGCTTTCCAATCTGGATGTTAAGTCAGACACTTTGATGTTCAATGGCCGCGAGGCCCGTCAATCCGTTGCTACGGGCACGGTCGATGGCATTCCAGTGCAATTGGCTTTGTTGGTTTTTAAGAAAAACAACTGCAACTATACATTGAGTTATGGTGGCGTTCAGAAGCAGTTTGCGGCTGAACAGAAACACTTTGAAGACTTTAAGGCTCAGTTTAAGGCTCCGTGATGAATAACCTCGCCCTGCCCTTCACAGTCTTTATGATGGAAGTCCTCCACTTTATTGGTGGAGTGGGGCTGCTAAGCCGTGATGTTTTCCGTGAAACCATCCGTGGCCGTATCTATTACAAACTGATCTCTGAACAAATTTATCAGATCGGCATGCGTTCTTTGCCGCTGATCGTGATCACCGCAGTCAGCATCGGCATGGTGATGTCCCTGCAGTTTGGGATGGGTCTGGAAAAATTCGGTGGTAAACTTTATGTTCCTAAACTGCTGGCCGTGACCATCTTGCGTGAAATGGGTCCGGTGTTTACAAGTCTGATGCTGGCGGCGCGTGTGGGTGCCGGTATCGCCAGTGAAATTGGCAGTATGGTCGTGACCCAGCAAATTGATGCGATTCGTGCTCTGGGCACATCCCCGATCAAGAAAATCGTTATTCCCCGTGTTCTGGCGTGCCTGATCACTTTGCCGATCCTGGTGTCTATCGCCAACATCGTCGGAAATTTGGGCGGCCTGATCATCGGTGCGACCGAACTGAATCTGGATCCTAATTTCTATTATCTGAAAGTGATGACGACTTCCAACATCCAGGATTATCTGTCCGGATTTGCGAAGACCTTCTTCTTTGCCCTCTTTATTGCCATCCCGTCCTGCTATTTCGGTCTGAATGTGAAAGCCGGCACGAAAGAAGTCGGCATCGCCACCACCAAAGCGGTGGTCGTGTCCTCTATTCTGATTGTGGTCGGTGACTTCTTCCTTTCAAAACTTTTCTGGATCGTGGAGAAAATGATATGAGCGAAACCAGACAAGGCGTTATCGAAGTGGTGGACTTTAAAAAGTCCTTTGGCAGCAAGAAAGTGCACCAGGGGGTGAACTTCTATGTGCGTAAAGGTGAATGTCTAGGCCTGATCGGCGGATCCGGCGCCGGAAAAAGTGTTATTCTGCGCAGTCTGGTGGGTTTGGAAAAACCTGACAGCGGGCAGATTCTGATCAACGGCGTGGATATCACTCCGATGAAAGAAAACGAACTGATCGAAATCCGCAAGAAAGTGGCCTATGCCTTCCAGGGCGGGGCTTTGTTTGACTCGATGTCGGTGTACGAAAATCTGGCGTATCCATTACGTGAACATTTCAACTTCAGCGAAGAGGAAATCTCGCGCCAGATCAAAGAAACCCTGCAGGAGTTTGGCCTGCCGGGATCTGAACACCTGCTGCCGGGAAATCTTTCCGGTGGTATGCAAAAGCGTGTGGGCCTGGCCCGCGCGATGATGATGCACCCCGAAGTCGTTTTGTACGATGAGCCGACAGCGGGTCTTGACCCTTACAACACCAAACGCATCCAGGAATCCATCTTAAGCTTGAAGGCCAAGGGTGTGACCTCGATTCTGGTGACCCACGACATGCCGACGGTCTATGCCGTCTGTGACAAGGTCGCCCTGCTGCTGAATGGAAAAATCGGCGAGCAGTACACAATTGAAAAACTCAAACAAGAGCCCCCAGGGGCCATGAGCCAGTTCATCAACGGAGAAAGTGCTTAATGGAATCTCACTTCGGCACCCAAATCAAAGTCGGAATCTTTTTGACCATCGGGATCTTCCTGATTCTGGCCACCATCTTTATGCTCGGCGCGGACAAGGCCTTGTTCACAAGCTATGTGCGTGTGCATGCTCACTTTGATCAGGTTCAGGGCCTGGCGGTGGGAAGCGTTGTGTCCTTGTCCGGTGTGACCGTCGGGAACGTTGAGACCATCACCTTCCTGCCCGAGAAAAACTCTTTGGACGTAAAGATGAAAATCAACGAGGACTATATCGACCGTATCCGTCAGGGTTCCCAGGTGGAAATCCGCACGCAAGGGGCCTTGGGTGACAAGTTCGTCTTTATCATCCCAGGGGACCCGCGCGCTGAAAGCCTGAAAGAAGGCGATATTCTGGAAGTGGCAAAGCCCACGGACTTTTTGGGTATCGTTTCTGAGCGTGGCAATGAAACCAACAGAATCTTTGATATCATCAACGAGCTTTACAAAATCACCCATGCGATGAACGTGGAAAACCGCATGGGTAAAATCATGGCGAACCTTGAAACCGCCAGCACGAATTTTTCCCAGACCAGCAAAGACAGCCAGAAATTCGTGGCGCAGATGAATGCCCACGGAGGCGGCGAAAAGCTGGGTAAATCCATCGAAAAACTGGATTCCATTCTGTCCAAGATCGACCGTGGCGAAGGCAGTCTGGGCGCACTGATCAACGATCCGTCCATTCACAACCGCCTGAAAAACATGCTGGGTGGTTCCAATCGCAAGAATCACGTCGAGTCCCTGCTTCGCACTTCCATCGAAAAAGAAACCAAAGACTAGCCCTTTCAGCTAGTCCCCTTCTAAGACTGGCTTTCTGCTGGTCTTTTCGGTTTAGTACCGTTTTAATTCTGCAAGCTTCCTCCACTTGGTCCAGAAATCCTGGAAACCCGAGTGGAGAATCGTTTCAAAGATCTTTAGTTTTAGATTCATGGAAAATTCAAAACTACTCGAAGCAATTTCAATCGGCGTTACTCTTCTACTGATCTTGGCGGGCACGGCGCAGGCCTCTGAACACCGCCTGAAACTTCCGATGGATGGACTGGGCGAAAACCGCATCAGCTCCGAAGTGATCTACATCGACAATGAAGACTCCACCGGCGATGTGCGCGAAATGAAGGTCAGTTGGTCTGAAAAGATCCCAGCCACCTCCGCCACTTTGCAGGTTTCCAGCCTGATGCAAACGGAAGCTGTGGGAGCGGCTGCCCAAATTTCGTGGTCTTTTTAGGGCACTATCCAACTTTTTGACAGCCGAAAACCCCTTGGGATGCATATAAGCTGAGTTGCAATTTTGCAAGTCAGACCCGGCATGAGAAAGTTGATCGTATTGTCACTCATATTGTCCGCCTGCCAGGGTCAGATCTCCAAAGATTCCCTGGTTAATTCCAACTTTGACGGCATAGTCGGCGGGAACGACGTGGCCGTGACTGAAGCCACGGCAAAACAGGCCCTGAACTTCCGCGTGCTGTATGACCCGCAAATCACCGAAGATGAGCGCGGGACCATCACCCGATACAAAGTTTCCCAGTGCACAGCCAGTGCTATTTCTCCCCGTCTGATTCTGACGGCGGGCCACTGCATTTCAAAGCGCGAAGACGCTTTACACCGAATTGAATTGAAAAACGAGGATGGCGAGGCGATTTATTACAAGGCCTCGAAATTCCTGGTTCATCCTGAATACGAAAACGGAAACAAAAAGTACGATCTGGCGCTGGTACTGCTTGAGACGGCCCTGCCAGAAAATATCGAGATCATGAAACTGCCGGCCAAAGACGTGGATCTGGGGTTAAACAGCATCAAAGCGGCTGGTTTCGGTCGCATGGACGGCCGTCCGTCCTTCCCAGGCAATGTCGGCATTCTGCGCACGGCAGATTTGAATATCGCCAAGTACAGTCCGACCGAACCTGCTTTCATCGTGGATCAATCACAAGGAAAAGGCTTCTGTCAGGGTGATTCCGGCGGACCTGCGATCACCACGATTGGCAGCGACACCATGGTGGTGGGCGTGGCTTCGAAAACATTCTTCGATGACAAATTGCCAAAGGAAGAATGGAACTTGTGCATCATGCAGGGTGAGTACATGAACGTTCAGTTCCACATGGATTGGATTGAAGCGACGGCAAAGATTCTTTCACAAGAGTAATACGCAGCGTGAGTGGCATGAGAATTTCAGGTTTTAGTTAGTAAGATTAAGAAGAAACTTTTAAATACAATCTAAATGCTTTAGAAGGAAATGCTGTGAATATTCGGGCGTTACTTGTAACATTTTGCGGAATTTTAGGCTCAATTTGCGCCTATGGTTCGCTTATGGGAACAAGCACACTGCCCGAGGGGATCAACAGCCCTTCCCTGCGCTTTGGGATGATCGACGGCATCAGCCAGAAATACACCGAAAGCGGCAGCCTGATGAATCTGGGGGACTACAAATCCGTAGTCTTCGACGCCAAATCCCTGGCTAAGTTTAATTCCGACGCCAAACGCCTGATTGACGCTTTAAACCGCTTCGGTGGTCACAATCTGGGGGATGCCTTCAATCTGGGCGTCCTGCGCGTGGACACCATGCCGAAGGTTCAATACTATGCCCCGGTTTTCGCCCGCGGTATCACCAAGAACTGGACAATCGGTGTCGGCGTGCCGGTCGTGTCTTACACCAACAAGATCTCCCTTTCGCAGGAGTTCTCGAATATTGAATACTATCGCCAGCAGTTCTCAGGACTGAATCCGGAACTGGATGCGGCTTTGAATACGGACTTGAGCAAAGCCACCAACGAGACTTTGACGGCAAAGGGTTACAAACCACTTGCGAACCGCGATGAAAGTTTCATCGGTGATGTCAACGTGGTGAGCATTTACAAGTTCTATGAAAAAGGCGACATCACCATGGCCCATCAAGCCCAGTTGAATCTGCCGACGGGCCCTAAATACGACACCGACGATCTGGCGGCGCTGAATGTATTCGGTCGCACGAACATCACGAATTCTTTCGTTTATTCCCACAAGATCTTTGCCGGAGCCTATCTGGTTCCTTACGTTTCTTATCTGGTGAACATCCCGGACAACATCACAGCGCGGGTTCCCACCGATGAAGACGACACCTTGCCTGATGCCACCACTAAAGAGGACGTGACCCGCACTTTGGGTAATATCGCCACCGTCGGTGGCAATGCCTTCTATGAATTCAGCGACAGCTGGACGCTGGGGGCAGGTTATGACTATTCGACCAAAGAAAAAGACGTCTATCGTGGCGATCGCAATACACGCTATGACCTGCTGGCTTTGAATTCCGCCTCCACCGCTCACCGCGTGAAGGCCGAGCTGACTTACAGCACGGTGAATTCATATTTTAAAAAGACCGCCTTGATTCCCATGATGATCAGCTATCAGATTTCCGACGTCTTTGCCGGCGTCAATATCGAACGCCAGTTGGCGCAGGAAATGAACTTGATGATGTTCTTCTAGAAAGGAGGGCCCATGTTAAGAAAGTCTTTGCACATTCTGATGTCCTCGGCCCTTGTTCTTTCGGCGTGCGCTCCGAAAGTGGAAGAACGTGTCTTTGAAAAACCCCAAACCTCTTTCGGCCCGCAATCCAAAGACACCCGGTTGAACCTGCGTGTTCGTCAGTTTGGCAAAGACACTCCGGAATTGTACTGGGCTGGCACCATCGGCAGCGCCCGGTTCTTTGAAATTGCTGAGGCTCTGCACCACTTGGGTGCTTCCACCGAAACACCGGCGCTAAAGCAGACCGGGCTTTCCTGGATTCGCAAATATTACAGCACTCCTCAGGCCACTTTGACAACGGAGCTTGCGGATTCCCCGTTTGCATCTCTGGCCACTTCTCAGACCCAGGAACAAGTCCGCGGGACTTTGACTGAAGTTCTGGCCGATATCGAAAAATCGCGTCCGGTGATTCGCAGACACATTGAGGCTCTGGGCCCGGGACTGCCTCAGGTTCCCATTAAAAATCTGAACGAGATTCTTTCTCGCGCCGAAATATTCACGGGCATGGTGCTGGCGGAAATCCCCAATATGGGACTAATCCCGGTTATCGAAAGTGGTCTGACGGAAGAGTTCCAGAAGAAAACCACACCCTTGTTTGCGGAAGTGCGCGCCCTGCTGGCAAAACTTGCGGCCACCAAAACCCTTTCAGAAACTTTGCGCCTTATTGACGACGCCGTTAAGCAATTTGAGGTCGAACTGACCCCGGAACTTCAGGCCAGCATGCTGCAGGGACGCAAACTCGCGGTGGGCCTGGATCGCATGTCGGATGCTCAGAGCGCTTTAACTGTGATCGTGGACGTATGGCGCATGCTGACCCCCGCCGAGCGCGAACAGAATTTCAAACCGGTGAATGAAACACTGTATGATTTCCTGTCCAAACAGAACGAGGACGAATTGATCTGCCTGGCCACCGAAGGCTGCAACGGCGGCATCATCGACGGCATCACCAAAAAGATCTTCATCCTTCCGAAAATCAAAAAATTCGGTGTAGAGACTTTGCAGCGCGATTTGAACAACGCCACCCGCCAGTATGTTGTGACCTCCATTGAGGCCTTCGCTGCTGAATTCGTAAAGACAATGCCCCAGACCTTCGCTGACAACATCGATGTGGGCCTGACGGATAAAGCGGCAGCCATCACACGGGTGCGTGACGGCTATCAGAACTATGTGCGCAACCTGTTTAAGGTCTGGCAAAAGAAAGTCCTGCCCGCCACCGACGGCATGCTGCCTGGCTTTGAAGGCGGACAGGTTCTGTTTGAAGCCTCCACCAGCAAATCTCTGAATCTGAAGCCGGCGGCAGCCTCCCCGCAATTGCGCGCAGACTCCATTGGTCCGGCGATGTCGGCCAATGTCCTTTTACTGGAAGAATCGCCTGCCAACGATCCGAATGCCTTTGCCGCAATGCTGGCGCAGGTGAACAAGCTGGTGGCAATTGCTGGCTATCGTGACATGGAGAACAATCTGGTTCCGGCCCTGTTGGCTCCGGTGAATCATGAAGGCACCTTGCTGGACATAATGAATTTTGATGCCTCCAAAGACCCGGGACTTTCCTTCCGCGTCCCTGATATCATCAAGCTGCGTGATGCCTATCATGCAGATCACGAGCTGACTTATGAAAAAGACTTTTCAGCGGCAGCCTTTGCATCGCAAATTCGTGGTTTAAGCCGCATGATGCGCCTGACGGCCGACTGGAAGAAAACCGCCTATGATGAACAGTTGGGTCCGATCAAAGCGCAGGATCTGACTCAGGACGCCCAGCACGAAGACCTGCAACAGCCGCTGTTCCCGAAAGACATGCTCTTTGCTCTGAATCTGGGGAATGCGGCGGTTTTGCTTCAGGACATCACCAAAAAAGCAACCCCGGTGTTTATGCTGAGTCTGAACAACAATCTGCTTTGGGCAGACAGCTATGGCACAACCAATGAAACCGCTGTCATGGCCGGAATCGTTGACATCAAAAAAGGCGAACGCACGCAGACGGTCAGCACCCGCGACACGGCAAACTTCCTGCTGGCGCTCAGCGAGTTCCTGGATGCCACCGAAGGTGTAGAAAACACCAAATCATCGATCCTGCTTGAAAAAGACGCCAACGGCGAAGCGCCTTTGGATATTTTAAATGCAGGCCGCAAAGACATGCGTCTGTTGATCCTGGCGCTTTCCAATTTTATTTCCAATCAGCTGATCAAAGCCCACAAGCTGGCTGTGACCAAAATGAATCTGAATGAACGCACGCTGGAAGTGAACAAAGACTATCGCGTCGAACAACAGGCCCTGGCGATTCGTGCGCTGTTAAAGGGCTGGCAGATCACGAAAATTGATTCTTATCTGTGGTCCGCTCAGGAAGTTTACTATGCGATGAACCGCCAGATGTTCAACGCCAAAGAAGAATTCTATATCAACAGCGACGGCAGCAAACTCAGTCTGCCCGAGCGTATCAACACCCTGCTGGCACTCAGCGAGTTGAAACCGCATCTGCCGGAAGAAAGCCGCCTTCAGCTCGAAAAACTGATGAACCCATGGCTATCCGCTCTAAAAAACCTAAAATAAATATTTAAAAAAAAGGCTGATCAAAAAGGTTCAGATGCAAGGCGGATGGGCCAACCCGCAGCGCAGGCGTGCTCCAAGCACGTCGAAGCGAGGACTGGCCCAGACAACGCAGTCAGATGAGCCTTTTTCATCAGCCTTAGTCGTCGTCGGATTCTGGTGCGATTTTCTGGATCATCTCTTTGAAAGTGGAGGTGTCCTCAGTCGGAACCTCCCGGCGATCCAGGGTGAACTTGATATATTTTACAAAGTTGTTTTCAAACTTCTGATTGATGGTGTCGCGGATAGGATCCTTCATAAAGATCATCTGCTGCATCCAGGACGAGTTTCGCACCCAAACGTACAAAACACCCCTCTGAAAACCCACCGGTTCGGCATTTTTGGCGATGGTCGGACCCACAACTTCTTCCCATTTTGCCCATAGTTTCCAGCGCATAAACTGCTCGGACAATGGCGACTTGCCATTTTCGAAAAGTCTCTGTAGTACTTCCGAGCCGATAGATAATTTGCCTTTGGGTTTCTGATTGGGATCCATGTAAGAAAAGGTCTACCACAAAGATGACAAATATCACTCAAAATCAAAAAATTACAGTCGTTGGAGCAGGGCTTGCGGGCTCAGAATGCGCTCTGCAACTAGCTGACATGGGATACAGTGTCGTTCTTTACGAGATGCGCGATAAAACCATGACCCCGGCGCACAAAACTCATAAATTCGCAGAACTTGTGTGCTCCAACTCTTTTGGCAGTTTGGGTGAACATTCCGCTCCTGGCCAATTGAAGTGGGAGGCTAAAAAGCTGAATTCTCACATCCTGCAGGCCGCCTTCGAGGCTCAAGTTCCGGCCGGTCAGGCTTTGGGCATGGACCGCGAGGTCTTTTCTGCCATCATGACTGAAAAAGTCAAAAATCATCCCAATATTGAAGTCCGCACCGACGTGGTGAAGTCCCTGAACGACATCCCCCGTCCGGCAGTTATTGCCACCGGTCCGTTGACTCACGATGATCTGGCCGAAAGCATGCGCCAGCATTTTGGTGACGAATTCCTTTATTTCTTTGATGCCATTGCACCGATCATTGATGCGGATTCCATCAATACGGAAATCGCGTGGAAGGCCGACCGCTATGACAAGGGCACCGGGGACTACTACAACTGCCCGATGAACAAGGAAGAATACAACCGCTTCATCGAAGAAATCCAAAAAGCGCGCAAGATCGAACCAAAAGACTTCGAGACTACAGAGTTTTTTGAAGGCTGCATGCCGATTGAAGTGATGGTGGATCGTGGCCCGCAGACTTTGCGTTTCGGTCCGATGAAGCCGATTGGCTTGGATGACCCTCGCACCGGCCGTTATCCATGGGCCGTGGTTCAGCTTCGTCAGGACAACAAAGAAGGCACAGCCTATAACATGGTGGGCTTCCAGACCCGCATGGCTTACGGCGAACAGGTTCGTGTGTTCCGCATGATCCCGGGCCTTGAAAACGCCGAGTTCCTGAAACTGGGAAGCATTCACCGCAATCTGTTCATCAACTCCCCGAAGCGTCTGAACAAGGACCTTTCCAGCAAGAATGATCCTTGGTTGTTCTTTGCCGGTCAGATCACGGGTGTTGAAGGTTACTTTGAATCGACCTGCACAGGCTTGATGGTGTCCCGGTTCCTGAATCAGAAATTGAAAGACCAGTCATTCAATCCTCCGCCGCGCGAAAGTGCCTTTGGTTCTTTGCTTGAAGCGATCACGGATCCAACCCGTGCTGAACACTTCCAGCCGACCAATATCAACTTTGCTTTACTGCCACCACTGGCGGAAAAAGAGCGCGACAAAACCCTGCGCAAAGAAAAGCAGATCACTATCGCCCGCACGGCGATGGAGCAGTGGAATCCATAAATTCCCATGAATATTCCACAATTAGCCCGAGTGTCTCACTCTGAGACGCTTGGGCAGTGTTTCGTGGATATAGCTCACATTAAGTTCTAAATATTTGTAATGTCCGGGCAATTCCGGAACTTTATCTTCAGGAATTTTCTTCGCATTCCGACTATCAATACAGGCCTTAACCGAAACTTTACAAGTGTTAGGCGAATAATAGTCGGGATTGAATGAGACACATTGGACAGTATCTCTTTATTTGCATCTTCTTCCTTACCAGCACAGTCAGAGCTGGCGAGAGTGACGTCCGCGTTTACGTCGTGAAAAAAGGGGATTCACTGTCTCTGATCGCAGACAGAATCAAAGGCGGTCACACCTACGGCAAGAATCAAAATCTCGCAAAAATCCTGGCACTGAATCCACGAGTTCGCAGCGAACAACGAATCTATATCGGCGAAAGTATTTTCATTCCTGCAGGTTCCGAAAACTTCACAGCAACAGATCACTTACCCGCGGCAGCCCCATCACCTTCCACTGAAGAACAAATTTTTTCCCCGCCAATACCAAAGCAAGTTCAAATCAGCACAGAAGAAGTCCCACATCACTTTGAACTTTCAGCGGGCTACGACTTCACAACGCTGGAAGCGCAGGATGCAACCACGACAGCCACAGCTCAGCTTTACACCAAACAGGAAATTGAACTGGGTGCTAAATGGTCGCAGCAATGGGATGAGAATTTTAAAACCCATATGGGAATCTTCCTGCGCAATCTGGAATTCATGCCTTCAACAAATTCCACCAAGGTTTTATTGAAACCATCACAAAATCTGATGCGCATCACACTGGCTGGCCAGAACCAGATTTCAGACCGCTTCACACTTTTGTACGACGCAGGTTATGGACAAGAACTGTTTATCCAGGGTCTTTCCACCACGGATATCACGGTTGATTCGCTTCCCCTTGTTAAGGCCCACCTTGGATTTTCTTACGATGTGATGGTGAAAGGCTCAACCGCTCTGGGCTTGTCTGCACAGGCAGGATACCTGGGAAGCGCCACCGCTGACACCTACAGTGTTGAGAATGGCACGACTTATGGTGGTGCCCTGTTCATTCGCCGTCTTAAAAATGCCAATCTGTTCAATCTGGAAATTGGGGTCCGTCAAAGATCCCAAAACACATCCCTGGTCGACATCAGCGAACAAACTGTGTTCGGTCGCCTGATCTGGGGTTTTGAGCTCTTCAAGGAGGAAAAATGAATTACCTTCTTCTGCTCTGCTGTTTCCTGACGATCGTCAGCTGTAAACCCGGATCCAAAATTGAAGACGGCTTCCTGGCCGGAGTCGCTATTTCCTCCGAAAAAAGCACCGTTGAATTTTCGGCAACCACGGTGATGTCGGGATACTCCGTCACCATGACCATGACCACGCGGGATTCATCGGGAAATATTTTTTATCTTCCCCATAGCACGCCTGAAATTGAACTTTCGCTCTCTGGCGGCACCAGCACCGGGGATTTCAGTCAGATTACAGACAACGCCAACGGCACTTACACCGTCAGTTTCAGCGGCCACAATGCCGGAACAGCCTCGAAACTGAACGTCAGAATAAACGGCACGGAACTTTCTGGCGACATCCCATCCATCACTGTCTTACCGGGGAACTATTCCCTGGCCCTGTCACAAGTTTCGGTCGCAGCAGCCACCGTAAAATCCGACTCTGCCGTCACAGTCACCTTGCATGCCTATGACACCTCTGGAAATCCATTTACAACCGGAGGCCTAAGCGTACAGTTCTCTGCCACCGGAGGCACCAGCACCGGAACATTTGGTGCTGTCACCGATCACAATAACGGCACCTACTCTGCGACATTCACTGGAATCACCGTGGGCACGGCGACGTCACTGCGGGCTGCGATTGGCGCTCAACTTGTGACGAGTGTTTATCCCACCGTCTCTGTTTTGCCGGGACCGGCGTCACAGTTGTTCTTTACTTCGTCTCCCGTTGGTGATGTTGCTCCGGGCGTGCCTCTTTCAACTCAGCCGGCAGTCAAAATCGTGGATGCGCAAGGAAACACCGTGACCATCGGCGCTGATTCCACGGCCAATATCACAATGTCCCTGACTTCCGGAACTGGCAGCGTGGGTGGCACAGCCACCGTGGCCGCTGTTGCCGGTGTCGCGACTTTCACAGATATCTCGGTCAACAGCCAGGGCTCTGGCAAAGTCCTCACAGCAACGAAATCAAGCACTGTGGGCTCCGGTGGCACCGGGGCTCTGACGAAAACTTCCGGCAGCTTTCTTATTCATCCTCCAGCACCGGGCGCCTTCACAATTTCCAGTGCAGTTGCTGGAAATTCCCAGGTGGTATTAAGCTGGGGCTCGGCCAGCGATGCTGCCAGTTATACAGTGAAATACGGAACAAGCTCAGGCAGCTATCCCACCACAGTCAGCACCAATGCGACTTCTCCAGTCACAATCTCTTCCTTAACGGCAGGCACTGACTATTACTTCCAGGTTGAAGCCAGCAATATCACCGGAACCACCTCTGCCACCAGCGAAGCTGTTTCAAGACCTCTTTCTGCATTTACAATTTCCTCAATCACCGTGGACGCCACCAACAAACTAAAGGTTAATTTTGGAAATTCCACCGGCGCCTCGGCCTACACTGTGAAGTTCGGCACAGTTTCGGGAGTCTATTCCTTCACTGATTCCACATCCGCGACATCCCCTTATGAAATCGCAAGTCTTACAGGCGGAAACACTTACTATGTGATGGTAACTGCCACCAATGCCTACGGATCTGTCAATGCCACCGCAGAAGCTTCTGCAATTCCTATCAACGCATTTAACGCCACCTCATTGACGCCAGACACGGGCAGCACCAAAGTCAGTTTCCCACTGACGGCGGGCGCGACCTCATATGATGTGCTTTACGATACAAGCTCTCACACAGCTGTTCAGCCTTATGCTTCAAGCTCTGTGGGCGTCACCTCTCCGGCCAACATTTCAGGATTGAGCGCAGGGACGACGTACTATTACCGAGTGCGCGCCAACAATGCTTATGGATCTGTGGTTTCCACCAATGAATTGTCCGGTGCGGTTTATCAGACCTTCACTCTGTCGATTCCATTCACTTCAGGCACAACGGGTCAGTATGCCATTAGCAATGCTGCTTCCGTTGAATTCACTGCCGGTGGTGTGGCCCGTCTGACTTCCCCGTCTTTGACGGATGAAGCCAGCACGGATTTTCAAGCCGGGACCCTCTCTGGAGTTCAATGGGACGGCACTGGAGGCTATCTGCGCCTCGATTCTGCATACAACAGCGGAATCTTCGACGGCACCTGGGCACCTCAGGCAAACAGCATGGTGGCTTACTGGAAAATGGATAACAACTTCAACGACTCCGTGGGCACTTATCATGCCTCGATCGTCGGCAGTCCGTCAGCCACCAGCCCCGGAAAAGTCGGCAGCCACTACGGCACATTCAGCTCTGGAAGCTATGGCTCCATTGCATCCCCCCCGGCCCTGGCCAACAGTTCGTTTTCAATTTCAGCCTGGGTTTACCCGACCTCCAACGCCGGAGTTCATCAACACATTCTGGGCTATGGCACCACCACCACAGACAGCGGTTTATTCCTGGGTTACACCAGCACCGGCACACTGCGTGTGGGTTTCTATAACGACGACCTGACCACAGCCACCAACTATATGACTTATGATTATCAGCGCTGGGTTCACTTGGCAGCCACTTACGATGCCACGACCAGAACAAGAACCCTGTATCGCGACGGCGTTGTGATCGCCTCCGATACGGCCGCTGCCAATTTCGCAGGAACCGGCACCATGTACGTGGGTCAGGGACTGGGAACAAATGGCTTTAACGGCAACATGGATGAGTTTGCGATCTGGACAACGGCGCTGACCAGCTCTCAGGTCGCGAATATTTTCGCCACTCAGCGCGCGAAGACGTCAGGCCTGTTCACGTCGCGTGTGATCGATTCCCACACAACGGGATCAACCTACAATATCTGGTCGTCTTTAAGCCTGAAAACCACTTTGCCATTCTATAAAGAAATTCCTGCCACCAGTGAAAATGTCGCAAACTATTCAGGCCTGATTGGCAGTCTGAATACAAACCTTGCTGGTTTCTGGCATATGAATGAAAGCGCCTGGAATGGCACCGCCGGTGAAGTTATCGATGCTTCAGGCAACAATCGCCACGGCGTGCGCACGGGAACTGCAACCACTTCAACCGTGGGCCGTTTTGGCAGTTCAGGATTGTTTGGCTCTTCCGGAGATTCTGTCGTGACAGATTCAGGCAGTGCCTTTATCCCGTCGAACAACAGCCCGTTAACCGTCAGCGCCTGGGTCCTGGCTTACAACATCGGAACCGGAGGTGCTGGCGCTATCGACAATCGTATTATTTCCATCCATTCCGGCAGTGTCGCCAGCAGCACGATGGCTTTCGGACTTGGCAACACCAACAAGCTGATGTTCTATACGAAATCCACAACAGCCTTTGTCAGCTCGACGACGAACATGCCCAAGAATGTGTGGACTCACGTGGCTTTGACCTTCAATGGCACCTGCTTCCAGATGTACATCAATGGCACCACAGCAGGGGCCTGTCATGCCGCCGACTTGCTGGCCGGAGGATCGTTCGGCACACGCCTTGGCAGTTATAGCAGTGCCAGCTCTTCGTTCAACGGTCTGATTGATGAAATGGGTATCTGGAAGCGCAGTCTTACTGCCGCTGAAATTCATCAGCTTTACCGTCGTGGTGTGAATCGCGTGGGTTATCAGGTTCGCACCTGTTCAACCAGCAACTGTGCTGATCAGGATGTGACCACGAATGCAGGATGGAAAGGCCCGGACAACTCTGCGCAGTCCATGTTCTCTGAACTCTACAACACAACCAATAATATTTTGGCTGGAACTGTGGCAGCGGGTTCTCCGACGATGACCTTCGCTAACTTCGGTCCGCTGTCTGTGACCGCCAATCGTTACTTCCAGTATCGCGCGTATCTTGCCAGTGACGACGCCAACACCGGATGCACTTACAATGCTGCCGCGGCTTCTTGTTCGCCGGAAATTCAATATGCTGCCACCGGCCCAAGCCGCTACAACAGCTCCGCTCCATCTGTCACAGCGACGGCGGCCGCGGTGACTTCCGTCTATGAAGCTTTGGATAAAAATTCATTCAGCGAAAACCTGGGTGGCAATGGCTGTTCTGCCGGGGTGAAATATGCCCTTAGCCACAACGGTGTGAATTACTATTATTGGAATGGAACGACGTGGGCGGCTTCGACCAATGCTGCCACGGCTAACGATGCGACAACCTTGTCTGAGAATCTGGACAGTTTTGCATCGACAGTGGGAACTGGTACTTTGCAGGTAAGAGCTTACCTGCAATCAACAGGGCTGTCCCAGTGTGAGCTGAACAGCCTGACTTTGACGGGTAAGAAGTACTAGGAAATTTCCATTTCGCGTTTTAGTTTCCAGTCGAGCGTGGGAGCATCCACTTCCGGTTTGAAGTGCTGACGGCAGCGTGCTTCGTACGCGTCATGAGTTCCGACCAGAACCTGACCGTCGCCACCCGCCGTTCTTTGCGTACGGCTGGCTGGAGACCCACACACCACACACACGGCATGTTGTTTGGTCACGCTTTCCGCCACGGCCATCAACGTCGGCATGGGTTCAAAGGGTTTCCCCTGCCAGTCTGTATCCAGACCCGCGATGATCACACGCAATCCGCGGTCTGCCAGATCCTGGGCGATCTGCACCAGGTTTTGCCCAAAGAACTGACCTTCATCGATCCCCACCACTTTCGTGTTGGGTTTTAGAAGGTTCCAGATTTCTTCAGCATCGTGAATCGGAGTGGAATCAATGGTCGTCAGATCGTGGGAAGTCACGGCCATCTCGTTGTAGCGTTTATCTATAATAGGTTTGAACACCTGAATTTGCAGGCGCGCGAATTCCGCACGGCGCAGGCGACGGATCAGTTCCTCGGTCTTACCGCTGAACATGGAACCAACAACAACCTCAACCCAACCACGAGTGTGAACATAAGAAAACTCAGACACTAAAACCCTCCTTTTAGTGGCCATTGGCAAAAACGATCGTGGAATCTGGCGGAGGAGTCAACGCTCCAGACAGGCTTTTTCAACTAGCTTGCGTCATAAAAACGAGCGATTTCTGGGTTTCTGACGCCAGCCTGTAAGCGTCGCCGAGGACTGAGCTTTTTTACAATTTGCCGGGGATTTTGTGCAAAAACCGCGCGCTTTTCACATTTAAAGACACAAATTCGGTGCTTAATGCTTGCACTGGCGGCGCGCCAAAGGATAGCACTGCCCCACGCTATGGGAACGATTTTAAGATTAAGACAGAAAATCGCCCGGGCCTTTCTAATCGGAGGCCTTGGGTTTACCACGGTCGCCATGAATGGCTGCGACGCCATGATTATGGACGAACAGGAGAGCTTGGCTCAAGTTCAGTCCAAAGGTGAAATCGTGGTGCTGACCACGCAAAGTCCTCTTATATATAGTCAGCCCAAACGCGGCGGTGCTTTCGGGATCGATCACGATCTTTTGGAAAACTTCGCCACCCGCTACAACCTCAAACTGAGGTACGTCGTACTTCCGGATGAGGACTCGGTGTTGCGGGCGCTGTCTAAAGGCGAAGGGGATATCGCCGCAGCCCGCTTGAGGACTCCTCACAATATGACCGGCTTCCTGACCGGCCCTGCTTACGAAGAAACTTATCTTAGCCTTTACTGCCACAAGAAGGCCCAGATCCAGAACATCCAGGATCTGAATGGCAAAAACATCTCGCTGCTGCAAAAAGACAATTATCTGGGATTGTCACAACGCCTGACCCAGCTTTCACCACAAGTGAAGGTGGAGATTCAGGAAAACATCAAAACCCAGGATCTGATCGCCAGCCTTGCTCAACGCAAAAATGACTGTGTGATCGCAGAAAACTTCAGCGGTGATTTCTATGCCCGCTATCACACATCGATCGAAAAGGTCGCGGACCTGACGGCCCCGTACTCTTTGAGCTGGCAGCTTTCACCGGACAACTCAAGTCTTCTGCATCTGATGCAACACTGGTATCAGCAGGCTTCCCGCGAAGACGAAATCATGCGCATTCTGGATCGTTATAAAACGTACCTGACCCAGCTGGATAAGCGCGATATCGCTCAGTTCTTCAAAAAAATCCGCACGACGTTGCCGACATATAAAGACGCCTTCCGGGATGCCGGTCGCGAACACAATCTGCCTTGGCAGCTGATCGCTTCTGTCGCTTATCAGGAATCTCACTGGAATCCGGAAGCTCGCAGTTTCACTGGCGTGCGTGGTCTGATGCAATTGACGACCGACACAGCTTTGCATGTGGGTATCGAAGACCGCACGGATCCACTGCAAAGCATCTGGGGCGGATCCAAATATCTGCGTTCATTGATGGACCGCGTGCCGTCACACCTGAACTATAAAGACCGTCTGGCGCTGGCTCTGGCCGCTTACAATGTCGGCTGGGCTCACTTGAAAGACGCCCAGAAGCTGGCAGAAAAAATGGGCCGCAATCCTTATTCCTGGAGACACATGCGCGAAGTCTTGCCTTTACTGGCAGACCCGGAATACGCAGCCGAATTTGAATACGGACCGGCTCGTGGTTATGAAACAGTGGACTTCGTAGAGCGGGTCAAATCCTTCTATAACCTGATGAACTCTGCCGGATGAAGATTCGCGCCTGGGCCCGGTTTGTCGCCATCATCTGCATGGGATTACTGGCCGGGCACAGCTTGTCCATGGTGGCCATCATCGGCCCCGCTGTTAACAGTCTTGGCCCTCAATCCTTTGTCGAAGTAAACTCCATCACAGAGCCCACATTTGCGGCGATCTTTCCTTACTTCTTTGCAGTTCTGCTTGGCAGTCTTGCGATCTGGTGGATCTGCCTGGTGAAGCACTGGAAGTCCCGTGAATTCCTGATGCTGAATCTGGCGCTTCTATGTTTTGTGGATCAGCTTTACGTCACCTATCGTGCGCAGGTTCCCTTGAACAAACTGATGACCGCGTGGAAGCAGACTCATCATTTGCCATCTAACTGGGAACACTTGCGAACAGAGTGGCTGTCTATGATGAAATACCACCTGGCGCTCAGTGTGGTTGCCTTTATCCTGCTGCTGATTGCCCATCATCGCCGTCAAAAAACAGAAGTCCTTTAGTAATCTTACTGATCTAAAATTTGCTATAACCTGCCGCCATGCCGACAATAAAAAAGGATGGCACAACTCCCGCTGCGAATTTGCATTTACATCTGCGTTCTGAGCATCGGTTTGTTCACCGGCTTTGTGCTGTACTTTGCGGTCTTTGCCAGCCAAGTTCTGGCGCGCATGCCACTGCAACAATACCTGGAATTCTATCGGGTCGCGGAACCCCTGTTTGAACCCCGGGTGCGACTGGTTTATCTGACCATGATTGCTTCAGCCACCCTGTGGCTGATTCTGCGCCGTAAAAAATGGCGGTCTTTTGAATTTATCTGTGTGGCTTCAGCCCTGTTCTGCGTGCTGGATGAAATCGTTCTGTCCTATAAGGGGCACTACAAAATCAATGCTATCTTGCGTGAAGCCGGAAAAACCGGAACCATCCCCGCGCAATGGCTGTCTCTGCGCGAAGAGTGGACTCAGTTCATGTTCATCCACTTACTGATTATCACTGCGGGATTCATTCTGATTTTGATGGGGCTGTATTTTTATCTGGAAGGCGAAAAGAAGGTCGCCACAGAAACAAAAAACCCCGGGGGACGCCCGGGGTTTAAAAGTTTATTCCACCGTCACTGATTTAGCCAGGTTGCGTGGCTGATCCACGTCGTACCCCAGATTGCTTGCCAGGTGATAGGACATCAGCTGCAACGGAATCACTGACAGGATTGCATTCACTGTCCAGTGAGCTTTTGGAATAGCCAGATAGTGCTCGCTGATCTCGCGCAGTTTTTCGTTGTCACCAGTTCCGATAGAAATCACCTTGCCACCGCGGGCACGGGCTTCTTCCAGATTGCTGATGGTTTTTTCGTATAGGTGATCCGTCGGAGCCACCATCACAATCGCCATACGCTCATCAATCAACGCCAAAGGACCGTGCTTCATTTCGCCAGCGGCATAACCTTCCGCGTGCATGTAAGCCAGTTCTTTCAGTTTCAAAGCCCCTTCCATTGCAATCGGGAAGCTGGTGCCACGGCCCATGTACAGGAAACCGCGGAACAACTTCAGACTGGAAGCCGCTTCTTCAAAGTATTTATCGTAAGACAAAACACCTTCCATCTGGCTTGGAACCGCCAGAAGGGATTTCACCAGCTCTTTTTCCTCTGCTTCGTTCATCACCCCGCGAGTGCGTGCAATGGCGATTGCCAAAGTGTTCAGAACCGCCATGGTGCTGGTGAAGGCTTTCGTGGAAGCCACGCCGATTTCAGGACCCGAGTTCATGTACAAGTGCCCATGCGCTTCACGGTCGATCGTGGAGTTCTTCACGTTGCAGATACTCAAAGTGGTCGCGCCCATTTCTTTGGCCATACGGATGGCCGCCAAAGTGTCGGCTGTTTCTCCGGATTGAGAAATTGTGATCACAAGGCTTTTTGCCGGGATCACTGGGTTGCGGTAACGGAATTCGCTGGCGATGTCGCATTCAACCGGAACTTTCGCCAGTTGTTCGATCAGATATTTACCGACGTTCCCGGCATAGTTGCTGGTGCCGCAGGCGATGATGAACACACGCTCAATACTCTTGAAAACTTCCTGGGTTTTTGCCCAGTCGGCCTTGGCATCAAGCTCTTCCAGCTTTTGCACGGACTGTCCACCGAAGCCGACATTTTTCAAAGCCACAGAGAACGTCTCTGGATTCACGTGCGGTTCGATCGCCGCCGCCACCGCGCGTGGCTGTTCATAGATCTCTTTCAGCATGAAGTGGGCATAGCCCTGCTTTTCAACCATTTCCGGGTTCCAGTTCAGCTCAACCACTTTCTTCTGGATCGGGAAACCATTGGCAGAGAAGAACTGAACATCAGCACCCTTAATGGAAGCCACTTCACGGTCTTCAAGATAAAC
The DNA here is from genome assembly GCF_002208115.1 of Bdellovibrio bacteriovorus. Lineage (NCBI taxonomy): Bacteria > Pseudomonadati > Bdellovibrionota > Bdellovibrionia > Bdellovibrionales > Pseudobdellovibrionaceae > Bdellovibrio > Bdellovibrio bacteriovorus. The sequence goes on along the minus strand of NZ_CP020946.1, from coordinate 458,499 downwards.
GAAGTTCTTGGTGTACTGAATCAGAGCCTGCACGTCGCTGGCAACAAAGACTTCGTCCTTGCCCATGCCCACAACCAGCGGCGGGCCGTCTTTGAAGGCCACCAAACGGTCCGGTTCCTGCTCCCACATCACCAGGATCGAGAACGCGCCACGGATCTTTTCCAGCACGTTCTGAACGGCCTTGAACAGATCCTTGGTCACTTCCACTTCATTGGCGATCAAGTGAGCCACAAGCTCCGAGTCCGTGTCAGAAGTGATATCCGCACCCTGGGCCTTCAGTTCTTCGCGAATATCCAGATAGTTTTCGATGATGCCGTTGTGAACCAGGCTGATTCCGCGCACCTGGTGCGGATGGGCGTTGCGCTCGGAAGGCTTGCCGTGGGTCGCCCAGCGGGTGTGACCAATACCGATGTGGCCGTCGAATTTTTCAGTCGCCAGTTTGTCTTCCAGGGCTTTCAGTTTGCCTTGGGCGCGCACACGTTTGGTCTTGCCGTGATCCAGAATGGCCACCCCGGCACTGTCGTAACCGCGGTATTCAAGTTTTTTCAGACCACTCACAATGATATCTTTAGGATTTTGTGGACCCAAGTAACCAACAATTCCACACATCTTACACCTGCTCTTTTTCTTCAGTTTCCGCAGTTTTCGCGGCGTAGTTTTCTTTTACAAATTGTTTTCCACGGGCCACAGCCAATGCTTTCGCCGGCACGTTTTTGGTGATCGTGGAGCCGGAACCGATGATGGCATCATCGCCGACTTCAATAGGCGCCACAAACTGAGTGTCGCTGCCCACGAAGACGCGGTTTCCGATTTTCGTTTTATATTTCTTTTTATCAGCAGCGTAATTGCACGTGATAGTTCCGCAGCCCACATTCACCTCTTCGCCGATTTCAGCATCCCCCAGATAAGTCAGATGACCGGCTTTGGACTTTTTCCCGAACTTCACTTTTTTCATCTCGACGAAGTTGCCAACGTGGGCTTCTTCGAAGATCTCAGTTTCCGGGCGCAGGCGCGCGTAAGGTCCCGCAGACACCTTGTTGTGCAATTTTGAGCTTTCCAGATAACTGCCGCCACGGATCTGCACACTGTCGCCGATTTCGCAGTCCGAAATAAAGGCGTTGGATTCAATCACCGTGAACGAACCGATTTTGGTGCGACCACGAATAAAGACATTCGGATAGATCACGGTGCCCGCACCGATCTCAACACTTTCTTCCACATACACGGTGCGTGGATCGATCATCAGCACGCCGTCTTCCATCAGACGCAAAGCCTTGCGCTTGAACAGCAGACGGGTGGCGCGCGCCAGCTCCAGTTGATTGTTCACGCCCACGGCCACTTTCGGAGTGGACTGGATTGCCTGCACACGGCACTTGTCCTGAATGCACAAAGAAATCAGGTCCGTGATGTAGTATTCTTTTTTTGCGTTGTTGTTGGAAATCTTTGGCAGATAATCAGCAAGGATGGACGCCTTGACGATATAGATGCCGGTGTTGATCTCGCGGATTTTCAAAGCTTCGGCAGAAGCGTCTTTGGCTTCCACAATCGCCGCCAGGTCACCCTTGTGGCGCACGATACGGCCGAACTCGCCCGGATTTTTCAAGACCGCAGTCACCACGGCCAGATCGCATTTTTCGTCGCGGAAAATGCGCACGAAATCCTTGATGTCGGAAGCTTCAATCAGCGGGTGGTCCCCGTTCATGATAACGACCACGCCCTCGATGGTTTCCGGCTTCGCACAGCGAACCGCGTGGGCGGTGCCCAGTTGTTCATCCTGCACGTAACAGGCAACACCCATTGGCTCCACAACCTGACGAACCAGATTCTGACCATGACCGACAATCACGCGCACTTCGGCAGCGCCGGCCTGTTTGGAGGCTTGAATCACTTTTTCAATCATCGGACGGCCCGCTACAGGATGAAGGACTTTCGGGAGGGGGGACTTCATGCGAGTTCCCTTGCCTGCCGCAAGAGCGATAACCGTCAACTTCTCAGATGCATTTGCTGACATTTCGAAACTTCCTTTTAAAAGCTTTTCTTATCTGAAAAAAACAGGCTTAATTGTCTCATGCAAGCAAAAATTTTTCACCAAACTTCTTGGGCCACCACCTCTCAGGGAACTTCCATTGAGCTGTATAAAAAATCACACAGCCTCAGTGACTTTTCTGAACGCCCGATCCTGTTTATCGGCGGTGTGCATGGCGACGAACCCGAGGGGGTCCGTCTGGCAGAAGAGTTTTTGCACTGGTTGAAGCAGGAGGAAGCCGCCAACAGCGGTCGCCTGCGCCCGTGGATCCTCATTCCCTGCATCAATCCCGACGGCTACGGCAAGAATCAGCGCACCAACGCCAATGGCGTCGACCTGAATCGCAACTTCCCGTGTCGGGACTGGAGCCCCGAAAGCAAAGCTCCTCGATACTATCCTGGCCCTTCGCCTGGGAGTGAGAGGGAAGTTCAGGCTCTGGTAAAACTCATTGAGGACGAAAAGCCACAGCTTATAGTACACTTTCATTCGTGGGAGCCTTGCGTTGTCTATACGGGAGCTCCGGGCAAACAGGCGGCCGAGATTCTGGCCACCGGCACCGACTATGAAGCCCGCGAGGACATTGGCTATCCGACACCGGGCAGCCTTGGACAGTATGGATGGATTGAACATCAAATTCCTGTGATCTGCATCGAAGAGCAAGAGCACATCGATCTGAATCTGGTCTGGCCTCACTTTAAGCCGGGCCTGGAACTTCTGATCACGGGACGGAATGTATAAATGACAAAGTACAAAAGCATCGCCTTCGATTTGGATGACACTCTGCTAGATACTTCAGGTTTGCTGGTGCCTCGCGCCTCCCAGCGGGCCTGCGAAGCTATGCTGGCAGCCGGTTTGCGATGCACTTTGGACGAATGCATGAGCGCCCGCGAAGAGCTGGCTAAAGAACTTTCCCACACCGAAATCTTCACCCAGATTGCCAATCGCTTCGGCACCAACCAAAAAGGCAAGGCCATCCACGACGCCTTGGAGGAATTCTACAACCCTCTGGTGCCGGAAACACTTCCCCTGCTGGAAGGCTCTTTGCAAAATCTGGAAGCTTTGCGCGGACGCTATAAACTGTTTTTAGTCACGATGGGCTCCCGCCCTTCGCAGGAAAAAAAGATCAAAGCCCTGAACATCGCCGGCTTCTTTGACGGCATTTACATTCTGAACGGCTTTATCGGCGAAAAGAAAGACAGTGCCTTCCGTGAAATTCTGCGCACCCAAGGTCACGACCCAAAACATCTGCTGAGCATCGGAAACCGCCTGTCCAGCGAGATTCGCGACGGCAAACGCGTGGGCGCTGACACCTGCTATTTCGCCTATGGAGAACACACCGGCGAAAAACCGATGTATCCGGAAGATCATCCTGACTTTACCATCACTCACCACAAGGATCTGATCCCGACATGCGGACTTTGAAAGCCGGCTTCCTGCTTATTGGTCCCTGGGATGCGCGCCTGCAAGAGCTGGGTGCTCACATCGCCACGGACTTAAATCAGGCCTGGCACTGGATCCAGGATTCCACCTATGACGTGGTGGCTTTGTCAGTGACTCTGATTCTGGGTAAAAAATTTCCCGAATTTTACGAAGAGGTCAAACGTGCCCATCCGGCCACGCAGTTTATCGCCGTGGTTCCGGCGGACTTTTCCGCCAACCAACTGGCGCTGCTGCATGAGGAATTCACATTCCTGCGGGTGATGGAAAGCTTTCAGGATCCGGATCTGGAAACACATTTGTTTTCAGCTTTGGAAGAGGCCAATCAGCGCAAACAGGATGAAAACCTCGCCCTTTTGATTCGTGAACAGACGGCCCAACTTAAACGCCTGCAAATCGAACTGGAAGAACGGGTTCAGAAAAGAACCAAGTTTCTAACCGAGGCCCGCCGCAAACTTTTCCTGACCAATTCGCGCATTGAAGGTTTCAAACGCGCGTTGATGGCGGTGCACGAAGCCAGCTCCGTTGTTGAAATCGAGCAACTGCTGAATGATTCCCTGGCGGCAACAGTGCAGACATCGTGGATTCGTTTGTTCTTCCATCCCCAGGACGAACTTTTTGCCAAACAGGTGCAGACACAACTGAGCTTCACCCAGTTTCAGGTGCCGCTGTTCCGCCAGCATGAAAAAGTCGGTTCGATCTTCTTTTTGCGCGCCCCGGACCATCCTTTTTCCAAGGATGAAAGTGACTTCCTGACCCGCGTGGCCGAGGCCGTGGCGCTGGCGCTGGATCGTATTCAGAAACTGAAAGAATCCGAATCCATGAAGGAACAATGGGAGGCGACATTCAACTCGATGTCCGACCCGGTTGTTCTGATCGATACAAATTATGACATCATTCAGTCCAACAAGGCCCTGAATGAACGCCTGAGCGAAAGCAAAGAGGAAACCTCGCGCAAATGCTACAAGGTATTATACAACCGCGATGAACCCTGTCCGGGCTGTCAGCGCGGCTCCAACTTCCGCGTGCAATCGCGCAGCACCGCCCGCACCTTTGAGGTCTATTCGCAAAGCCTGGTGTTGGATTCAGAAAAACCGCCGGTGTTCGTGAACCTTTATCACGACGTCACCCAGCAACTGAAAATGGAACGTCAAATTCTGGAATCCGCCAAGATGGCCGAACTGGGAACAATCGGATCCAGCATCGCTCACGAACTGAACAATCCTCTGGGCGGGATTTTATCCTTCACCCAGTTGATCAAAATGGACATGGACCCCCAACATCCACTTTATCCGGATGTCGTGGAAATGGAAGCCGGCGTCCAGCGCTGCAAAGAAATCGTGCAGAACCTGCTGGGCTTTACCCGCGACCCCAACGCCGACCGCGAGGGCGCAGTCAGCCTGAAGGAAGTCTGCCTGCGGTCCCTGAAAATCGTCGAACTTCAGACGAAGTCCCAGGGGATCGAGGTCAAACTGCACTTCCCGGCGGATGATATCGTCATTCGCGGACATTTGAACATGCTGGCCCAGGCGCTGAAAAACATCCTGCAGATATCCATTGACCGGGTTACTGATCGTATCCGTCACAACAAGGATTTTAAGGCTCTGATGGACATCGAAATCCTGATGACTGATGGTGTGCCTGAAATTCTGGTTCACGATAACGGCACCCCTGAGAAAAGCACCTCCATGCCTTTGGGTTTGGGACTTTCCGTTGCGTCCCAGATTCTGCGCGATCATGACGCCAAACTGGAAATTCTTCCTGACAAAACCGCCGGAAACGGTGTTAAGATTTCCTTCACTCCAACACACACGCCTTAGGTCTTAGGACACTTGTTGGAGCAGAGTCTTTCTCTTATCCTGAAGACTCGGAAACGAGGACCACCTTGGCATTTAAAATGAATCGCACCCTGACACTATTGCTGTTCTCAACCGGTGTTGCGGCCACCCTGACGGTTTTCATCCTGAAATTCCTGGCCCTGAAGGAATATCGAGAAACCATTGCACTCTATGAAAAAACCGAAGCTCTTATTTCTATGATTCAGAACGTGGAAAAATCCACACTGGATCTGGAAACCGGCCAGCGCGGTTACGTGCTGACGCAGAACGAACAGTTTCTGAAGCCGTATCTGGATGCCAACGATGCGATCGAAAAGGAATTTGAACTCCTTGAAAAGAGTGCTCCGGCAACTCTGAAAGCCAGCCCTGAATATCAATCCATGTCCGCTCTGGTTCGCCAGAAAATGGAAATTTCAGAAAACGTCATCAATCAGGTGCGTGTTGGCAAACTCAGCTCCGCAATTGCTTTGGTTAAATCCGGCCAAGGCAAGGGTGTCATGGACCAGCTGCGTGAAGCGGTTAACACGGTCATCACTAACGAACGCGCCCGCGTACTGGCACTGAAAAAGGAATCCGAAATCACAGCCCAACGAAATCAATTGTGGCAGGTGCTGGGCACTGCTATGGCCTTTTTGCTGATCATCGTGGCTTATGTCATGACAGAATTTGAAGGCCGTCAGCGTCGCCAGCTCGAAAAACAACTGGTCGAAGCCCGCAACGAAGCCCTTCAGGCTTCTCATATGAAATCAAGCTTCCTGGCCAATATGTCCCACGAAATCCGCACACCGATGAATGGAATTCTGGGCATGACCGAAGTTCTGCTGGATCAGAACCCTGAATCGGGAATCAAAAAGAAAATTCAAATCATCCGCGAATCCGCCCTGAACCTGCTGTCGCTGATCAACGGCATTCTGGATCTTTCAAAAATTGAATCCGGCAAACTGGAACTGGAAGAAAGCTATTTTGAGCCGCGCAAGCTGGTTCAGGAAGTCATCAACACCGTTGAATACTCTGCCAAATCCAAAGGACTGGATCTGCATGCCTCGGTCAGTGAACAGACGCCGGCAGCGTTTTCAGGGGATGTCCTGCGCCTGCGCCAGATCCTGATCAATCTTCTGGGGAATGCCATCAAGTTCAGCTCGGAAGGCACCGTCAGCCTGATTGTAAACTCTTTCCGCAGTGATCAGTCCCGCACCATGCTGCAGATTCAGGTCAAGGATCAGGGGCTGGGCATGGACGAAGCGACTTTGAAAAAAATCTTTTCTCCGTTTGAGCAGGCTGACAAATCCACCACCCGCAAATTCGGCGGTACCGGTCTGGGCCTTTCCATCACCAAACAACTGGTGGAGCTGATGAACGGCAAGATCGAAGTGGAAAGCAAACCCAACGAAGGCTCCATCTTCTGGGTGACCCTGCCCCTTGAAGCGATCAACGTGATGCCGGAAAACCAGCGCCCCAGCGAATCACAAAGCTATTCATCATCCCAGGCCCCTCTGAAAATTCTGGTGGCCGAAGACAACATGACCAATCAGGAAGTTGTGAAAGTCATGCTGAACCGACTGGGACACAAGTTTGACATCGTCAACAACGGGAAAGAGGCTTTGGAGAAAACCCTTTCCGGCACCTACGACATTATCCTGATGGACTGCCACATGCCCGTCATGGACGGTTATGAGGCCGCGCAAAAAATCACGGAACGTTTCCCGCAATGGTGTCAGGGGCCGGCCGTTATTGCCGTCACCGCCAACGCGATTCGCGGCGACAAAGAAGCCTGCCTGGCTGCCGGCATGTGTGACTATCTGTCAAAACCTCTGACCCTGGCAGAGCTTGATGAAAAACTGGCGCTGTGGTCACGGCATCTGAAATATGCGGCAACCCAGGTGGTTGATCCCAAAGCCATGGAAAACCTGCGCCAGATCAGCCCGGATATGGCTGACGACCTGATGAAGCAGATTCTGCAGGCATGGGGTAAAGAGGCCCCCGCCTATGTGGTGGAGATGATCGAAGCGGAAAAACGCGGGGATCTGAAAGACCTTGCTGACCGCGCCCACTATCTGAAATCAAGCTGTGTGAATGCCGGCCTGCGTGTCATGGGTCAACTGTGCAGCGATATCGAAAAGCAGGCCCGTGCGGGCACCAAAGAAGAGCTTCGTTATCTGCTGCTGCAACTTCGCTCTGAATACAAGATGGCCTGCACGCATCTGTGGCGCTCAGAAATGCTCGAAGTACCACAACAAGGAATTTCCACATGAGTTTTCAACGCATTAAATGTCCGACTCTGGTAATTGACGACAACAGCACCGACCGCATGATCATGGTGGCGGCGCTGGACACCCTGGGCTTTAAGAATATTCTTGAAGCCGAAGATGGATCCATCGCTTTGGGAAAATTGGAAAATGCCTTTGATACGCTGAACCCCGTGCAACTGATCTTTTTGGATTGGCGTATGCCCAAGCGTGATGGTGCCGCCGTTTTGCAGGAACTGAAACGGTCGCGAAAATTCAAATCCGTGAAAGTCATCATGACCACCAATGTGTCAGATGAAAACTCGGTGAAGTCCGCCTTGAAAGACGGTGTGGATGACTACATCGTTAAACCCGTCACTTTGGACCTGCTTCGCAAAAAGATCGAAAACCTGGGCTTCTAAGCCCTTGTGGCCTCACAAGGCAGGGGTTTTTGCGAATCCCTGTCAGGTCTGCCCGTCTTTTAATCAGTTCTTTCTGGTAAAATTGGAATACCCAAGTCTTCTTTAGCTGTTAGCAATTTCCATGGGTTTTGGCAGGCCTTGCTTCACGAGAAAAAGCTCGAATTTTCCTCGCCTCTGGCCCAGCGAAATCTGGCATTTTTTTCCCACCCCCGTCCAGTTTTATGGTCCTGAAAGCCTTGCCAGGCGCGGATTTTTTGACAGTCCCGTCAAAATCCCCTTATCCTGATTTTAGGCGGTTTCTTCCGCCAAGAACCCACCATGGAAGGAAGGTTCATGCGTAGCCAACGTGTCCTGATATTAGATGATGAGTCTTCACTCCGCACCGCTCTGTTCCGGGTGCTGGATCGCAAAGGCCTGAACGTCATCACCGCCAATAAAATCGAAGAAGCCAAAGTTCTGTGCCAGGGTGACAGCCCGGTGGATCTGGCCATTGTCGATTTGAATCTTCCAGATGGCGACGGCATCGAGTTCATGACTTATCTTAAATCACTCACACCGGCGACTGAAGTGATCATCCTGACTGGTCATGCCACTATTGAATCCGCGATTCGCGCGACTCAAAAAGGGGCCTTCCACTTCGTGACCAAACCCTTCAATCTTGAAGAGCTGATGAGTCTGATTGAAAAAGCCCTGACGCACAAAAAACTGCAGCAGGAAAATCAGCAACTGCGCTCGGAGCTGAACAAGAAATACAAATTCGACCAGATCATCGGCACCAGCGACCAAATCCAGAATGTTCTGCGCATGATTGAGCGCGTGGCTGATTCTGATTCGACAGTTCTGGTGACCGGGGAATCCGGGACCGGGAAAGAACTGATTGCCCGCGCAATTCACTATAACTCCTCCCGCGCACAAGGGCCTTTTGTACCGATTAACTGCGGTGCGATCCCTTCAGAACTTTTGGAAAGTGAACTGTTCGGTCATATGAAAGGTGCCTTCACCGGCGCCATTGCCAACCGTGTGGGCCGCTTTGAAATGGCTGACGGGGGCACGATCTTCCTGGATGAAATCGGTGATCTTGAGCCGTCCCTGCAAGTGAAGCTTTTGCGCGCCCTGCAGGAAAGAAGCTTTGAGCCGGTGGGATCCACCAAAACTGTCAGCGTGAATGTGCGTGTAATTGCCGCGACCAATCTGAATCTGGAAGAAGCGGTTGAAAACGGCAAGTTCCGTGAGGATCTGTTCTATCGCCTGAACGTGATTCCGATCACCGTTCCGGCTTTGCGCGAACGCAAGAGCGATATTCCGCTGCTGCTGAATCATTTCATGGATATCTTCAATAAAACCAAGGGCCGCGGTCTGACCGGCATCACTTCTGATGCTTTGGACTGTCTGGTGAATTACCCTTGGCCAGGAAACATCCGTGAACTTGAAAACCTGGTGGAGCGCATGACGATCCTTAAAGGCCAGGGTCAGGTGGACATTTCCGATCTGCCTTTGAAATACAAATCCGGCAAAACGGCTTCGACTGAAATCGGCGGCCTTGAAATTCCGGATGTGGGTATGGACTTTAATTCGGCGGTGGACGCTTACGAAAACGCCCTGATTCTGAAAGCCCTGGAAAAAACAGGCTGGAATCGCAATCAGGCAGCGGCTTTGCTAAGACTGAACCGCACAACTCTGGTAGAGAAGATCAAAAAGAAAGGTCTGACCCCGCCAAACGAAATCACCCCGACTTAAAAAACAAAACCCGCTGTTCAAAGCAGCGGGTTTTTTCATTTCAGGGCTCTTTATTCAGATTTTCAATGATCAGCGGGTATTTGGACAGGTCTCCGGTCAGCGCTTTGCGAAAGGCACTTTCAATCCGCGGCAGATCCGACTGGAACTTTCGCGAAAAAGTCAGATACAGCGGCACTTCCAGAAAAACTGTTTTACCCATGACAATACTGCTTTTGCCTTCGGGGTGAGAATCGACGGCACTCAATCCCACTTCCTGGATGGCGACAAAATAGTCAATCTTGCCACTCATTAGATCCACCACACTTTGCAACGGACTTGCGGTGTTGATGAACCTCAGTTTGCGGCGGGTTGCTTCTTCTGTGAACGCCATATTGTTATTGGAAATACCGCCCTTGAACTTTGCCAGTTTGGTTTCGTCAAATCGTGTGTTGTTACCCTTGAAAAAAATGCGCCCTCGAGTGCGAATAATCGGAAATGACAGACTGACGGTCTTATCCCGCTGCTCGGTCCAGGTCTTGTCGTCATAGGTAATGGCGTCGATCTGTCCATCGGTCAGCACTTTATTGGGGGGACTGCCTTGAGTGTTGCGGATGCTGACTTTGTATCCCACGCTGGACATAGTCTGATTGATGAAGTCCTGATACTGCATGATGGCTTTAATGCGTTTGACATGAAAGGGCAGCCCCATCACCACAGGCTTGGGCGACTGCAAAGGCGACTGTTCAGCCATCGCCATTGAGCTTACAAAAAATACAAGTATAAAGGCCCATTTCATGGCGCCATCCTAGCAAAGCTCTGAGGCGCTTTGCAAATTGCGAAAATAAAAAGTATCGGGCGAAGACAATTGCGCGGACAGGTTTGCCCCTGTTCCCAACATCGGACAGCAGTTCACCCAAGAACGATTGAATTTTAATTGAATTATGCCTCTGGCTTGCAATCCATTGTACCTGAGGTGATTCATGAAATTCTTACTGATAACAATGTTCCTGTGTATGTCCTGTCCTTCCGGCGTCTGGGCGTTGACCGAAATCGAAGCCAGTTCATCCTTGAAAACCCTGCGCACCGAATGCGCCCGAGTGGAAGAGGCTTACGCAGACTTTGCCTGCGTGCGAATTGAATTTTATCAAAGCTCCGCGCAGGACTTGGCGGCGGATTTGGAGGAACTGCGGGACCTGAATGACTGGCACTTGCGTCCGGCCACATGGTCTCTGATGATCCAGACCCTGATGGCCTCGATGGAAAGTCAAATTCGCCGTTATGATGACCTCGATCAAATTGAAGTCATGCAACGAACCAAAAGCAAAAATCATTGGGAACTGTTACAGCTTAAAGAGGGCCTGGAAAACTTCTGGGTCGACCCGGACACGTATTGGTTTCCGAGCGTCAATGCGGTCAGCTTTATCGCCGTGAATATCACCAAATCCCAGATCCTGGTGATATCCCACGGCGAACGAAATTAGCTATTTCTTGGTGGGAAACAAATGAAGCATTTCAAACAGTGCATCCATGCCAGCCAAGGCCGTGATGTCTGCGTGGTCAAATGGAGGCGAAATCTCCACCACGTCACCACCGACCAGATTTGGAATCTTCAGCGCACGGAAGATGCGCTGAACTTCATAAGTCGTCAGCCCCCCTGGAACCGGTGTGCCGGTGCCCGGAGCACAGCTTGGATCCAGATTGTCGATGTCATAGCTGATGTAGGTCGGCGTTTCATCAAACGTCGGCAGGGTTCTTAGGAAATCGTTGATCGGCTGGTTGCGGATCTCATCCACGGTGATCACACGAATGCCGTGTTTGTTCACGAAGCTCAGATCATCACCACCGGCCAGCGGTCCGCGAATACCGATTTGCACCATCTTCTTCGGATCCACCAGACCTTCTTCGACAGCGTGACGGGCAAAGGCCCCGTGGTGGTATTCCTGACCCCAGGCTGCCGGATACGTGTCCAAGTGGGCATCAAAGTGAATGAACGCCAACGGCTTGCCGTATTTTTTTCTTAAAGCACGCAGTACCGGCAACGTTGTGGAATGATCCCCGCCCACCGCCAGGAAACGTTTGTTGTGACTTAAAACTTCACCGACAAACTTTTCGATTTTTTCGTAAGTCTGCTTTTGATCAATCGGCACTGTGGGACAATCACCGATGTCGGCCACCTTCAGGTTTTCAAAGAAATTTTCCATGCGGGTCATATGGAAGCCACGGCCCAGACTGGACACATCGCGCACCTTCGCCGGAGCAAAGCGCCCGCCCGGACGATACGACACCCCACCGTCATACGGGATACCAAAAATCCCGACTTCGTAGTCGGCCTCGATTGAAACATACGGCAATCTGAAGAAAGTTTTAATTGCGGAAAAACGCGGGAACTCGCGTCCGCTCAGCGGTTTGTATTCCATGGTGCTCCTCACTGACTGAAATAGCCCGGTTACAACCTTATTCTACCCCTGTGTCGAGCCCCGGGCAATGACGCCCCTTGACTCTGCCTTGGGCTGTTGACTACATTACCGCGCATGGCGGCCCAACACGATTACAAGACAGATCACAAGCAACTGACCCAGTGGTACAACAAGAACAAACGTTCCTTGCCATGGCGGGAAAACAAGAACCCGTATCGTATCTGGCTTTCAGAAGTCATGTTGCAACAAACCACCGTTGTTGCCGTGATTCCCTACTTCGAAAAATTTCTGCAAAAGTTCCCGACCGTTCAGGATCTGGCCAAGGCCCCTGAAGCGGAGGTGTTGGAAGCCTGGGCGGGTCTTGGTTACTATTCCCGCGCCCGCAATCTGCATAAGGCCGCTAAAGCGCTGGCCGCCGGCGGCTTTCCCAAAACCGCCGCCGAACTGCTGGAGCTTCCGGGCTTTGGCCCTTACACCTCCCGCGCGGTCGCAAGCATTGCCTTCGGTGAAAAAGTCGGTGTCCTGGATGGAAACGTCATTCGTGTTTTGTCCCGTCGTTATGGCCTGAAACTGGAATGGTGGAACGGCAAAGGTCGTGATCAATTGCAAAAGATCTCGGACGAACTGTCCCTGCTCGGGCAGGCGGATGTCGTCAATCAGGGACTGATGGAGCTTGGCGCCACCGTGTGCACTCCGCAAAAAGTCATGTGTATGCTGTGCCCGTGGGCCGCGACCTGTGTGTCCCGCGAAAAAAATCTGGTGGAAAAGCTGCCCCTGAAAAAGCCACGCAAAGAATCCGAGGTCTGGGTCTGGAAACCAGTGGTTGCAATCAAAAACCAAAAGGTGGCTTTGGTACAGAATGACTATGCCCCCTTCCTGAAGGGCCAGATGATTTTCCCAGGGGAAATCAGCATGGAAAAAAACAAGCCCAAAGCCTATGATGCCAAACACAACATTACCCATCATGATATCTTTATTCAGATCACTGAAAAGAAATCACTGACGGGCAAAAACCTGCAGTGGGTTGATTTGAAAGAACTGAAGAAGGTCAATCCTTCTTCCTTACTCCAGAAAGTACTGCACAAGGTTGAAATATGAAGTGGATGAATCCGGCGATCGTGGCCCTTTGTTTTCTTGCAACGGGTTGTTCACATTTGAGTGTCACCAAAGACGTTCTGACTCCGGATTATCTGCTGGCCAAAGGCTCCAAACAAATCACGTTCCTCGGTGATAACGATCATCCGCGTTTTTCCGAAGACAACGACAAACTGATTTACACCAGTCGTGGCCGTTCATCCCACAAAGGTTCACAGATCTACGAAATGGACCTGGCTAAAAACAAAGAACGCCGCGTGACCTTTTCTGATGGTGATGCCTTTGATGCGATCTATATCAGCGCTTCCGAGATTCTTTATTCCTCCACAACGGATGAAATCAAAGAAAGCCCGCTGCTGAACAAAACTTTCGACAAAGAATATCCTCCGTCAGACTTATACATGAGTGATCTTTACGGCACCGAGATTGTGCGTCTGACCCAGCAGCCGGGATATGACGGGCAAAGCCTGTTCATGACCCATGCCTTGAAGCCTGCAATTCTGTTCACGTCCCGTCGTGGCGGCCTGACGGGCATCTATCGTCTGGATCTGAAAAATCTGCCGGTCAGTCTGATTTCAGCGGAAAAAGACAAAGACAAACGCTATCCAACCCTGTCCCCTGATGCCAAACAACTGGTATGGGTGGAAAAGGATCTGAAGACCAACACGCAAAGCCTGGTGGCCTTCAAGCTGAAAGAAAAAATCCCCGTGGTTTTGAAAAGCCAGGAGGGTGAATATCGCGATTTGCAGTTTGCTCCACGTCCCCCGGCCCGCCTGTTTTACAGCATCCTGCGCAAGGGTGAAAAGCAGTGGCAGTTGGAAGCGTACGACCTTGAAAAGCAGTGCACGCAGGTTGTATTCAAAGGCAATGACTCTTTGGCCTCCCCGGTGGTTTCCAATGAATCCCAGGAGCGTCTGGCGTTTACTCGCAGCTTTCAGGACAAGAAACAAATTTACATTGTCACCTTGCCCGCAGATTTAGGCCCTTGCCTGGAACCCGCCCCTTCAGATACCCTGAAGAAGTGAGAAATCTGCTTGGTTTACTGATCCTTTTACCGATGTCTGCCTTGGCGGCGCCTTTTCCGGCGACGAGCTCTTCGGCATTGACCAATCCGGAAAAGGGTCTCTATTTCCTGCACAAGGGTTTCACCCTGAAAACCGAAGGCACATCCTGGATCCCAGTTGCGACCTCTGAACAAAGCCTGCTGGACACCGTCCGCTTTGCCGCCAAAGACAACGGCAAAGGGGTCTTGAGCATTCGCACTGACAAAGTCGCAAAAACCGCGTCCCTGGAGCTTTACACACGCAAATGGATGCGGGATTACCCGAACTATGGTTTTGAGGTGATCTCGGCGAAGAACTTCGAACTGAACGGCAGTCCCGCTTTGGTGGTGGACATGCTATCCCGATCCAAAAACAAACAAATCCGTCAGGTGGTTTTGAAAAACCAGGACCGTGTGGCGATCATGACCTGCCTGGATGACAAAGCCACCTTCAGCAAGTCCCTGCAAAGCTGCAATCAGATCATGAAGTCGTTCTCTTGGAATGAAGAGGAAAAAAAGCCAGTAGCGGCTCCATCGACTCCGGCTCCAGCCACCCCGACGACCAAACAATAGACCCACGAAAGCCTTCACTGGCGCGTGTTCCACGTAAATCCACGCCATAACGAAATTAAACCGGCTGAACTTTAGACGACGCCTTGGAAAAAGGTGAATCCAAAGACGCCACCTTGTGAATTGCCCCCTTGTGCTTTAACTCTATTAAAAATTCGCAAGGTGGATTCATGATTTTTAAAAGATGGGGCTTGTTGCTTCTTTCCTCGGTTCTTGGCCTTTCTTCCGTGGCGCACGCGGAAGAGTTCTGGAAGTTCCAGGACTTGTATGCCGAGAACACGCAGCCTGATATCTTCAGTCATAAGTATTCTTACAACAACGCCGCTCGCCCGGAAAAACTGGGGGGTGTGATCCACATTCGTTTTAAAGACGCCCGTGACGTTCCTGAAATGTTCAGACAGTTCCTGCCCGGTGAAGACTTTGAACGTCCACGCGGTATCAGCGTTTATCTGGCCGTCACCAACGATTACAATCTGCTGAATCCAATTGCGGTGGGTGCTGACACTGATGACAACGGTTATACTCATGGATCAAAACTTTCCATCGGTGGCTTCCTGCCAACGGGTCATTACCTGCAGTTCGATGCAACTTCTGATTTGTACACTCGTGAAATCGAAGGCACCGCCAAACAACTTCCTGATGGCGGCCGTGGTATTGACCAGCACTTCACGAATGAAAACGTTCTGAAGTTCGTAATCGACAATATCGACAATGCCCGCGCTGAAACCTTCTACTGGAAAGCCGAAGCCGGCTGGCAGCAACTGCAGTCTGATTCCCGTGGCAACGTGCTGACAGCCGCCAACCAGCAGGACAAGTTCCACCAGATGGTGAACAACCTGAAGCCAGGTCAAACCAAAACGCCAACCTATATCAGCGACGGGCAGAAAACCCGTGACGGCATGATCATGGGTCTTTATCTGGGTATTGCGAAAGAATACGTGAACGCGAAAAACACCTGCCGTGCCCGTGCTTTCACCGAACTTGGCGGTCGTGGGTCCACCATTGATGGCGCAAGCTATGTGGCTGCCAATGTCGGTGGAGTTTTGTGGTGTCAGGCCGGCCCAAGAACACTGACTTACAGAGCAGAGATCGGTCACAACTCCAAAGGTTTCCAGGATGGCTATCAGGGTTCAGGTTACGTGGATCTGTCCACAGGTAAAAAGAACTGGCGCATTGGGTTCCGTCTGGAACAGACTCACGGAACTTTGCACAACTATCAGACCTACAACGGTCGCAACATGGAAACCGGAAAAATCGATCCTACTTTCACGATCTATTACCGACACTACTTCCAGTAGTTTTCAAAACTGGAAAAAAACTTAAAAGGGAGTCACGACGACTCCCTTTTTTTGTTTTCGTGGGTCCAGTGTCGAAGGACATCGTGAATCCGCGTGTTAAGAAATGATAAAGTTAACTGGCGAGGTCTTGATGAAATCATTGCTGGTTTTCTTAATAGCTCTGCTTTGCGCGTCTGTGGCGGTTTCTGCCCCGACGGCAAAATCATATCAAATCAGCACTGAAGACTATCCACCCTACAATCACTATGACGACAAAAACAAAACCATCGTCGGCCTTGCCACCCGCAAAGTCAGAACTGCGATGGAAAAATCCGGCTTTGAATACCAGATCCGGCTTTATCCCTGGTTGCGGGCCTACAACCGGGCCTTGAGCGGTGCACGCCATTGTGTGTATTCCACCGCCCGCACCACAGAACGAGAAGCTTTGTTTCACTGGGTCGGCCCCTTAGTCACTGTCGAATGGGCCCTGTTTGCGAAGAAGGGAACACCCGCCGCCAGCATTCAGAAACTGGAAGACGCCCGGCAATTTGTCATTGGTGGCCTGGAAGGAGATGCCTCGTTAAGTGAATTGAAACGGCAGGGCTTCAAAACCGAGTCGGTAGTCACAAACTGGCTTAACAAAGACAAGCTTGTCGGACAAAGAATCCAGCTTTGGATCGATGATCCGGTCTATATCGATTTCGAAAAACAAAAAGGCACCGAGTTTTTCGATTACGTCAAAGTCGTGAAGATCGCGAGCGTGGATCTATACCTTGCCTGCAACATCAAAACACCGTCAGCAGAAATCGAACTGCTAAAAAAGTCCGTTGCCGCCAGTGACAGTCGCTGATGCGCCTTGGTTGTCACCGTGTCTGTGGCTTTTTCGCGCGCCACACCCTCAAAATCAATTTATTCATTTCCCCTGTGGCACGGTCCGCGCAATCCCTTGTTTCGACACCAAAAAAACAAAGGAGCTTTTATGCGCAAGTTTATCGTTCTAGCGGCACTGTCCCTGATGTTCTCTGCAACGGCACAGGCCAAACAAAAGGCCGTTATTATCGTCAGCGCCTACAACGAAATCACCATCATCGACAAGGCGACAAAAATTCCCGCCAATTTTCTTTTCACCGATAAAATCTGCTACACGGGAACTCCGGAAGAAGCAGAACAGATCATTCAGAAAACAATCAAGAACAGAACAGGCTTTACACTGGTTGATATCAGAGTCTGGGATAATTTGGGCAAAATCATATTGTTTGCGCAGATCGAAACTGACAGACAGGCGACAGTCGAAGTCGTGCTAAAACCTTGCAGCAAATAAACGACTGAAAAGAAAATGCCGGCAACAACTCTGTCGCCGGCATTTGAATTAATTGCGGTTATCGCGAAGCCACTGGGCCATATCCAGGGCGAAGTACGTAAAGATCACATCTGCACCAGCGCGACGGATGGAATAAAGAGTTTCCACCATGCCGCGGGTTTCATCCATGATGCCGGCCTTGTGCCCGGCCTTGATCAGGCTGTATTCACCACTGACGTTGTAAGCCGCCACTGGCAGGTTGGTGTGGGCCTTCACTTTCGCGATCACATCCAGATAACTCAAGGCAGGTTTCACCATGACCATGTCAGCACCCTCTGCCACATCCAGGTCAATCTCACGCAAAGCCTCTCGCGTGTTGCGGAAATCCATCTGATAGGTTTTTTTGTCGCCAAATTTCGGTGCTGAATCCAAAGCCTCACGGAACGGACCATAGAAGCATGACGCATATTTCACCGAGTAAGAAAGAATCCCCGTGTTGATGAAGCCCTCGCTGTCCAAAGCTTCACGAATCGCCCCCACACGGCCATCCATCATGTCCGACGGGGACACGATGTCTGCTCCGGCGCGCGCATGAACCAGGGACATCTTCGCCAGCAGCTCGACAGTTTCGTCATTCAGAATTTTGCCATTTTCAACCACACCATCGTGACCGTCAGAGGAATACGGATCCAAAGCCACGTCCGTGATCAAAGTCACGTCCGGGAACTTGTCGCGGATCATTTTGAGAGTCGTTGGCATTAAGCCGTTCGGATTCAAAGATTCTGTTCCGTACTTGTCTTTTTTGGACTCTGGCAGGGCTGGGAACAGATCGAAGGATTTAACTCCCAGACCCACGGCTTTTTCGATCAGTTTCAAGGTCAGGTCCGGGCTCAGGCGGAAAATGCCCGGCATTGTGGAAATGGCCTGCTGTTGGTCCTTTCCATCCACTAAAAACAGGGGTAAAACCAGCTGCGATACACGCAGTTCGGTCTCAGCCACCATTTGGCGCAGAGCTTCTGTAGTGCGATTTCTTCTCGGTCTTTGAGTGAGTTTCATAATCGGCCTCCACCCTGGGGTCTTAAATTGGGTCATCTGCTTAAATAACAGGCAGAGTTTTCCATGAGCCATGACATTTCGATGACACTTTAATGAAAGGTTAGTGATAAACCTAATCCTACATGGAAGATATACTTCTCGTTCACAGAAAATCCAATAGAAACTTCTCTGAAGAGTTCGCAGCTTTGCAAGACGCTGCGATCTTCAAGACGTGTCTGCGCAAGATCCTTTTCTGCACAGAAATGGAACTGGGCAACTATGCGGATGTGATTGAACCGGAAGACACTGTTCTTCGTGGCGAAAAGGCACTGTGTCTTTTGCTTGAGATTCTGTGCGGCCTTCACTCCCCGATCGTGGGCGAGACTGAAGTCTTCGGTCAGTTCAAACTTTTCGTCGATTCCCGCAAACAGCTTCAGGACCCCTTGTTCGGAGATCACCAGAAATGGCTGAACTTCATCATGGCCGAAGTGAAGAAAACGCGCGCCCAGCATCTTGTGGGCCTGGGATCCCAAAGCTATGGCAGTCTTTTGCGTCGCTACACAAAAGACATGGACTCTGTCACCATCTGCGGTTCCGGCCATCTGGCGCAGGAAATCCTTCCGTGGCTGGCTTTGAAAAAGTCCGTTCAGGTGATCTGCCGTGAACCTGCAAAAATGCAGGCCTTCGCCGATAAATACGACAATCTTACCATTTCCACTTACAATGATGCTTTTATTCACGGCGAAGCTTTGGTGATTGCTGCACCACTTACTGATGAGCGCATTGTGGAGCTGATGAACAAACAAGACACTCGCCCTCACGCCGTCTATGACCTGCGCGGGGAAGCGAACAACCTTTCGGACATCGTTGCATCGCAATTCTCTCATGTGGGTTTCATGGGTCTTAACAAATTTTTTGCAGAGATCGAAGAGACCAAGAAAGACACAACTACCAAACTGGAGGCCCTTAAAGCCGCTTTGCTTGAGCGCGCATTGGCCTTCACACAAAGGACAGAGCTTCGCCCACTTGGTTGGGACGACATATGCGCTTAAGAATTTCCGCAAGGAAAAGTGATCTGGCCCGTCTTCAGGCCTACATGGTCGGAGACGCTCTGAAAGAAAAAAATCCACACATCGAAATCGACTACCGTTTTCGTGAATCCCTGGGTGATAAAAACCTGACTGAACCTCTGTGGAAGATTCCGGAAAAAGGTGTTTTCACCGAGGATTTCTTCGGCGAATTGCTGCGCGATGAAACCGATCTGGTGGTGCATTCCTGGAAAGATCTTCCGACTGAATTCAAATCCGAGACTGTGATCGGTGCGACATTGCCGCGTGCGGATCAGCGTGATCTGTTGCTGGTTAAAAAATCCCACTTCGACAAAATCAAGGCCAGCAAAACCCTGAAGGTTTTCAGCTCGTCCCCGCGCCGCGAATACAACCTGACAGGATTCTTCAAAGAACACCTGCCCTTTGGTTTGCAGGACGTGAAATTTGAAAGTGTTCGCGGCAACATGCTGACTCGCGTGCGCAAACTGATTGAATCCCCGGAAACCGACGGCCTGATCGTCGCCAAAGCGGCGTTTGACCGCCTGTTCAGCGCAACACTGCCAGAGTTTGCCGAAGGCCAGCAGCAGCTGCGCCAGTATTTCAATGAACTGAACTGGGTGGTTCTGCCACTGAGTGTGAATCCGAATGCCGCAGCCCAAGGGGCCTTGGCGGTTGAGGTTCTGAAAAGCCGTCAGGATCTGCGCGATCTGCTGAACACCATCCATGATCCCGACACATTCCATTGCGCCCAAAGTGAGCGCGATACATTGTCCGGTTTTGGTGGCGGCTGCCATCAGAAGATCGGCATCGCTGTTTTGTCCCGCCCGTATGGCCGCATCACCCTTTTGAAGGGCCTGACTGACGGCGGACAGGTCTTGGATAAGAAAGAATTACAGCCTAAAAACCAACCGCCACAATTTGCTGCGCCTGAATTGTGGTCTGCTGACGTCAAAGCCGAGCGCCAGGCGATTTCCTGCTATGAAATCCCGGTAGGCACCACCGCCCTGTTTGTAGCACGCAGTGAAGCATGGCCGACGGACCTCCTATGGACTGATTTTGTGTGGACCGCAGGTCTAAAAACATGGAAAAACCTCTCTCAAAAAGGTATATGGGTGCACGGATGTGCGGAAAGCCTTGGAGAGCAGGAAGAGCCTCAACTGGACACTCTGGCGAATCGTAAATTGACTTGGGCAAAACTGAGCCACGAAGACGGATTCGCCAATCCGGTTCAGGGTGGAATGCCTTTGGTTGCGACCTATACGTTGAAAGCGGAAGGCACCAAAGAAACTGTCAGTGGCAAGAAGTTCTTCTTCTGGAGCAGCGGCAGGCAGTTCCTGCAAACAGTGCAGGAGTTCCCAGAGATTCTGTCCCAGCACCACGCCTCCGGACCGGGCAACACCCATCAGGTGATCCGATCCTATTTGCAAGAAAACAAGAAATACGATCCAACCCGACTGCACGTCTTTTTGGATCAGGAAGACTGGAGAAAACAATGCACAAAGTAACTTCTGAAGAACTTTTCCAACGCGCTTTGAAAGTCGCTCCAGGCGGAGTTCACTCCCCGGTTCGTTCTTTCAAGGGTCTTGACCGTGCTCCTGTCTTCTTCAAAAAAGCTGAAGGCGCTTTCCTGACTTCCGTTGAAGACAAAAAATACATCGACTTCTGCCAAAGCTTTGGCCCGCTGATCCTGGGTCATCTGGATGCTGAAGTGAAAGAGGAAGTTCACCGCATGGTGGACACCGCATGGACTTTCGGTGCCACTGAAATTTATTCTTTGGAACTGGCTGAATGGATCACCAGCACTTTGCCGTTCATGGAAAAGCTGCGCTTTGTATCTTCCGGCACTGAAGCCGTGATGAGTGCTTTGCGTGTGGCGCGTGCGGCAACAGGTCGTACAAAAATTTTGAAATTTGAAGGCTGCTATCACGGTCACGTTGACAACCTGCTGGTCAAAGCAGGCAGTGGCCTGGCGGGCACCGCGGCTTCTTCCAGCGCGGGCATCCCGGCGGAAGTGGCGGCTCACACTGTGGTGGCTCCGTTGGATGACGAAGCTAAATTGGCTGAAGTGTTTGCGGCTCAAGGCAAAGACATTGCCGCTGTGATCATCGAACCACTTCCAGCCAACTATGGCCTTTTGGTTCAGCGTCCCGAATTCCTGAAAAAAGTCGCAGAGCTTTGCGAAAAGAACGGCAGTCTGTTGATTTTCGATGAAGTGATCTCGGGCTTCCGCGTGGGCTTGGGTGGCATGGTTGAACAAACTGGCATCCGTCCGGACCTTGTGACTTACGGTAAAATCATCGGCGGCGGCTTCCCTGTGGGTTGCTATGGCGGTAAAGCGGAACTGATGAACATGGTGGCCCCTAGTGGTGACGTTTACCAGGCCGGCACTTTGAGCGCAAACCCGGTGGGCATGCGCGCAGGTCTGACCACACTTAAGAAAATGCAGCGTGTGGACGGCTGGAACGTGCTTGAGCAAAGAACCAAAAAATTCGCTGATGCCATCCGTGTTGGTTTTGCGAAAAAAGGTGTGAACCTTGAAGTCAGCCAAGTGGCGTCCCTGTTCTGGATCCACGGCCCGACCGCAAACCCAATCCGCTCCATCGACCAGATCCCGGCAAATCAGGGCGGCAACTTCAAGAACCTGTTCCTGAAGTCCTTGGACAAAGGTGTTTACCTTGCACCAAATGCTTACGAAGTAGGTTTCGTTTCTTTGGCTCACTCTGATGAGCTTTTGGAACAGGCAGCACAGATTATCGTGGATGCGGCGGAGTAAATGACTAAATCCTTCATCAAACCCCATATCAAGACGGCATTGGCGATCCTGTGGTTCGCCTTTACCTTCTCGCTGGTGGGTTGGTGGTGGGTTTACTTCCTGATGAAACTCAGTCCTGAGAACGCTTCACTTGAACAGATGAGAACTTCTCACCGCATGTTTGCGTGGGAAGGTTCGATCCTGCTGGCGGCGATCCTGTTTGGCGGGATTGCTTTGGTGATTTTCACTTACCGCGATCAGAAGCGCCACCAGCGTCTGCGCTTCTTCTTTTCAACGTTCAGCCATGACATTAAAACCTCTATTGCCCGTCTGCGCCTGCAGGCCGAGGTGCTGGAAGAGGATTTGAACACAACATCCCACCCGGTGATGAAACGCCTGATTCAGGACATTCAGCGTCTGGATCTGCAACTTGAAAACTCCCTGCTGCTGGCAAATCTTGAGGCCGGTCAGCTCTTGAAAGAACAAGTGTCTTTAAGTGATCTTCTGTCCAGTCTGCGCAGTGAGTTCTCTGAACTTACTGTGGAGCTTGAACGTGAAGCCAAAATCCTGGGTGATCGCCGCGCCCTACTGAGTGTTCTGCGCAATCTTCTGCAGAATTCAGTCCTGCACGGCAAAGCCACCACGGTGAAGATCCGTGTGCGCCCGCATGGCGAAGGCCGCATCGAACTGGTCATCCAGGATGACGGATTGGGCTTTAAGGGTATTCTAAAAAAGCTAGGCTCTGAGATTCTGATGTCCCAGGATGTTCGCAGCAACGGCATTGGCCTGCTGCTGACAAAACGTCTTTTGGAAAAAATGAACGGCGACATCTGGTTTGAATCGAAGGAAAACGAAGGCTTCAAATCCCACATTGAAATTGAAGGGACTTTGCCATGAGAAAAATCCTTCTGGTGGAAGATGATATCTCTTTGGGCGAAACCCTGAATGAACGCCTGAAAAGGGACTATGAAGTTTCCTGGGCGAAATCCCTGAGCGAGGCCTGGTCCCTGTTTTCAAAAACCAAGGACTATGACCTGGCAATTCTGGATGTGGGCCTGCCGGACGGCAGCGGTTTTGAACTTGCGGCGAAACTAAAAGCCACCGCTCCCATTTTGTTCCTGTTCCTGACGGCGCAAGCCGATGCGGAATCCCGCCTGCAGGGGTTTGAGCTGGGCGCGGAAGAATACATCCCCAAGCCTTTCCATTTGAAAGAGCTTTTGATTCGCGTAAAGCATGTGCTGGATGCCCATGCCCCGACCCGCGAACTGCAACTGGATTCCTGCGTGGTGAACTTCACGCAGATGTCCGTGACCAAGAAAACCGGACAGATTGAATATCCGCCGGTGACGGATCTGAAGATCCTGCAGCTTTTGATTGAGAAATCACCACGGGTACTAAGCCGTGATGAAATTATGAACGAAATCTGGGGCGTTGATAAAAACCCCAGCCATCGCACTATCGACAATATTATCGTACGCCTGCGCCAGCTTTTGGGCGATGACGGAGAAAAACACATCCGTTCTGTTCGCGGCGTCGGCTATCAATGGTCCACTGAGGAGGCAACATGAACACTTTATTCCACAACGCACTTAAAAGAACTCCTCAGGCTGTCCCACCGATCTGGTTCATGCGCCAGGCAGGCCGCTATCACAAACACTATCAGGGCATGCGCGCCAATCACTCCTTTGACCAGCTTTGCAAACGCGCGGATCTGGCGGCAGAAGTGGCTCGTGGTCCCGTGGCGGAATTTGATTTCGACGTATCCATCCTTTTTAGCGACATCCTGTATCCACTGGAAGCTCTGGGCATGGGCCTTGAGTACACGGATCACGGCCCGCAACTGGGTTTCAAACTGACTCCGGAAACCATCGGCACCTTGGGTGGCGTGGAAGAAGCTGTCAAATTCATGCACTTCCAAAAAGAAGCGGTCCAGGCGACTCGCGCAGTTCTGCCTTCCAATAAAAGTCTGATTGGCTTTGTGGGCGGTCCTTGGACTTTGTTCGTTTACGCGGTGGAAGGTTCTCACGCGGGTTCCTTGATCCAGTCCAAGAAACTGGCTCCGATGTTCCCGCAGTTCCTGGAAAAAATGTATCCGCTGCTAAAAGAAAACATCCGCCTGCAACTGGAAGGTGGCGTAGAGATCGTGATGATCTTCGACACCGCTGCCGGTGAAGTTTCACCTCTGTTCTTCCAGGAATGGATCCAGCCGGTACTGACCCGTCTGTCCCAGGACTATCCGGGCAAGATCGGCTACTATTCCAAGGGAACCCAGGCGGTGTTCTTCAATGACGCCTTCAGAGCACTGCCATGGGCAGGTCAGGGCTTCGACCATAGAAATTATCTTCCGGATTGCTTCAACATCCAGAACAAAGGCTTCGTTCAGGGCAACTTCGACCAAAGCTTGCTGTTCATGGATGATGCTGATTTTAAAAAAGCGATGCACACCTACCTTGCGCCCATGAAGAACATGAGCAAAGAACAGCGCGCCGGCTGGGTGAGCGGTCTGGGTCACGGTGTTTTGCCGAAAACTCCTGAAAAGAACGTGAAACTGTTCGTAGATACTGTTCGCGAGGTGCTGTCATGATGAAAGATCTATTGGCGAAATACGACGTACCAGTTCCCCGCTACACTTCTTATCCGACTGTGCCGTACTGGGAAACCAATCCCACGACGGATCAATGGGTGCAGCATCTGCGCGCCACTTTGAAAGAAGGCACTGGGGGCTGGTCCCTGTACTTGCATATTCCTTTCTGTGAAAGTCTTTGTACTTTCTGCGGCTGCAACAACATCATCACCAAAGACCACAAGCGTGAAACACCGTATGTGGATATGGTTTTGAAAGAATGGCAGTTGTATCTGGATCAGGTTCCTGAGCTTTTGGAAAAACCCCTGAAGCACATCCACTTGGGTGGCGGCACGCCGACCTTCCTTTCCGCAGATGCTTTGACTCAGCTTTTGAAACCGATTCTTTCCCGCGTGAAAATCGACACAAACGATTTTGAAGGCTCCATCGAAGTGGATCCTCGCCGCACCAATGCCGCTCAGTTGAAAGCTTTGCGCGAGCTGGGCTTCAACCGTGTCAGTATGGGTGTTCAGGATTTCCATCCGGAAGTGCAGCGCCTGGTGAATCGTATTCAGCCTTTGGAAATCACCCAGAAGCTGACTCAGGACGCGCGCGACATGGGTTACACTTCCGTGAACTTTGACTTGATCTATGGTTTGGCTCGCCAGACTCCGGAATCCATCACCGAAACGGCGAAAGCGACCGTGGCTTTGCGCCCGGACCGTATTGCTTTGTACAGCTTTGCTCTGGTTCCTTGGATCAAACCGGCTCAGCGCCTGTTTAAAGACGAGGATCTGCCAAAAGCTTCTGAAAAGCGCAGATTGTATGAAATCGCCCGTGGCATCCTGATCGAAGGCGGTTATGTGGAAGTGGGCATGGATCACTTTGCCCTTCCGACGGACAATCTTTGCATTGCGATGAAAGAAAAGCGCCTGCACAGGAACTTTATGGGTTACACCGATCAGCGCACGGATGTGTTGCTGGGCATGGGTGTTTCTTCGATCTCTGAAACTCCGTTTAGCTTCCATCAGAACGAAAAGGTGCTGCCGCTTTACGAGGCCGCTTTGAATGAAGGCCGCCTGCCAACTTTGCGCGGCCACATCCTAACCGAAGAAGACAAAATCCGTCGTGAACAGATCTTGAATCTGATGACGAACTTTGAGGTGTCATTCGTCAATGAAGCTCAGGAAAATCAATCCAAGGAATTCCTGGCTGAAATGATCAAAGACGAACTGGTTGAAATCAAGGATCACAAGCTGATGGTGAACGAAGCCGGTCGCCCGTTCCTGAGAAATGCCTGTGCATTTTTTGATGAGCGCTTGAAAACCAAACAACCACAGACCAAAATCTTCTCTCAATCCATATGAAAACAGTGAATGTGATCGGCGCGGGCTTTGCGGGACTGACAGTGTCCCTGAGGCTCGCCCAAAAAGGCTTTCAGGTAGAACTTTATGAATCCTCGGACCGTGTCGGAGGATTACTGGGTACTGACCAGACACCTTACGGAATTGCCGAACGTGCCGCCAATGCCCTGATCCGCACTGAAAAAGCCGAAGGCCTTTTTGCGGAACTCGGCATTACTCCCAGCTATCCGCTGGAAACATCAAAAAAACGCTTCCTCTTCCGCAACACTCCGAAAGCGTGGCCGCTGTCCTTCCTTGAGACCCTGGCCCTGATGGGCCGGGTGCTTCCGCGCGTTTTGACCGGGGGTAAAAAAGCCCTGCGCCCTCAGGCCGGCGAAACCCTGCTGAACTGGGGCGAGCGCAAAATCGGAAAGGCGCCAACCAGATTTTTGCTGGGACCTGCGATGCAGGGAATCTATGGCAACGAGATCACACATCTAAGTGCCAGTCTGATTCTGGGCCCGCTGTTTTCCGGGAACAAACGCAGCAAGTACAAAGGTCTTCTGACCGGCCCGGGCGGCATGCAGGATCTGGTCGATCACCTGCATACCCGTTTGCAGGAACTGGGCGTGAAGATTCACCTGAATTCTCAGGTAAGCCTTGAGTCCCTGCAAGGTCCGGTGGTGGTCGCCACTTCCGCCAGGGCTGCAACCCAGTTGCTGGCCAAAAAACACCCTGATTTTTCCAAGGTTCTTGGCAACATTCAGATGTCTTCACTGATGAGTGTGACGTTGTTCTTCGCCAAGCCCCAAGAGAAATACAAAGGCTTCGGCTGCCTGATCCCTCGTGGATTTGACCTGAAGACTTTGGGGGTTCTGATGAATTCCTATATCTTTAAGGACCGCGACAAAACTTACAATGAAACCTGGATTCTGGGTGGGCAGCAGGAAGAAGCTTTGCTGGATCTTTCTGACGGTGATCTTTTGAAGCTTCTGGCGGAAGAACGCTTCCGTATTCTGGGTCAGAAAGACACCCTGCTGGAATATCGTATCAACCGCTGGAAAAAGGCTTTGCCGTTTTATGATCTGAACCTGGAAAATGCTCTGGCGGATCTGGCTGAAGTGCCGGAACCACAAGGTTTGTACTTGCATGGCAATTACCTGAGCGGCATTGGTTTAAGCAAAATTCTGGAACGCAGCGATTTGATCGCTGAAAAGATTGCGAGCGCACATGGCTAAAAAAGGACTTCTGTTAATCAATATTGGCAGCCCCCGCTCTTACGAAGTGCCGGACGTAAAAAAGTATCTGACCGAGTTTTTGATGGATGAAGAGGTCATCAATCTGCCCTTCGTTCTGCGCTGGCCTCTGGTGAATCTTTTAATCGTTCCCCGTCGCGCGCCCTTCTCGGCTGAAAACTACAAAAAAGTGTGGATGAAGGAAGGTTCTCCGATTGCCGTGTACACACGTCGATTTGCCGAACTTTTGCAGCAGGAACTCAAAGACGGTTTCGTCG
The DNA here is from genome assembly GCF_002208115.1 of Bdellovibrio bacteriovorus. Lineage (NCBI taxonomy): Bacteria > Pseudomonadati > Bdellovibrionota > Bdellovibrionia > Bdellovibrionales > Pseudobdellovibrionaceae > Bdellovibrio > Bdellovibrio bacteriovorus. Next base: position 430,879 of record NZ_CP020946.1, on the reverse strand, counting down.
TGAAAGTGGGTCTGCAGTACAGTGAACCGTCCGTGGAATCAGCCCTGAAGGAACTGCAGCAAGCCGGTGTTGATGAAATCCTGATTGCCCCTATGTTCCCTCAGTATGCTGAAGCCACCAATGGAAGCTCATTCAAACTGGCAGAGAAAACAGCCAAGAAACTTCACCTGACGACTCCTCTGCGCCGTCTGCCGGCTTTTTTCGATGATGCTTCTTTCATTGGAACCTCGGTGAAACTGACCGAAGAAACCCTGCAGGACAAAAAGGTCGATCACTATCTGTTTTCATTCCACGGTCTGCCTGAAAGCCATGTGCGAAGAATTCCCGGCTGCCTGACCACCGAAGACTGCTGTTTTGAAAAAAACGCCTGCGCCAAGAACTGCTATCGCGCCCAGTGCTTTGCCACTGCGACGGCGATTGCAGAATCTCTGAATCTGGCTCCAAGTCACTGGAGTGTGGCCTTCCAGTCCCGTCTGGGACGTGGAGAATGGCTGAAACCTGCCACCGATCACAGTCTGGAAGTACTGGCCAAAACCGGCAAAAAAAATATCGCCGTGATTTGCCCGTCCTTTGTGGCTGACTGTATCGAGACTTTGGAAGAAATCGGAATCGGCGGACAAGAGACCTTCCACGAACACGGCGGCGACCAGTACTATCTGGTCCCCTGCGTGAACGACAACCCGAAATGGGTTCAGGGCTTTGCCGATCTGGTGAAGAGCCTTTAAGGAATCAACGAAAGTATCAAAGGCACAATGATGGCGGTCATCAAACCGTTGAGCGCCATCGCAAGCCCCGCAAAGGCCCCGGCCATCTCGCCGATCTGAAAGGCCCGCACGGTTCCCAGTCCATGGGCGGCAAGTCCCATCGCAAAACCCTTCACCACCGGATCTTTCACCCGCACAAGCTTCATCACGGTGGTGGCCACCAGCGCACCAACAATCCCCGTGATCATCACAAAGACGGTCGCCAGCGAAGGAGCCCCACCGATTTTTTCGGCAATGCCCATGGCAATTGGTGTGGTCACAGATTTCGGAGCCAGCGCCAAAAGCACCTCGTGCGGCAGTCCCATGAAGGCCCCGATGAACACAGCACTGAGAATTCCCACCGCCGAGCCCATCACCAAAGCCACCATCAACGGAACCAGCACCCGGCGCAGACGATCCAGTTGGTTATACAACGGCAAAGCCAACGCCACCGTCGCCGGTCCCAGCATAAAGTGAATCGGGCGCACGGCCTGGAAGTAATCGCGATAAGGGATCTTCGCGATCAGTAAAACCGCGATGATCGCAAACATCGAAATCACCGGAGGACTTAACAGAGGATTGTCCCTCCCCCACGCACTGATACGACGGGATGCCAGATAAAACCCCAGGGTCATGATCAAGGCGCCTAACTCAATCATGGGGACTCCTTGGTGCCGACTTTCATCAGTTGATGAAACACGAAGGCCGTCATCCCCAAAGTAATGACGGTACTGATCAAAACCGTCACCACCATACCCACGCCGAATTTTCCAAACAGATCGAAATACTCAACAACTCCGACCCCAGCCGGAACAAAGAACAAGGCCAGATGAGCCGTGATGGAACGGCTCAAGATTTCCACCTTGTCTTTTAAAGAAGGGCGCACCAACAGGGCTATAAAGAAGAAGACCATACCCAGCACCGGGCCGGGGATAAATAATCGGAAAAGGTGAACCACAACCTCTCCCAACAACTGAAAAATCAGCAGAATCAAAAAAGCCTGAATCATGATTCCTCGAACCTAACAGAACCGACCACAAATGTCGCTCGTCTAATTATGAGACAGCCCGGATTCCTGTATCGTGTTTTAATTGATTCCGGCGCTGGCCTGAAACTTGGAATCCCCTTGGCAATGATTCAAGGAGCTTTCCATGTCCCGTCTACTGTCCGTTTTTATTGCCGCAAGCCTGCTCTTAGGCCAAACTTCCCAGGCCTCTGATAGCAAATGTAACAGCGAGGCTTTGGCTCGCCAGGCACGCCTGTACCGCATGCAGGCAGATGACATGAAGGCCATCTCTGCCCTGTTCAAAGAAAACTACGATGAAGCCACCCGAGATCAGCATCTGTCCTTGGGTATCGCGCTTTCCAGCATGACCTTGCTGTTTGCGGCAGAAGTTATGATCGGAGCCGGCGGGGCCGCCGTCACTTCAGGAGGATTCATTTCCCGGGCCGCCTATGCCCATGGTCAGTTCATCGAGGGAGCCGCAAATGTGATCGCCGCCAAAGTCGGTGAAACCTTTTTGGGAGCCGTGGCTGTGGTGGGAAGTCCCGTGGTCACCATGCCTTATATCAACACTGTCGTTGCCAGCACATTAATTGAGATGAAAAATCCGGACGTAGTTGCAGAGCTGCCTCAGAACGGCGACCTGGTTCGTATGAATGAAGCCCAATTGCTTCAGCAAATCAGTGATCTGCGTGAAAAATTCCAACGCACTCTAGAGGCCTCGCCCAACCAGATTCTGGATGGACTGACTTTGGGTTCTTTGGACAAAGCATGGACCTTGCGTCTATATAATAATATGACTTTGACGGCTTCTTTGTATGAGCAACTGGCCGTACAGAAGGCTTTCCAACTGACCCAATGTCAGCCGTAACAGGCTCAAGAAAACCAGCAAATCTCAGTGAAATTAAGCCCCGCAGACCCCGGGGCTTTTTTTATTCCCTCCCCAGGCTGCCAATTTTGGGCTCCAATACAGAATCCTGACATGTTTTGGTTCCCCAGCTAAAACTGAAAGCATCTCAAGGTGGTACAGATCATGAAATAAAGGCTGTGTCTTGAAGGAGAGGTAGTAATGATTCCAGCTTTGGCCAAAAAAATACTGCACGTTACTGTTGGTACGCTTCTAATCAGTTCCGCCGCTTCTGCGAAGGTTTACTTGAATTCCATGTGCCATATGGCCGCCAATTCAAAAACCCAGCAGATCCAGGGTGATGACAACAAGGACGACAAATTCCCGCTGGCGTCCATCTCCAAAGTCGTAACCACATTATGGGCCATTGACCGCCTGGGTCCTGACTATCGCTTCCAAACCAAACTGCATGTCACACCGACAGCAAACGGTTCTTACGATATTCATATCGAAGGCAGCCGCGATCCGCTGTTTGGTCGCAACATGTCCTATTTCCTGCTTTCTGAACTGAACCGCATGAAGATCACCAAGGTCGAAAAGCTGACTTTCGATGAAAACTTCCTGCTGGCGTGGTTGGCGGAAGAAAAGCCGATGATTGGTGGAACGACACCTAAATATGAAACCGTTGAACAGCAGGCCTCTGTCGTGCGTGCGACTTTGGTGTCCTCTTTTGCAACAGCTATCAATCCGGGCTATTACGCAATTCTGAAATCCAAAGCGTCCCGCATTGGGGTGCAAATGGCCCTTCGCCCGAAGGTGGACGTGCGCACTGTCAGCTTCGTAAAAAAAGCTGATTTCCAGAAATCTGAAAAGACCACCACCATGGCTTTGTTGTCTTCACCCTTGAAAAACATCCTGAAGCGCATGAACAACCAGTCCAATAACTACATCGCTGACAATCTGTTCTGGAATCTGGGTGGCACTGAGGCTTTCAACACTTATATCGCCAACAAAATGCAGGCTGATCAAACCGATATCGTTTTCCACAACGGTTCCGGCAACAATGAAGGCTCGGTGGCAAAACCGGTTTATAACGAAGCGACTTGCGAAATGATGATCAAGGTTCTTTATTCCCTGGACAAATCCCTGTCTGCAAAAGGGTATGACCTTTCTGACGTCATGGCGGTTGCCGCTAAGGACAAATCCTCCACCGTCGGCAACTATGGCGGCGTGATGGCAGGTTCCACAACGGCAAAAACCGGCAGCGTGAACAAAGCCAAAACTCTGATGGGCTCTGTTTCCACCAAGAATGGCGAAATCTACTTCGCAGTTCTGATGCACACAGATTATGACAAGTCCCGCTCTGACTGGGGTGTGGCTTCTCAACAGATCAAAAACAAGGTCAGCCAGTTGATCAATCAAAATGGCGGCCCGACAGCGATCAAATACACTGAGCAACTGCCTTTGCCATTTGATAAATATTCTTACCTGACCAAAGTGAACACTATCACTACAGCGAAGAAATAGGTGACGTATGAAAAAGTCTTATTTGCTGGCGGCATTGATTTTCTTCCTTGCGGGCCTTCTTCACGGAACGGCTTTCGCGGCGGGAAAATCCAATAAAGCCCTGAACGAGGCTGCGGAACAAGGTGACCTGGCGAAAGTTAAAACTCTGGTTCAGAAAAACAAGATCGATCTGAATGCCCAGGATGAAACCGGTATGACCCCGCTGATGAATGCGGCGATGGGTGGAAATCTGGATATCGTGAAGTTCCTGCTTTCCAAAAAAGTGAATCTGGAACTAAAAAACAATGGCGGCGAAACCGCTTTGGCTTTTGCGGTGACCAACGATGCCTACGACGTGGCTGAAGAGCTGATCAAAGCCGGCGCCAACGTGGACATCACCGTGGCGGGCGACGAAGGCGACACCCTGTTCATGCGTGCAGCCCAGAACAATAAAAAAACGGCAGAATCCATTCTGGCGAAAAACAAATCCCTGATCAACAAAGCCAACTCTCTGGGTGAGACGGCCTTGTTTGCGGTGGCTCGCTACGGAACTCCGGCAGACATCGACTTCCTGGTTAAAAAAGGTGCTGACCTGAAAGTGAAAAACAAAAAAGGTCAGACGGCTCTGGATGTGGCAAAAGAAGCTTCCAACCAGGACACGGCAAAAGCTCTTTCCAAAAAGAAATAAGACGCCCAAAATCCCTCGGGGCATAAAAAAAGCCTGCTTCCTTAACGGAGCAGGCTTTTTGTTTTTCAGGGTTTTGAAATGCCTGATTAAGAGAACAGACGTTTGAAGAATCCTGCGACCTTCTGGCCGATGGACTTTTGCGCTGCCACTGGCACACGCTTTTTCGCAGAAGCCCCTTGGCGCTGCTGCTGTTGACCGTGCGGTTTGCGGGCCTGCTGATCGGTTCTTGGTCTTTGTTCGCCACGTTTTCCTTCGTGCTGGCGTTTTGGACCACCCTCTTGTCTTCTTGGACGGTTGTCCTGACGTTGACCGCCCTGAGCCTGCTGTCCACCACCTTGTGCGGATTTTTGCTGCCCCTCTGGACGAGGACCACGGTCCTGACGAGGTCCGCGATCACCGCGTTCGCGACGTGGACCACGATCACCTTCACGGCGCGGGCCTCTGTCACCACCTCGGCCACCTTCACGAGGTGCACGTGCACGGTCCAAAGATTTTGGATAGTGACCATCGAAGCTGGAGCTCATCGGTTTGAAGTCTTTCAACAACTGGTCGTTTTCCAGATAGCCGACTTCGATTTTGTGTTTCAGATAATCTTCAATACGACCCAAAGACTCGATATCCTTGTCGCCCACCAAAGAAAACGCCTGCCCCGTCGTGCCCGCACGGCCGGTACGACCGATACGGTGAACGTAGGATTCAGAGTCCATTGGCAGTTCATAGTTCACAACCATGTCGACACCTTTGATGTCCAGACCGCGGGCTGCAACGTCGGTTGCCACAAGAACGTTCATGTCGTTTTCAGCCTTGAACTGCTCAATCACGCGGTTGCGCTGAGCCTGGGTCAGAAGGCTTGAGATGGCCATGGCAGGGACACCGTTTTCCACCAGGAACTTCGCGATGCGCTCGACGCTCATTTTGAAGTTGGTGAAGATGATGGCCTGTTTTGGATTGTGCACTTTTACCAAAGACAAAAGATGCTGGGGCTTTTCTTCGTTGCCCACGTGGAAGATCTGGTCTTTCACGTTTTCAGCTTTGGCCTGGTCACGGCTGATGTTGATTTCAACCGGCTCGGAACCAAACTGGTAAACCGTGTTCAGAACGTCGAAGTTCAAAGTCGCACTGAAGACCAGCAACTGACGTTCACGAGGAACGCGCTGAAGGATGAACTTCATGTCGTCTTTGAAGCCCATATCAAACATTCTGTCCGCTTCATCGAAGCAGATCGCACGAACCTGTTTCAGGTCCACCAGATGTTCCTTGTACAGGTCGATCAAACGGCCCGGAGTCGCCACGATGAATTCAACACCGTTTTTCAGCGCCTCTTTTTGTTTGTCATAACCAGTACCACCATAGATCGCAAAACCACGAAGGCCGGAATCAACGCTCAGTTTGTTGATGTTGTCCTGAACCTGCTCGGCCAACTCACGCGTTGGAACCAGGATCAATACGAAGTTCTGAGGCTTCCAGTCTTTGTAGGCTCTTTTTTCGATCAGGGCTTTTTGCTCTTCAGTCACTTCACCCTGAACCGGGCGGGCTCTTAGGATACGTTCCATCACTGGGATTACGAAAGCGGCGGTTTTACCTGTTCCGGTCTGAGCAAGGCCGGCAACATCTTTGCCATCCAGAACCGGCGGGATGGCCTGTTCCTGGATCGGCGTGCAATCATCATAGTTCAATTTCTGGATTGCAGATAACAATTGGGAATCTAAATTCAATTCTGAGAATTTCAAGTTTCTATACTCCGGTCTGAAGCTCCCAAACTACTTAGCAGGGAGCCAAATGTCAAAGCAGGCGCTTAAAAGCCGCCCACAAACAGTTTCACGGCCTCCGTAAAGGCCTGAGGTTGATCTGAGTGGACCCAATGTCCAGCTCCAGGTATTACGACGCCCTTAATCATAGGGTTGCTAGCCAGCATTTTGTCGTAGTTTTCCTGACTGAGTTCTTTGGAGTTTCCTCCGCGAACCAACAGGGTCGGCACTTTCAGGGACTTCACTTCGTCCCAGCGGTCATCTGTGCGCCCCAGGCGGACAGAGTCCAGAATGCCTTGTTTCGAAAACCGCCAATCCACAGTTCCGTTGGCTTGTTCCACCATATTCGAATAGAAATAGTTCGCCATCACTTGGATGTTTTCCCGGGTCTTCGCTGTTTTGACAAAGTCCTCAAAGAAATAGCGCTTGGCCTCGTCTCGGGAGGCAAAAGGGCTGGGAACCAGATTCAACAAATACTCGTAATACTCATGAGCCGTGGGATTGGCCTCGGGCCCAATGTCTTCGATCACCAGGTGGGACACATACTCGGGGAATCTGGAAGCAAAGTTCAGGACGTTACGGCCACCCATCGAGTGCCCGACCAGAACAAACTTCCCCCACCCCAACTCATCCACAATCTTTTTGAGGTCGTCCGCATAGTCTTCGGGACTGTAACCCTCGGGCGGCTGGAAGGATCTTCCGTGCCCGCGCTGGTCAAAGGCCAAACACCGTTCGGTCGCCTCAATCCCCTGAATGATCCGGCGCCAGTTCTGTCCATAGCCCATCAGACCATGAACAAAGACCCATTTGCGCCCGTCTTCAGGACCATAAAAGAGATGATAGAAATTATTGAGGTAAGACATACCCTTTTATACCCCCGGGCGAGGGTGACGTCATGTTGATTTATTCAAAAGACCCTCAATTATTTCAAGGACTTAAGATCAAAGACTTGTCCTTCCGGTCTTTTGTTATTCAGGTTTGAATTTTGATGCGAAGGGATGTAGATTCAGCCTCAATGACTGCCCAGCAAAAACCCCAGCTCCACGAGGACTGGATCGACTCCTACGCATTAAGAATTGTCCGTAACCTTCAAGACGCCGGTTTTGAAACCTATCTTGTTGGTGGTTGCGTTCGTGATTTGCTTGTTGGGATTCATCCGAAAGATTTTGATATCGCCACCAGCGCTCACCCCAATCAGGTGCGCAAAAAAGTTCCCAACGCTTACGTGATCGGCCGTCGTTTCAAGCTGGTGCTTGTTAAACGTGGTGATCAGCAGTTTGAGGTGGCCACCTTCCGTCGTAACGTGACTCAGGAAGAACTGGCCGATCAGGGCGATGACTCTGTGGAAGGTGACAACTACTTCGGCACTGTTGAAGAAGACGCCGTTCGCCGCGACTTCACCTGCAATGCCGTCTTCTACGATCCGGGTCAGCACAAACTGATCGACTATTGCGGTGGCATCCAGGACATCGAAAACCGCGTGCTTCGCATGATTGGTGATCCGAAAGCCCGTTTCATCGAGGATCCGATTCGGATCCTGCGTGCGATCCGTCTTTCCCACAAATTGCATTTCTCGATTGAAGCCACGATGCGTGCGGCGATCGCCGAATGCAGTGGTGAGCTGAAAAAATCCGTCCTTCCGCGCCGTCGTGAAGAATGGCTGAAATTCCTGCGCCTGAAAGAACCCCACCTGGCTTTCATGGAACTGTTTGACCTGCACATTCTGGAACAAATCCTGCCGGGCCTGCATTCTGTGTTTGTTGACGCCCACAAGATGGAAATCTTTGAAATTCATCTGGCGCGCATCAATCTTTCAGGCATCGACAAGAATGATCCGATTGAATTGTTTGCCGGATTTATGATGGCCTTCATGAAAGCCCAGTACGGCGAAGAGCCTTGGAATCATGACGAGCTTTCCAATGATCCGAAGCTTGCCTACTTCATGCGTGAAGAAATGGGCATCTTCAAACAGGAGATCGCGATCTTCTTCAAAGCTTTGTATCTGATGCAGGGTCTGCACAAGATTGAAAACTACAGCCGCAAGGGCGAACGCCGTCAGGCGGCTTTTGTGATGAATGAATCTTTCCTGCTGGCGATGAAGCTGGCGAAGATGGATTATTCCCTGTCCCCGTCCCAGATGCACTACTGGGAACAGCAGTATGAAAAGTTCTCGCGTGGACCGGCTCCGCGTCCGAAACCCGAGGAAACCCACCACTAAGTCCGCTAAGGGTCTCAGTTCAAGACATCCACAATTGAATTGAGACCGGTCTATTGAAGCCGTCCCCTAAAAGACTGATAATAAGACAATGTCACCCAGCGTGGGTTGTCTTAAACACCCACGTAAAACGATGGAAGGTTTTAGATATGGGACGGAACGACCAAAAGAAGAACACTTTCCTGATTATCAGCGGCGACAAAACCCGCATCCATAAGTGCACTGAAGCCCTTAATCGAAATTTTGAAAACTGCTCGGTCTTTCACGGCTCGGAGTGGTTTGAAGCCAAGTACAAACTGGACAACGTTCACCCCAAAGCCGTTTTGGTGGATGAATATTTACCCAAGGGTTCCGGCTTTGACATCGTCGCGAAGATTCTCAAAGAAAAAAACAACGACGACATCGCGATCATCATCATGTCCTATGTCGCCGACCACGATATCTTCAAACACGAAGTCGCCTCGGGCCGTATTCAGTTTCTGACCGAACCGGACCGCGAAAAAGCTCTGGTGGACTGCGTTTCCAAAATCATTTCCCCGAAGGTTGATAACAACCAGGCCCAGTACGAGCTAAAACAATTGCAGCCGGGTGATGTGCTGTTCAAAGAAGGCGATATGACCGAAGTGGCTTATATCGTGAAAAAAGGCAGCCTGCGTGCGTACTCGGAGGGCCCGGACGGTGACAAAATCATGTTCGGAGAAATTCTGCCCGGTGAATTCGTTGGCGAAATGGGGCACTTCAATCACGAACCCCGTTCGGCCACCGTGGAGGCCATCACGGAAGTCGAATTGATCGCGATCCCGAATGGCTCTTTGGACAATGTTATCTTTGCGCGCCCCTCGTGGGCGAAGGCTTTGGTCAAGACCCTGTCACAGCGGCTGAAGAAAGCCAACAAGGCCCTGACCGGCTAGAACCTACTTCAGCTTTTCCCAAAGATAGGTGTACTCAAGAGCATTCCACAAGATGGCCTGTTCGATGTTCGCGCTGCCTGCGTGGCCGCCCTCCATGTTTTCATAATAGTAAACCGGATGACCCTGTTCTTTCATTCTGGCCACCATCTTGCGCGCATGGCCCGGGTGAACGCGGTCGTCCTTGGTGCTGGTCATGATAAACACCTCAGGATACTTCGCGTCTTTGCTCAGACGCTGATACGGAGAATACTTCAGAATCGCCTCACGCATTTTTGGATCGTCCGGATCACCGTATTCGGCCATCCAACTGGCGCCCGCCAGCAGCTTGTGATAGCGAAGCATGTCCAGCAAAGGCACACCCACAATCACCGCATTATACAGATCCGGACGCTGCGTGAAGGTCGCCCCCGTCAACAGACCGCCATTGGATCGACCGGAAATACCCAAGTGCTGTGGCGAGGTGAAACCGCGCTTGATCAGGTCTTCTGAAATCGCGATGTTGTCTTCGTAAACCTTATAGCGATTTTCTTTCAGCACGGACTGATGCCATGCCGGACCGAACTCGCCCCCGCCGCGCAGGTTGGAAATCACATAGACCCCACCCTGTTCCAGCCACACTTTGCCGACCGTGCCCAGATAACTTGGCTGCATCGGCGACTGGAATCCGCCATAACCGTAAAGCAGCGTCGGATTTTTTCCATCCATCTTGATGTCTGCCTTGGAAGTCACAAAGTAAGGAATCTTCGTGCCGTCTTTGCTGGTCGCTTCAAAACGCTGGGTCTTCATGCCCTTGTTGTTGAAACGATCCGGAGATTTCTTCAAAAGCTCCAGCATGTTTTTGCCGTCACTTGCATCCCCCAGATATGTCGATACCGGAGTGAAGAAATCCATGTACTGAGCCAGATACAGATCACTTTCTTCCTCGGTGGAAGTGACATAGGCCATGCCGTTCTCACCCAGTGGCACGGACTCGGTCTTGAAGGTGTCCTGATTGGTGAAGGTCACTTTCTCGATTTTGGAAAGCACATTGTCTGTCACATGCAGCATGATATGATTTTTGGTTGGATGCAGGCCTTGAATGAATCTTTTGTCGGTCGGGACAAAGATCGCCTTCAGGGACGCTTGAGCTTTTTCGCCTTCGAAGATTTTATCGAATGGCATGAACACGATGCTGCCCGTTTTAAGATTTCCCAGATCAGACTTCAGCTCAAAGAACAGTTTGTTTTTGAAAACACCCCAGAACTCGGAATCCGTCGGCATCGGCAGACGGGTTTTAACGCCCTTGTCGTCTTCGTACCAGTTTTCGCTGGAATAAAAGCCCGTACGGATAGAATGGAAGACATGTTTGTTGTCGCCGTCCAACTGCACATAGCTGTACACAGACATGTCAGTAGGTTTGCCTTCCATCACCAGCTTGGCCTCGCTGACCGGCGTGCCCCGCTTCCAGATTTTGGTGATACGCGGGTAACCTGAGTCCGTCATACTGCCCGGCCCGAAATCCGTTCCCACATAAACGGTGTTGTCGTCCTTCCATTGAACATTGCTTTTTGCCTCAGGCAATACAAAGCCGTCCGTCACAAACTGGCGGGTCTTCATATTGAATTCACGCACCACCGTGGCGTCCTTTCCCCCACGGGACAAATAGACCAAAGCTTTTTCGTGAGCCGGTGGCAAGGTCATCGCCCCCTTCCACACCCAGTTTTCATTTTCTTTTTTGGCCAAAGCATCAATATCCAGGATCACGTCCCAGTGCGGGTGTGAGGTCCTATAGTTTTGCAGGGTGGTTTTTCTCCACAAGCCGCGCACGTGTTTTCCGTCCTGCCAGAAATTATAAAGCTCCCCGTTCTTCAGGTGCACAGCAGGCACGCGGTCTTCCGCCAGCATGATCTTTCTTAAGTCATGCTCGATGGTTTTAAAGCGTGGATTCTGTTGAAAGTGCCCCAGCGTGCGTTTGTTTTCGGCCTTGGCAAATTCCAGGGCCTTTTCGCCTTCCACTTCTTCCAGCCACAAATAGGGATCGTGCATGAGAGACTCCTTCTTGAATTGATTCGTCGTCGTACAGGCCACCAGCAACAGAGGACCCAGGATCAAACTTTTGCGGAAATTCATTGATGTCTCCTGACGGATTTCAGGAACTTATTCTAACCGGACGGCGGAATGAAGCAAGAAAGACAATAAAAAAGCCCGAAGTTTCCTTCGGGCTTGGGTAAAACATTTTTTAAACTTTGCTGGACTAAGCGGCGTTACGAGTCTGCAGTTGTTTCAGCAGATCCCCTGCGATGCGATCCAGCGGCAAAACTTTGTCTGCGGCCCCCAGCGCCACCGCCGCGGCTGGCATACCGTAAACCACACAGGTTTCTTCATTCTGAGCCACAGTGTAAGCTCCGGCATTTTTCATTTCCAAAAGACCTTCAGCGCCGTCCTTACCCATACCGGTCAGAACAACACCCATGGCATTCTTACCCACGTATTTAGCCACCGACTTCATCAGATAATCCGCCGCAGGGCGAACACTGTGCAGGGCCGGGCCCTGATGCAGCTTCACGTAATAGAAGGCACCACTGCGCGTGATTTCCATATGATAGTTGCCCGGAGCAATCAGAACGCGCCCTGGCACCACCTGGTCACCTTCCTGCGCTTCTTTCACCTCAAACGGGAACATCTTATCCAAATTTTCAGCAAACGACTTCGTGAAGCCCGGTGGCATGTGCTGCACAACCAAAGTTCCCGGAATATCCGCCGGCATGCCGCTCAGGAAGACCTTCAAAGCCTCGGTACCACCCGTGGAAGAAGCCACCGCCAGCAACTGGTGCGTGGTTCTTGCCAAAGAGGTGCTGGCCACCTTCTGCACTGGCGCCCCCGGATTCGGAATCACCGCTTTGATCGGATTGATGCGGGCTTTCGCCACCGCTTTTACTTTTTCAATGATGGCCGCCGACAATGTCTCCAAAGACTGGGACACGTCGATGGACGGCTTTTCCATGATTTCAATCGCGCCAGCTTCCAGAGCACGCAGATACGTTTCAGAGCCGGTTTTCGCCAAGCTTGAGAAAATGATCGTGCGGGTCGGGAAATGCTGCATGACTTTTTCCAGGAAGCTGATGCCGTCCATACGAGGCATCTCCACATCCAGAGTCATCACGTCGGGTTTTAGCGCCACCAGCTTGTCGCGGGCGATGTAAGGGTCCGATGCCGTTCCCACCACCTCGATATCCGCGCAGGAGGAAAAGATCTTTTCCAGCAGCTTACGAATCACCGCAGAGTCATCAACAATCAGGACACGAATCTTTTGTGCCATTGGGGCCTTCTTTAATTAAAGTTTTTGATATACTGCGCGAGACATCGGCTTCAAACCCGGATGTTTCACGTTGCCTGATTCGGAGTGCCCCAGAACCAGATAGCCACCCGACGCCAAACAGGACACCAGATTGTCGATCACACGTTTTGTTGTCGGCTCATCAAAATAAATCAGTACGTTACGGCAGAAGATCACATGGAACTTGTGCTGGAACTCGTACTTGGGATTCATCAAATTAAACGGCGCGAAGCGGATCATGTTATGAATCTGATCCTTGGCTCTCCAGTATTCATCGCCGTCAGCTTTGATTTTCTCAAAGTACTTCGAACGCTGCACTGGTGGCAGTCCCTGCATCTCGCGCTCTTCATATGTGCCCGTAGAGGCTTTTTTCAAAACCTGCAGGTCAATATCGGTCGCAAGCAAACGCGGCTTCGCGGAAGGCATTTCAGGTTGAGCTTCACACGCTGTCATCGCGATCGTGTAAGGCTCCTGGCCCGTGCTTGCTGCCGCACACCACATGCGCAGATCCGCGCCAAACTTGCGGTGCAGTTCCGGCAAAACGGACTTCAGAAAGTCGAAGTGATTCGACTCGCGATAAAAAGACGTCATGTTCGTGGTCAGGGCCGAAATAAATTCAGACACCATTTCATTGCCACCAGCTTCAAGCTTGGACCAGTATTCTTCATAGGTCTTCAGGGAATGGCGACGCAACAGTTTTACAATTCTATTGCGAATCAAAGCATGATTCTTTGGCGTCAGTGGCAGATCCACCCCGGCCAGATCATACATGCGCTCAGCAAACTTCATGAACATTTTGTCCGTAAGTTTGATGTCTTCAAAATCGTACAGAGCGCCTGTGGCCTCAGTCTTTTTTACAGCGGTCATGCGGCCATTCCTCTTCCATTAGCAACGTTATTTACCAAAGCACCCGGCTCCAAAATCAAAACTGTACGGCCATCACCCAGGATCGCGGCACCGGCCACTTCCGGAATGTCCTGACCGGTGGTGATTGGTTTTACAACCACCTGCGCCTGCCCCAGGACATCGTCCACCGGGAAGGCCATCTGACCTGTCATGGATTCAATGATCACCAGCATGGTTTCTTCGCGACGTGCACTTAAAGAATTTTCGCGGCGCTGAGCCAGTTGCTGGTCTTTTTTGTTCAAAGTCCAATTGATAGACCCCAGGGTTTTGGAAACGTCTATCACCGGCAACAGAAGGCCACGGATGCTGGCCACTTTTCCGGCACCAGAGATGTTCGTGTAGTCCTTTGGAAGGACACGCACGATCTCGCGGATGGAATGGATCGGCAGAATATAACGAGCGCCATCCAAAGCCACGATGATACCGTCGGTGATCGCCGTGCTTAAAGGAATCGTCAGACGGAACGTGGTCCCTTGGCCTGCCTTGGAGTAAATATTGATCTTACCGTTGATTTTATCCAGATTGGATTTCACCACATCCAGACCCACACCACGACCGGACAGATCCGAAATCTTGTCAGCGGTAGAGAAACCCGGATAGAAGATGTACTGGAAAACCTGCTCATCAGGGATGGACGCCGGATCCACACCCGCGGGCACAAAGCCCTTTTCAATGGCCTTGCTCAGAACCTTGTCACGGTTGATACCACCACCGTCATCAGAGATGTCGATGATAACGTTACCGCCGGATTGTTTTGCAGATACGGTGACTTTTGCCGTCGCCGGCTTGCCGCGCTCTTGGCGAAGTTCTTTCTTTTCCACCCCGTGGTCCATCGAGTTACGAACCAGGTGAACCAAAGGATCCCCCAGAAGCTCGAACACGGTTCTTTCAACCTCGGTTTCCTCACCGATCAGTTGCAGATCCACTGGCTTATCCAAAGTCAAAGACACGTCACGCACGATACGCTGAATCTTGATGAACATGGATTTCAGCGGAGTCATACGGATGCTCAAAGTTTTTTCATACAATTCACGAACGGCCTTGTCGAGCTGATCAACAATGGCCTCCAGACGCAGGTTCACACCGCTGCGAACTGTTTCGTCATGCACGAGCTGATTTTTCAATACAACCAGCTCACCCACGGCATCCAGAACCGAATCCACACGACCGGTGTCAACTTTGATGGCGCTGGTCGCATTTTTGGCATTCTTGTTATTACCACCACCACTTCCAGATGCGGCTGCCGCCGCTGCTGGTTTGGCTGCCGCAGCCGGAACTGCTTTTGCAGCTGGTGCCGGAGCTTCAACCGGTGTTTCCACCACTTTCAGAACCGGAGCCGGCTTCGCAGGCTCTGCCGCCGCCACAGGGGCCGCTTCGGCAATAGCCGTTTTCAGAGCGGCTTCAGCCGCTTCTTTGGCATGGAATTCAGCCTGATCTTCAGGGGACATCTGTGCCAGAAGTTCTGCTAAAAGATCATGATTGATCAGATCATCTTCTGGTGTAGCCGCTTCAGCCGCAGGCGTCTGAGCAAAGAAATCATCGGGAGCTTCCACTTTGGGCTCATCCACTGAAGGAGCGGGAGCATGTGCATGCTTGGAAGCTTTTCCAGAAAGCTGCTCGGTGATGGCGATCAATTCCGCCGTCAATGCAGAAGGATCCCAAGGACCACCCTGCTGCTGCTGAAGAGCCGCAACGCGGTTCTTCAGTTCGTCTCCGGACTGCAACAACAAAGAGATCACAGTTGAGTTCACCAGCTCAGGGCGCGAACGCAAAAGATCCAAAAGGTCTTCCATCACGTGGGCAAATTTGCACAAGTCTGCCAGACCGACGGCAGCAGCACCACCTTTTACGGAATGGGCCACCCGGAATATATCTGTCAGATCTTTCGCTGGATCTTCGCTGTTTTCCAGCCTCATCATGTATTCCTCGTACTGCTCCAGCATAAATGCGGATTCGTTCAGGAAATCCATTTGTAGTTCTTCAAAGAAAGAATTGTCACCGCTCATTGTGCGCTCCATGGAGATTAGAAAATCACATTGATGTATCGGTGATCGAACATCTGAGCTATTTAGACCCTTGGTCCAGAATGAGAATCAATCCACCCTTTGGTGTAAAGAATTAATGAAACACAGGACCATTGTCCCACTATGAGCCGCCAAATATCCGAGAATATTATTTTTTCCATCCCACCGAGAAATCCTCTTAAGTCACCTTGGTTTTTTCGCGAAGAGTCTATTGTTAAGATTTTTAATCACGACTTTGAAAGGCGTAATACGATGAGCGATGTATCCATGAAAGCAAAACCCGGTCAGTATCTAACTTTCCAATTGATGGCAGAGCAGTATGGTGTGGCCATCGAAACAGTGCGCGAGATCAATCAGTTCGGCGAAATCACTCCAGTGCCTCGCACTCCTGATTATGTAAAAGGTGTGATGAACCTTCGCGGCAAGATCATTCCAGTAGTGAACTTGCGCATTAAATTCGGCATGCAGTCTCAGGACACAACCCGCGACACCTGCATCATCGTGATCGATACTGAAATCGGTCAGGTGGGCATGATCGTGGACTCTGTAAAAGAGGTTGTGGACCTTCAGGAAAACCAAATCGAACCATCTCCGGTTCTGGGCAACGAACACGCGATGTCCTTCGTGCGTGGTATGGGTAAAGTCGACAATAAAGTCGTTATCCTTGTGGATATCGTGTCTGCGTTCAATCAGGATCAAATGGGTCAGATGGCGCAGTTCTCTCACCACGAAGAAGCCAAAGCCGCTTAAGAGCTTTTTTAAGAGATTCCAATACAAACCCGCGGGCCTGAAAGCCTGCGGGTTTTCTATCAAAGACTTTTCGCCCTAAACGAGATAGCAAGACGCCATTAAACAAAGGACAAAATCATGAAATCTATCTTTTTTGTGACTGCGATGCTTTTCTCCAGCCTGTCTTTCGCCGGCCAGAGAGTTTTTGACTGCCAAGCTACCAAACTTTCCCAAAGCCCGGATGTATCTGAAGATTTCAACATCCAAAAAAATCCCACTGTACTTCTGATCGAAGACGCGAAGAACTGGTCTTTGAGTGTTGGTGATTACTCTGTTTCCACTCTGGACAAAAACGGTCCGGCATTGGCAAGAGAATCCAGCGCCGCTTCTGACACTGAAGTTCGTTATGATTTCTGGGTTGAAGCATCCTACGAATTCGAACTGGTCATCAGCGTTGTCGACCACACTGCCAAAGTATACTGGTGGGGCCTGGGCGAACAAACCGAAGTCGGCACCTTCCAATGCGAAGTTTCCATTAAGTAAAAAGGTACCTCTGCGGCACCCTCTAAAAAGGTACCTGCTTACTTCTGCATAAACGCCGCGTAAATCGGCGTTCATTAAAGGCCCTTGGGATTCCCCGGGGCTTTTTTATTTTCTTTCGCTGACGGGATTAAACTTCAGATAAAGTCCCCAGGCTTCGATCATCGAGCCGTCTTTAAACATGCAATAGTCAAACTCGGCACCCTTGTCTGATTTGGCGATGCGGTTTTCGCCCCCGGCATCCAGACAATATCTGGCAGCGGGATTTCCCGCGAGGGCTTGAGGCAGATTTGCGCGAGGGGCCTGTTTCTGAGCGGCCTTCCACGCATCACAACTTGGGGTTTTTCCCTTAAAACAATCCACTGACAATTTCAATTTCTGGTATTCCTGCACCTTCAACGGCTTATATACTTTGCCATCATAAATCTTCAGGTCTGCCCAGGCTGCCGACGCCACCAAAATCCAAACTGAAATCATCGCAAGCATTTTCATTATTTGTCCTTTGGTTTGTCTGACAGCCAGGCCAGCATTTGTTCGGGATATCCGGTATAGTTCAACAGCGTTTCAGCATCGACCCAGCCACCGTTATAAGTGTCCTGCCACTCCTGCCCCCAGCTATTATGAATCTGAACTGCATCATAGCACTTGTTGGCTTTGTCACACATGCGGCGATAACCGGAAATCACCGTCGCATGTTTGTTTCCGCCCTCAACACCTGGGGCGGGACAGTCGTCGGAGTATTTTTCATTCAGACAAATATTCGAAAGCAGTATTGGATGCCCGGCAGACAATTGCTTTTTAATCTCTGCAATAGAGTTCGCATAGTCTGCCTTCTGCCCCTTCTTGGGAAACAGACTTATCTCAGTGGAGCCCATCCCCTCAAAGTAGGCACGATTTTTCGCCCGAGCACATTCTTTCGGGGTCACAAGCCGGTCAAAGAACTTTTCATAGGTCTCTTCGCTGAAAGCCTTTAACAATCGGGCCGGATCTGTGTCGACAGCAAAATCCTTGTCCACTTCGGTCTTGGCCGTGGCAAAAAAATCAGAAAGACAGGTTTGGCAGTTTGGATCAATCTTGCGGTATTCATCGTATTTTTTGCGCAAACGTTTGAAGGCCGCCACCTGAGCCTCCGTCCCCATCTGTGCTCCGCCGATTTTCGTCAGAACTTTATCCAGAGACATGCACTGCTGAGAAGCCGCGTTGCCGACAAACGTTGCCGCCACTTCCAGAGTGAAAGCCCCCGGACCGCCCTCGCGGATACCACGGTAAGACGACTCGAAGGTATTCTCTCCGTCGGGATCATTTCCAAATCGGGCCACGTCCAAAGGGGAAAACACCTCTGAATCCGGCAGATTGTTACAGTCTTTTTTTTCGATTCGGCATTTTTCCGCAGTCATGATCGCGGCGGCAGCAAAAGAATAACAAAGCCCCAAAGTGTCCTGGGACATCACTTTGGGCATCGTGACTTTTTTCTCGGTCTTGGGTTGAACCGAGAAGCCTTCGCCAAAACGCGTGAAGGCCGGCATTGTTGCCGCCACTGCTGACTGTCCAAAAATCACAAACACAATCACGCTGGTCAGAAGTTTCATGAACCCCTCAGAAGTTTTGATATATATCCATTTTCACCGAAGGGATTGACACCTACTAGTGGCAATATCTGTTTACGGACCTTGGACCTGCAAATAAAAAACCCCACAGCCATTCGACAGTGGGGTTTCATTTTATTTCACATAGCCTAACGCAGTGTCGGCCCAAAAACTGCGGGGGGCCCTCCTGTTACCAGGCGCCGCTTTTTTGGAAGAAGGTGCCCGTGGTTTCGACGATCGCGGACGCATCCACCTTGTGTTTGCGATAAAGGTCAGCCGCCGTGTAAGCACTTTGACCGAATTCGCCGTGAACACCCAGGCTTTTCACCTTGAAGGTCACATCGGCATTCATCAGAGCATGAGTCAGAATCTGACCAAAACCACCCAGCAACTGGTGATCTTCCACCGTGATCAAGTGCCCTTGAGTTTTTTCCAAAACAGTTTTGAAGGTCGCCACGTCCACATGGTTCACACAGGCACAGTTCACAACAACCGCACCCACACCTTTGGATTCAAGATCTTTAGCCGCCTGCAAAGCTTGTGGGACCAAAGAACCTGTCGTTGCAATCGCCACAGACTTGGTTTTACCCGCTGTCGTGTCCGCCAGAACCTGCGCTTTACGCAAGTCATAGGAAGTACCAGCCACATAGGTCTTAGGGAAGTTTTCACGACCCAAGAAGAACACCGCTGAATTCGGAACTTTACCTTCCTTGCGGGCTTTGGCGAAGTTTTCAATCACCGTGTACATCAAAGCGTCGGCTTCTTCACTGCAAGACAGGGAATACACATCCACATGCGGGATGGAGGAAACCATCGCCACATAGCTGAGCGCTTGGTGGGAAGCCCCGTCCGCCGCATCCTGGAAACCGGTGTGAGAAAACACCGCAATCACCGGCGCTTCAGACAATGCACCCATCGTCAGAGGCAAAGCGCCTTTGGTCACACCAAACTGAGCAAAGGTATCAACAACCGGGATGTAACCCAGCTTGGACAAACCCGCCGCTGTTGAAACCATGTTGGATTCTGCGATACCCACGTCGAAGGAATCTTGAGGGAATTCTTTACGGAAGCCCGCAACCCCTGTGGAACCTGGCAGATCCGAAGTCACACTCAAAACCGGGAAACCGGCTTTGCGTGCACGCACCATCGCGGAAGAAATGCCGACTTGAATTTTTTCACCGGAATCTTTCACACCGCTGGCTTTGATGTCCGCTTCCCATTTGTTCAGTTCAGCAATCCAGGTATTGAAAACATCCGGCAAAGCCGCGCCACCCAGAATTTCGCCAACGAATGCAGGCAATTCAGAAGGGCTTTTCAGAGGGAAACCGTGACCGCCCGTTGCGGATTCTGCGGTTTTCTTGGTGCCGATGCCTTTCACGGTTTTTGCGTGGATTACAACCGGCGCCATCGGATTGGCTTTGGCCTGCTCGATAGCGTTAACAATCGTGTCGTAACATTTTTGCAGATCATTGCCTTCAGCAAGGTTGATCACATTCCAACCCAGGTCCTTCAAAGACGCGAAGGTCGGAGTCATCGAGAAAGATTCCGCATCGATACGACCGGAAAGTTTCGTGTTGTTATCGCTGATGATCAAAACATAAGGACCCATCTTGCCGGTTTTTGCCAGACCCGGAATTGCCGCGAAAGCTTCTTTCGCTTCACCTTCCATGCAGGCACCGTCAGAGATCGTGGTCACCGTCACACGGTTTTTGCCAGAGATCGCCTCGCCCATCGCCACACCTTGAGTCTGCGGGAACGCAGAACCCAAAGGACCGTTGGAGATAAACACCCCTTCCGGGAAGCAGTGCACTTCACCGTGACCCGTCAGACCGCTTTCGATCGAACGGAATTTTTTAAGGCTGTCCAAAGTCAGACCCGCCATTTTGTAATTGGCTTTCAAAGCATACAGACCGTTTTCGCAGTGACCTGCGTCGTTCACGATATGGAACAGGTCATACCATTGCTTGTTTTCACGAGCCGCCACATCAAACACATGACCGTGCAGTGCGGACATAAGTTCCGCCAAAGCAGCAGGACCGCCATAGTGAGAAGCCGCGCCACCAAGGACGGCGTTCATATCCATCAAAGAAACAAGGGCGCGAGTCGCGTTAGGATCGGCCACTGGAATCTGACGTCCGTCTTTGCTTTTAACAAAGCTTTTGAATTGAGGTTCTTGAGTAGGGTTGCCTGCGAGTTTTGTTTTGATCTGAATCGGTTCTGTCATAGGATATAGTTTTACTGCCCAGAGCGAGGAACATCAAATGGAAAGGCTCTATTCTCACAATATTCGCGACATCCTGAAAGTGGATCTGCACCGTCATTTGGACTGCTCAGTGCGTTGGAGCACCATTCTGGAACTGGCTCCGCAAGTGGGCATTCCGCTGGCCCCCACCTCCCAGGGGCAAAAGGATCAGTTTTTGATTACGGGTCCCATGAAGGACCTGGGTTCGGTGCTGAATAAGTTCATGAATGCACAGAAAGTTCTGGCCAGTGAAGAAATCCTGACCCGCGTCGCCTATGAAGCTTGTGAGGACGCCTTTAATGACGGAGTTCGTCTTCTTGAGTTGCGTTATGCGCCGACCTTTATCGCCGATGGACACAAATCCCTGACTTTCGAAAAGATCCACCGCTCTTTGCTAAAAGGCATCGAACAAGCCCGCAAACAGTTCCCGATGCTGATCGGCCTGATCTGCATCGTTCAAAGGATCAAGTCCTTTGACGTTGCGGAAAAAGTTGTGGATTTCGCCATTGACCACAAAGACAGCTTTTTGGCTCTGGACCTGGCAGACAACGAAGAGGGCTTTGATCCGAAAGTCTTTGCTCCCCTGTTCCAAAAAGCCAAAAAGGCGGGCCTGCGCATCACCGTGCATTCTGGTGAAACGCCAAGCCCGGTTTCTGCTCATTGGGTTCGCGACAGCATCGAGATCCTGGGTGCAGAACGAATTGGGCATGGCATTCAGATCATCAACGACCCGTCCGTATTGGAACTGGTGAAAGACCGCCGCATTCCCCTAGAGATTTGCCCGATCAGCAACTATCTGACCCAGTCCTTCCCGACTTACGAAGAACACCCGATCCGCAGGCTGATGCAGGCAGGCGTTCTGGTCACGATCAATTCCGACGATCCCGGCGTATTTGCAACGACTTTGAGTGATGACTATGAAGTCCTTCACCGCGTGCATGGCTTTACCAAAGAGGACTTCCACAAATGCAATCAGATCGCCTTTGATGCGAGCTTCATTCCGGACATCGAAAAAAACCGCATCATGGGGGAATTCTTCGGATGAGCTATGCAGAAGAAATCCTGCACCTGATGCGTGAAGACGAGGCCGTGCGTGAAGCACTGGCTGCCACGGGCGAGTTGTTTCAGGGTTACAACGCCCAGATGGAAAAAGTTCACCTGCGCAATGCCAGAAAACTGAATGACCTGATTGTTGAAAAAGGCTTCCCCACAATCGACCTTGTCGGCGAAGAGGCCTGCACCGCCGCTTTAAGAATCATTTTGCACGCAATCAGTTGGCCAGAGTTCATGCGCATGCAGGAACCCGTGCTGATTGATCTGGCCAAGAATGGAAAAGTCCCTAAAAGTTACGTTGCCATTCTGATTGACCGTATTCGTTTCTATGAGGGACGAAAGCAGGTTTACGGCACCAATGCCGACTGGGATGAAAACGGCATCCTGCGCATCACCGATGTTGAGGATGAAAAAAATCTCAACAACCGAAGAGCCGAAATGGGACTTGATCCCATAGAAAGTCTCGTGATCACCCCGATGGACGGCGAATATCACCCGCCAGAACCCGAAAAGCGACACAAAGAATTCATTGAATGGACCTTTAAAACCGGATGGAGAAACAATGACTAAAACAAAACTTCTCGTACTTTCAATTTCTCTGCTGGCACTGGGTTGTCAGACGACTTCAACTTCACCTGTCATCCTGACCGCCAAAGAACGCCCGGATCACGCCACCGCTGAGGCCTACGGAACACAGTATGCGATTTCCACCCAAGGCCGCTATTCCAGCAAAGCCGCAGAAAAAATGTTTGCTGACGGCGGAAATATCATCGATGCGGTCGTGGCCGCTTCCTTCACAGTTTCTGTCGAGCGTCCCCAGTCCACCGGGATTGCAGGGGGAGGCTTCATGCTTTTCCACGAAGCC
Source organism: Bdellovibrio bacteriovorus (assembly GCF_002208115.1). NCBI lineage: Bacteria > Pseudomonadati > Bdellovibrionota > Bdellovibrionia > Bdellovibrionales > Pseudobdellovibrionaceae > Bdellovibrio > Bdellovibrio bacteriovorus. The sequence continues at coordinate 407,957 of NZ_CP020946.1, read as the reverse complement.
AAAACCGGTGACACCTACGCGATTGATTTCCGCGAACGTGCGCCGCTGAAGGCCTCTGAAAACATGTACATTGGAAAAGATGGAAAGGCCGTTTCCGATCTTTCCAAAGACGGAATTCTGGCTGTGGCCGTCCCCGGATTGGTCGCAGGTCTTTTGGAAATTCATCAGCGCTTCGGGTCACTGCCTTTAAAGCAAGTCATGCAGCCGGCAATTGAATTGGCTGAAAACGGATTTGAAATTTACCCGGAATTCCACAGAGCTCTTGAATACCGCGCCGATGTTCTGGCCCAAGACCCGGCGGCCAAAGCCATCTTCCTGACGAAAGAAGGCAAAGCCCCTGCCCTGGGAACATTACTGGTCCAAAAAGACCTGGCAAAAACCCTGAAGCTGATCGCCGCAAAAGGCAAAGACGGTTTCTACAAGGGATCCGTTGCGCAGTCCATGCTGAAACTTTCCAAAGAGCGCAAAGGTCTTTTGACACAAAAAGATTTCAACGACTATCAGGTGAAATGGCGCAAACCCGTCGAAGGAAAGTTCCACGGTTATGAAGTGATTTCGATGCCACCGCCAAGTTCCGGCGGTGTTCACGTGATTCAGTTCCTGGACACGCTGGAAGCTGACAATCTGGCAAAGGCAGGTCCGCTGTCCACAAAGTCCATTCACTTGGCTGCTTCCGCCTTACAATCCGCGTTTGCGGACCGTGCGACTTATCTGGGTGATCCCGAGTTCACCGACGTGCCCGTGAAAACTTTGCTGTCCCCGGAATATCTGAAGGACCGTCGTCAGCAGATTCCCGAGAATCGCGCCCGCAAAGCATCCGAGGTTTCCGCAGGCAAAGTCACAGGATATGAATCCACCGAAACGACACACATCTCGATGATCGATGCCAAAGGCAACGCGGTCGCCACCACTCAGACCATCAACGGCTGGATGGGGGCTGCGATCGTGGCGCCGGGCACAGGCATGGTTTTGAACAACGAAATGGATGACTTCTCGGCACAAGTGGGCGCTTCGAATTTGTTTGGTGCGATCGGTGGAAAACCCAATGCCATCGCTCCGAAAAAGACTCCACTTAGCAGCATGTCTCCGACAATTCTGCTTCAAAATAACAAGCCGGTGATGGCCGTGGGGGCTCCGGGCGGCACACGCATCATCAGTTGCGTGGCGCAGACAATTTTGAACTATGTCGAATTCAAATTGCCGTTATATCAATCCGTCACCATGGTTCGCTACCACCAGCAGTGGCAGCCGGATGTGTTGTTCATCGACCCGCCAGGGCCGAAGCCGGAAGTTTTAAAGCAATTGAAGGACATGGGCTATGACGTGAAGATCGACCCGATCCCTTGCAACGTGATGGCCGTCTCAAAAGAAGGCGACAAACTGCATGGCGTGGCAGACCCACGCGACATCGGCACTAGCATCGCCAAGTAACCCCAAGCCAAAGCCCTCCTCCCTCCCCGGAGGGCTGATCCAGCTTGATTCTCAACGACCTTTCATCTTTTGATAATTGTTCTCAATAAATGGATTCTGAAGAAATCTCCCTATTATCCTAAGAAGGCGGGAGGTGCTCAGTGCGTATCGTCCATTTCGTATCCGGAACCGAATGCCAAAGTATTCTGATATCAGGGGATGTAACGAATCTGTTACATGCGATGCTTACAAAAACCTACGACAACAAAGAACTCGCTAAGCTTTGCTGCAAAGCCGGCATCTGTCCTCTCGTCTTTAAAAGTAAAGTCACCAAATAAGCTAGAAAGTCGACTGATCAAAAGTGTGCAGCCGCAAGGCGGAGGGCTGCCCTCGCAGCGCAGGCGTGCTCCAAGCACGTCGAAGTGAGAAGGCCGCCCGACAACGCAGCCGGATGCGCGCTTTTCATCAGTCGGGCGGCGCATTTTGACTTCGTGACAGAACTGCGCGAGTCTTTTGCTTTCCAAGCGAGGTGCTTATGCGCGAATTTTATCCAGCTCTAGAGCCTTTCAATAAAGGCATGCTGAAAGTTTCTGATATCCATACTCTGTACTGGGAAGAGTGCGGAAATCCACAAGGCAAACCTGTGGTGTTCCTGCACGGCGGCCCGGGTGGAGGTGTTCACCCGGATCATCGTCGTTTCTTTGATCCAAAAGCTTATCGCATTATTCTTTTCGACCAGCGCGGCAGCGGGCAGTCTTTGCCCTGCGCAGAACTGCGTGAAAACTCCACATGGGATCTAGTGAAGGACACCGAAACCATCCGCGAAATGCTGAAGATCGATAAATGGGTTGTCTTCGGCGGCAGTTGGGGTTCGACCCTGGCGCTGGCTTACGCAATCACTCATCCAGAGCGCGTAAAGGCTTTGGTTCTGCGCGGAATCTTCCTGTGCCGTCCGTCTGAAATTCAGTGGTTCTATCAAGAGGGCGCTTCCCACATCTTCCCGGATGTTTGGGACGAATATCTGAAACCAATCCCTGAAAACGAACGCCATGATCTGGTGGCTGCGTACTACAAACGCCTGACTCACGAAAACGCAGATGTCCGTTTGGAAGCTGCCAAAGCGTGGAGCAAGTGGGAAGCCGCAACCTCCCGTCTGATCGTGGACCCGAAAGCGGTGGATGAGTTCGATGACCCGGAATACGCGTTAAGCTTTGCGCGCATCGAATGCCATTACTTTACCAACAACGCCTTCTTTAAAACCAACAACTGGCTGCTGGAAAACGTGGATAAAATCCGCCACATCCCGGGCGCCATTGTTCAGGGCCGCTATGATGTGGTTTGCCCGGCGAAGTCCGCCTGGGAACTGCACAAGGCCTGGCCGGAGGCAAAATTTACAATCATCCCGGATTCAGGCCACGCAGCGGCCGAACCTGGAACCCGCTCAGCTCTTATTGAAGCCACAGACAGTTTCAGAGATCTGTAAGACTTTCAAAGCCATAGGGGGTTTTTCCCCTTATGGCTGATATAAGCATTATCATCTTGTCACGCAGTGCCAAAAAGGGTTTATTCAGTGCCACGAACCACAAGCTTTGTGGAGCGAAATCCGGGGGGATTTTAGTGAAACTGAATAAGTTGCTAATTTCGGGGATCATGGCAAGTCTGGCACTTTCAGCCTGCGCGCCACAAAAAAACGACTCCAGCATTCTGACATCTGGAGACGGAATCATCGGGGGAACGGAAGTTAAGTCCGAAGACTCCATGAGCCAAAGCATCGTCGCTGTGTATGATGCCTTCGAGGGTCAAATCTGCACAGGTTCACTTCTTACCAACAATATCGTTCTGACAGCCGCTCACTGCATAGGTCTTTTCCAAGAAGACATGTACGTGTTCTTCGGCACAACAATCACGGCCACCAGCGAACACCGCAAGGTTGAAAAAGTGGAAGTTTCCCAATACTGGGAAAATCGCCAGGGCGAAGACTATGACACTGGTGATATCGCTCTTGTTAAATTCTCGGGCGAACTTCCGGCGGGCTATAAGCCAGCCACGCTTCTGGGCAACAAACGCAACATCAAAAAAGGTGCAGAGATCGTTCTTGCAGGTTATGGCATCGCAGATGGCAAAACCGGCGCCGGCATCGGCACATTGCGCACGACAAAAGTTAAAATCGACAGTCCAAATTACAGCACTTCTGAATTCCTTGTCGATCAGACCCAAGGCACAGGAGCTTGCCACGGGGATTCCGGAGGGCCTGCGTACCTTGAACAAAACGGTAAACTGTTCCTGATGGGTATCACCAGCCGTGGCGTGAAGGACGAAAACAACGACTGCTCTCAGTACGCAGCTTTCACCAGCACGCTGTACTATAAGTCCTGGATCAATCGCATGGTCACCAGACTTTCCAGTTCTCTGGTTGACCCCAACCAGTTGTTGCCTAAATAGTCCGGGGAAGTATGAAAACGAAGTTGTACGTTAGCTCTTTCATCGTTTTGATTCTTTCGGCTTGCGGAGGCTATGAAGCAGCCTATTCCCCGGCTCCGAATGACACGGCCATTGTCGGCGGCACCATGACCGCCAAAGACAATATCGTTTCCCAGTATGTGGTGTTGATCTATGACAACCCGACAAAAACCTACTGCACAGGTGCGCTGATTTCCAAACGCCTGATTCTGACCGCCGCTCACTGCGTGGGTAAAGGTGCTGAGGGTTTGACTCTGGCATTCGGCCTGAATCCGCTGGCAGGTCAGTACGTGATGAAAAAGGCCCACAAGGTGGCCACTCACGACAAATACAAAAAATTAAATTCCACCGAGCGCAATGACATTGCTTTGATCTCGATGAAAGAGGATGCCCCGGCGTCCTATCGTCCGTTGACCCTGCCGGATTCCAAATTCCCTCTAAGCAAAGACCTGATCTTCACGGCCGCTGGCTACGGGCGCATTTCGGGCAAAAAAACTTCTGCCGATGACACTCAAGGTTCAGGCAAGCTGCGCCACGTGGATCTGACCATCAGTCATTTCAGCAGCGACGAGACTCAATTTTATATCAATCAGGAAGACGGCAAAGGCATCTGCAACGGCGACTCGGGTGGACCGGCGCTGATGCGCTATTCAGGCAAGGACTATGTCGTGGGTGTGGCTTCAGCGATCTCCTGGACCGTGCCTGGCGAAGTCAAAGCCAGCCAGAAAAGCCAGTACATCGACAATAAAGACCTTTGCAAAGACAAATCCATCTACATGAATGTGATAAAATATCGCCAGTGGATTGATGATAATTCAAAGAAGCTTCTGTAAAAGCTGACGAATTCTTTCGCCCAGTTCTTTGGGGCTGTCGAACAAAACCCGGTGACTGGAAGAGGGCACTGTTTCAAAGTGGAACCCCGGGACCTCTTCCGTCAGTCGACGGGACATCTCCAGGAACTTTTCATCACGCTCCCCGACCATCCAGATCAGCTTCTGAATCTGCTTTTCCAGCAGACCACGCATGTTCTTTTGCTGTGCCAGTGACCACTGGGTCAACGCCAGGCTGAGCGCCTCGCGCGAGTATTCCTTTTCTGACCGGGATGGCTCAGCTTCAGCCCCGCCAAACACCGGCTGGGCATTCCAGTTGCGCAGAACCATGTCCCACGGGGCCTTTAAAAATTCCTCAGCCCAATAGGAATCATTCATCCAGCGCTGACGGCGCTCTTCAGAAATAGGATCAAAGGATTCGTGCATATCATTGAAGCCGGGGTTGGTGGACACCAGCATGACTTTGTAAAACAGGGCAGGCTTTTTTTCCAGAGCATGCAGCGCCAGACGACCACCCAAAGAATATCCGACCAGAACATTGCGGGCGGCACTGCCACCACCATGAATTTCAACCCATCTGACAAAGTTTTCCGCCCAGGTCTCGAACGAATGTGTCGGCCCCAGGGAAAGTTCTTTGAAATAATCCGGTGTAAAAATGCGCAGTCCTTCAGTTTGCGGCAAGTGCGCTTTTACAAGCGCCCAGTCCGTGGGTCTTCCAAGGAAGCCGTGAAGGAAAAAGAGATTCACTCTTTCCACAATGAGTCGTACTCCTTCCAGAATTCTTGAGTGTGTTCCCAGTTAGGACTCAGCTCAATGATCTGATGGTCCGCCAGGTTCAACTCTTTGTTGTCTTCTGGAATAGTATGCCATTTGTCGTAGGACCAGTTCCACATCTTTGCCCACGATTCGAAAGAAATCTGGTGTTTGTTTATGAAAATCTCTTTCTTAAACATGCGGTGGAAAATCTGCCCCCCGCCATTATTAATCACAACAACGCGGAATTTTTTCGCATCCAGCTGGGAAGTTACCCAAAGTGACGATAAATCATACAGCGCTGTTAAATCTCCAACAAGGCACCAGTTTTCAAGCTCTGGATGAGCCCAGCCCAGGAAGGTTGAGATCTGTCCGTCGATACCGTTGGCGCCACGGTTGGCCGCCACCCGCGCCGGAGGGAAATCATGCGAAGAGCTGGAGTCCCACTCACGGATCGGCAAAGAATTTCCAAGATAAACCGATGAGCCCTTCATGCGTTTTGAAATCGCATAGATCATGCCCTGCTCGGAATCAGGATACTTGTCCAAAAGCTGACGAATCTGCGTCGCGCGAGCCGCGTCCTCGATATTCACCTTCACGTTTTCGTGATGCGGATACGAGAATTCCACCTGACTTAGCAAATCCAAAGAATTGCAGTGCTGAACCGGACGGCTCAGGCCTGTGAAGTGATTGAAGCTGACCGAGAACACCGGAAGCTCTTTGTACTTGTCTTCCAGATCACGCCACACACGCGCTGTCGGAATACCCCCGATGCGCAGGATGGAATCGCAAACGCCCATCTCCAGAATACGATGAATCATTTTTTCACCGGATCTGATTTCAACATCCTTCAAGTCCGGATGACCACGCAGACTGGAAATGCCTTCGCAATAAACCGGCGCTTTGTACTGCTTCAGGAAATCCAAAACAGTGCCGTAAGCTTTTTCCGGCAGGATCCCGACCATCACCAGTGGCTTGTGGGTGTTGACGAAAGTTTCCATTTCTTTCAGCGTGCCCAGTGGAATTTGCACGGGCAGCTTGGTGCGTTCAGAAACACTGGGAATATGAATTTGTGGTACCGGACCGTCGATCAGCGGTTCTTCAAAGCTGACGTTGACGTGAATTGGTTTTTTCCAGGACAGGGATTTGAATGACAGATGCGAGTTTTCGCTGTCCAGATCCAAAGCCACTTCGTTGTAGTAAGAGAAAATACCCACTTGTTCGATCGTCTGCGGAGCTCCGGAACCACGATAGTGCTTCGGACGATCCGCCGTCACCATGATCAGAGGCAAAGAAGAATAGGTGCCTTCCACAGCCGCGGGCAAAAGTTCCGCCACAGCAGTTCCTGATGTTGTGATCACCGCCACTGGACGACGGGTGCTGGCAATACGGCCCAGAGCAAAGAAGCCTGCGGCACGTTCTTCAAAGAATGAATAAACCTTCAGATTCTTGCATTCATCCAGAATGTGAACCATCGGACTGTTGCGGGCGCCGGCACAAAGAATAAATTCTCTGACTCCGGTGTGCACCAGTTCCTGAATGACTTTTGCTGCAAGTTCCATGTTTGTCATACTTCAAGCCCCAATATCTTTTTCACGGACAGGCGCTTTTGGAAAAGCTCCCGCCATTCTCTTTCCAGTTCACTGGCCGCGACTACACCACAGCCGGAACCAATCATCGCAGAGTCTTGACTCCACTGCAAATTGCGAATGCCGACAAGACACAGGGCCTCCTCAGCCCCGATAAAGGCAAAAGGACCTCCGAACCTGCGGCGCCCCTGCTGCCCCGGCAGCGCCTGCATCCACACATACCCGGCGGACCGTGGCGCCACGCCCAAGGCCGGCGTAGGGTGCAGGGCTTTCACCAGCTCCACAAAATCCGGCTGTGTCTGACAAACCACGCTGATGTCGGTTTTCAGGTGATACAGGGTCGGAAGCTCCAGAATATACGGCGCGGAGGACTGCACGGCGCCCCAGACAGACAGACGCTCTTTGATGTCTTCGGCGACCAACTGGTGTTCCAGCATTTCTTTTTTATCACGCAAAAGCGATTCACGCTCGGTGCTTTCATTTTTCGGGCAGGTGCCCGCCAACGCCATGGTCTTTAAAACACCTTTGGAAAAATCAAAGAGTGTTTCCGGTGTTGCCCCCAGCACTCCTTCACCGTCTTTCCAGAATCCATAAACAAACAACGTCGATGGAGCTTCGGACAGCTTCACCAACATGCGCGCACGATCACGGGCCGTGACGGTCTGAGCGGTCCGGGCAAACACAGCCGGAACGGCTTTCTGAATTTCGTTTTTTTCAATGCGGGACTGGATCACGGAAAGGGCCTCGGCAAAGTCCTCCAGACGCGGCTCTTCCCAGTGTGCGGTCATTAAGGGCTCCACAGTACGGGGCCCTTGAGCCAAGTAGGCCTCACAAATGCGACGCAATTCCTCTGTAGAGAGGGCGTGCCGGGCTTTCCCGTACCAGCGGGCCGGGGTCGTCAGATCATAGAAATCCGGGCAAAATACTGAAATTTCGACACTATTTGGGGTTGGTTCTGCAGCGAACGGCCCCTCAATGAGAATCCATTGGTTTCCATGTCGCAAGAGGGCCCCTGCCTCCAAAAAGTTTGTAATGCCTTCGAGCGTTATGCTATTCTGCCGATCCACAAAAGGACCCTCTTTTTTCAACTTAGTAGTTGTGAAAATGTTAAAACAAGGGCGAGAAGAAGTTCGTATTATGGAAACGCAAACTATGCAAACAAGTCCCTCAACCCAAATTGTCAATGTTGGCGGTTTTGATATCGGGGGACCTAATTTCACCGTGATCGCCGGCCCTTGTTCAATTGAAAGCCAGGCTCAGTTCATGGAAACCGCTTCCGGCGTTAAAGCCGCAGGCGCACACCTGCTTCGTGGTGGCATTTGGAAAATGCGTACCTCCCCGACTGCTTTCCAGGGTCTGGGCGCAAACTCTTTCGACATGGTTCGCACTGTTTGCAAAGAACTAAACATGAGCCTTGTGTCCGAAGTGACTGACATCCGTCAAATCGAGGAAGTTTACGACATCGTGGAATGCTTCCAGGTTGGTTCCCGCAGCATGCAAAATTATGAGCTGCTGAAAGAACTGGGCCGTCAGAAAAAGCCGGTGCTTTTGAAACGCGGCTTGGCTGCTTACATCGACGAATGGATCAAAGCCTCTGAATACATCACCAAAATGGGCAACCAAAATGTGATTCTGTGTGAACGTGGTATTCGCACCTTCGAAACTGCAACTCGCAACACTCTGGATCTGAACGCTGTGGCTTACGCGAAAAAGAACACGCACCTTCCGGTGATCGTGGATCCTTCTCACGCGGTGGGCATCCGCGCTTTGGTTCCGGATCTGGCTTACGCAGCCGCAGCGGTGGGCGCCGATGGTATCATCGTCGAGGTTCACCCTCGTCCGGCAGAAGCTCTGTCTGATGGCATGCAGGCGCTGACCCTGAATGACTTCTCGGTGATGATGAAGAAGCTTGATAGAATCCTGACGGCTATCGACCGTCCACTGCACAAAGCGCACAAGGCGGAAGTTTATGTCTAATCATTCTCCAAATCCTGAAATCATCAGAAACATGTTCTCTAAAGTGGCGGCGAACTATGACAAGGGCAACAACGTCCTTTCCATGGGCATCCATCACCTGTGGAGAAAAAAACTGGTGAAGTACAGCGGCGCCAAAGCCGGTGATCAGGTTTTGGATTGTGCCACTGGCACAGGTGACCTGGCGATTGAGTTCAAAAAAACTGTCGGCACGGGTGCTGTGACTGGAACTGATTTCTGCGCAGAAATGCTGATCCCGGCTCCGGGCAAAGCCAAAGAGCGCGGTTTGGACATCACTTTTGAACAAGCCGATGTGACCCAGCTTCAATACGCTGACAACAGCTTTGATGTTTGCAGCATCTCTTTCGGTATCCGCAACGTCGGTGATCCGGTGAAGGCGCTAAAAGAAATGGCGCGTGTCACTCGCCCAGGCGGCAAAGTGATGGTTCTGGAATTTGGCCAGGTGAACATTCCGGTGTTCGGTGCGCTTTACAATTTCTATTCCCAGAACATCCTGCCTAAAATCGGCGGCATCGTCACGGGCCAGAAAGAAGCTTACGAATACCTGCAAAAATCCTCTGCGGCATTCCCTTGCCGTGAAGGCTTCCTGGATCTGATGAAAGAAAGCGGTTCTTATTCCAAAATGGAATACATCACCCTGACCGGTGGTATCGCTTACATCTATAAAGGCACCGTAAAATAATTTATGAAATTCCTATTTGGCGTTCTTCTGATGGCAGTGGCTCTTCCGGCAACTGCCGCAGACACCGTATGGTCTGCGGTCTTTGAAAAAGCGCGTCCCGCAATTCCGGTGATCCGCTCTAAAGGCGGGGTTTGTTCCGGCGCTTTGATTTCCCCGACAGAAATTCTAACAGCCCGCCACTGTGTTTTTGATCTTCGTCCGATCACCGTTCAATGGCTTGAAAACGACAAGGTCGTGACCCAGCAAAGCGCCATCATCAGCCGCTGGGACAAAGACAATGACATCGCGATTCTGACCCTGGATGCTCCGGCGAAAGCCACGCCCCTGAAGTTTGCAAACCTTGCTTCCATCAAAGTGGGCCAGGAATGCGCCACCATCGGGCACCCGTTCGGGACAAGACTGGATTTCGATACAAATCTGAACAACGACATGCTTTTCAACTTCACCAAAGGCATGGTCACCAAAATCAACTCTGACAAAAATTTCCTGACCGACATGTCCGTGTCCCCGGGGAATTCCGGCGGTGCGGTTTTGAATGATCAGGGTGAAATCATCGGCGTGGTGTCCGCCAAGTACGTGCGCAAAGCGGCGGGCAGCATTGGGCGCATGATTCATCCGGCGAAACTGGCGACACTGAAAGACCAGCCGTCGCGCACGTTCAGCTCTCGGGATGCCAAAGCCAGCTTTGATTTGAACGTAAAAGAAACCTTCGTCAGCCTTCATCACAACGGCAAAGAAATTAAGGACAATGCTTTGGCGTTGGACTTGAGCATCTGGTTGCGAGACCGCTTTCTGGTGGGTGTTGAGCGTTCCGTGTCTTCATCCAAAGAAGATATTGAGTACCGCGGCTTGGCTTTGGCTTATCGCTGGTACTTTGAAACGGCCAACTTTTTGCCATTCTATGCGGGCGTTGGCTACAAACGCCTGACGTTTGAAGAATACAACGAACGCAACTATGCGATGATCTATTTGTCAGGCATGGGCTTTAACATTGAGGCCGGCATGAGTCCGCAGGATTCTTCCGAAACCTTCCTGTCTGTGGGAATCAGTATTTTCTAGTAATTCATAGCCAGCATTCGACGCTGGTCTTGGCGAGGTCCCACCGGTGGGGCCTGCCCATGTTGTCTTAACACTTCATCATACCGCATGGATTGAATCTGCACTTCAGGCTGGGGTGGGGTTGGATCTGGAATATACTTCTTCGTCGGGCATCCCCAGAATGCCAGTCCTACGAACGCTAGCAGTGCGAAGAATATAGCAAGTTTCATGACCCTATTGTCCTCCCCTCGCACAAACAAATACAGCTGTATTCAAGCACTGGCACTTGATAGGGATTTTCAAATCGTTGGGCTGGTTTTAAATGAAAAAACACGGTCTTTCGGACCGTGTTTTCGGAGTTTATTCTTTTCTGTATCTTGCCCCTAGTAATGCCAAGGGAATTTGGAGAAATCCTTCGGACGTTTTTCAACGAACGAGTTACGCCCTTCCACGGCTTCCTCTGTCCCGTAAGCCAGACGAGTCGCCTCTCCCGCAAACAGTTGCTGACCAACAAGGCCGTCGTCGATCATGTTAAAGCCATACTTCAGCATGCGCATCGCCGTCGGGCTTTTTGAGTTCATTTCTTTGGCCCATTCCAAAGCCACCTTTTCAAGATCCTTGTGCGGAACCACGGCGTTCACCATGCCCATGTCAAAGGCCTCTTGAGCTGTGTAATTGCGCCCCAGGAAGAAGATTTCACGAGCCCGCTTCTGACCCACCATACGAGCCAGGTACGCAGAGCCGTAACCGGAATCGAAGCTTGCCACGTCCGGATCCGTTTGTTTGAAGATCGCATGCTCTTGGCTGGCGATCGTCATGTCACACACCACATGCAAAGAATGCCCGCCACCCACGGACCAGCCGGGAACAACTGCCACAACCACTTTCGGCATGAAACGAATCAGACGCTGAACTTCCAGTATGTGCAAACGACCCAGACGAGCCAGATCCATCTTGCCTTGAGCTTCTTTTTCCTCGTACTTGTAGCCGTCTTTACCGCGAATGCGCTGATCACCACCAGAACAGAACGCCCAGCCACCATCTTTCGGCGAAGGACCGTTACCTGTGATCAGAACCACACCCACGTCAGCCGTGATGCGTGCATGCTCTAAAGCGGTATATAGTTCGTCTACAGTTTGCGGACGGAAGGCATTACGCACTTCAGGGCGATTGAAGGCAATACGAACTGTGCCCTGATCTTTGGCGCGGTGATAAGTAATGTCCTTGAAGTTAAAACCAGGAACTTCCGTCCACCACTCTGGATTGAAAATATCAGAAACCATTTTAGTACCTCTTGTTTGACGCCGCAGCTGATGTCTGTAAATAAATTCTAGATGCGATCAGTTTTAGACCACAAATAGTGGTCTGCCAACACCAGCCATGTCATGGCCTCCAGCACCGGGATCGCACGGGTCACGATGCAGGGATCGTGGCGGCCTTTTTTTGCCACATCCAGAATCGAACTTGTGGGCTTAAAGGAAACCCGCAGCAGAATGCTTTCCCCGGTGGAAATCCCGCCGCGGATGCCGCCATAGGCGTCCTGAGGGCCCTGATGGAATTCCGTGCCTTTGACTTCGGCGGACTCAAAGCCCAGCCCCAGCTCAAAGCCATTGGTGGCCCCGACACTCAAGAAAGCCATCGCCAGATCGGATTTCAGTTTATGAAACACCGGTTGACCCAAATGGGCTGGTGGATTCTGAATCAGAATCTCGGCCACGCCGCCGTGGCTTTCGCCGTTGTCCTGGGCTTTCTTTAAAAGCGCGGCCACTTCCTGATCGCGGCTGGAGGGGAATCTTGCCTGGAAGGAATCGATGTCTTTCTTGCTGACTTCTTTGCGTTCGGCATCGGTCAAGGTCATCGGACCAATTTGTGAGGCATAACCAATCACTTTGGTTGGCGCACTGACGTGTTTCATCATCATCTGCGCCACAGACCCCGCCATCACGCGGGACACCGTCTCACGACCGGAAGACCGGCCGCCCCCACGATGATCGCTGTGACCGAATTTATTCTTCCACATGTCATCGGCATGGCCCGCACGCGGGGAATTCTTGATGGCAGAATAATCCTGAGATCTTGCATCCTGATTGCGCACAATGATCGCCATCGGCGTGCCCAGGGTTTTACCGTCGAAAACGCCGCTCAGAACTTCCGGAGCATCTGCTTCCTGACGACCGGACACAATCTGACCCGAACCATGATGACCGGGACGACGGCGTTCCAGTTCTTTTTTTAGAAGTGCTTCGTCAAAATTCACTCCGGCCGGACAGCCGTCAATCACCACGCCCAAAGCAGTCCCATGGCTTTCACCGAAAGTCGTGATCACAAAACGGGAACCGAACTGACTTGCACTCATGCGTTCTCCTCGGACTTGCGCCAGAACATTCGCTGTCCTTGCGCCTGGGCTGTGAACATCACAAGCCCGGACTGATAATTGGCGCCACAGCGCTGGGCATATTCACGGCCCATGGAATCTTCTTTGTAATTTAAATCAAACACCATCGCCGGATTCCAGTGTGCAGGTGGCATCTGGGTTTCCGGTCCGCGAGGTGCAGCCCAGATCACAATCTTGGGCAAAAGGGTTTCGGCATCTTCAGACCCTGCGCGGGGCTTCCCCGTGCGCGAAGAAATGAAGCTTGCGTGCGGCAGGGCTTTTTCAATCATTTCCAGCACGCCACCCCCGCCCCAGACGGAAATTTCTTTTTGCAAAGGCGCAATCATACCAACACCCTCGATCAGTTCCATAAAGCCCTGATCGTCGGTGGAGGTCCCCTGCCATGATCTGGTCTTTTCATTCCAGAAAAGAGTGTTCACGGCCTTCAGGGTTTCATGTTTGCAGACTTTGGCGGCGTTTTCTTTGTGAGGGGACGTGACCGCCGCATAACGAAGCCCCATGCCTTGCACCACCGGGAAGGCCTGATCCCACTCTTCACGGGAAATAGCGACTGCGAAGACCGGCAAATTCATTTTGTGGAAGAAATCAGAATGTTCCAGCGGAGTATAGCTGTGACGAACGGGATCACCCAGAACCGCAGCAAAACCATTCACCCCCGTCGGAGTCATCATCCATGCCCAGAGCGAAGGTTGATCCCCCGCAGTGCCATCCCCTTCGCGCCAGAAATTGATCAGTTGATGACCTTTTTGCAAACGGCGATACCATTCCCAGCGACCATCCGGGGACCGCGGCAAGAAACTGCGGCGGGAAGGTTCGCCCTGCTGCCATTCGTGGCCCGTCTTCAGCTCACTGAAGGTGTCGACCATCGGTGCATATTTCAACTGTGCCGCTTGATGAGAAAACTGCTGCCACATTTCTTTGCGGGAGTCATCGTGCAAAGACAAAATCAATTTATCGGATGAAATCACCCGCAAAAGATCTTCGGGTGATCCCAGCTCCACCGGCCAGTCAATCCAGGCGACACGATTCAAAACCGCAATCAAAGGCTCCTGCATCAGAGCTTCGGCGTTTTCCGGGGCCTTACGGAAAGAGTACAGCAGGCGCTCGCTGGCCATTTCCTGCACCACGCGCTGGATCTGTTCAAAGGTCAGCAAATCATCGCGCAGCTCAAACAAACCCACACCTCGGTTCACGAAGCGGGCTTTAAAAAGTTCCCAGCGCTTTTCCGTCGCAAAGACTTCGGACGGGATCGTCACCGCGCCACCGATGTCATACAAACTGTGAGTCAAAAGAGCTTTTTCAACGGCCATGGCGTGATGGCGATTTTCAAAAAGACCTTCCGGCATCAGATAGACCTCATCGGCTCGTTCACGATAACGGGCTTCGCGCACAACGGCGCGCTTGTGGAATTCTTCCAGCGGAGATAATTCCGGGTTCAGGCGTGGGCGGTTCAAGAAGATTCTACCATCAAGATCGGTGGTACGACGAACCCACAGCACGCGCACGTTTTCTGGGATCACGGACAGATCAAAGCCCGCCCCCAGCACCAGGAACATCTGCGTGTGGGGCTTTTGCAAAGTCTCAAGGAAAAGCTGGCGCTCCAACTCGCGGAAATAGGCCTCGCCGTGCTCTAAGAAAAGTTCGGGGATGGTTTTTCCGATTTTTTCTTCGATGGATTCATCCAGGTCAATGATCTCCGCGGACTCGTCTCGCAGGTATATCTGCAGACGCTTCATCATTTCAGTTTTTCCGGTTCCGCGGTGGCCAACGACGACTGTAATCATGCCTTGATACCTATCATGTCCCAGAACTCAGGAAAACTCTTATTGATGGCCTCGGGGTTTTCGATGGTGATGTCATGGCCTTTTAGCTTCATCAATGTGGCCGCCATCACCATGCGATGATCCTGATCAGAATCAAAAGTGATGCCTTTTTTAAGGCTTTGCTGGGGGTTGCCGTGAATGATCATGCCATCCGGCAAGACTTCATGGGAAATGCCCAGGCGTTCAAACAAATCAGCAATCTTGGCAATGCGATTACTTTCTTTCGCCGCCAAATGAGGCGCATTGAAAAGCTTGGAGCTGCCATTGGCCCAACTGCAAAGCACCGCCAGCACCGGGAACAGATCCGGGGACTGATAAAGATCCCAATTCACCGCACGCAAGCCTGTGGAAGGCTTCACACACAAAGCGCCTTCGACCATTTCTGTTTCGATATTCATTTGCTTGAAGATCTCGACAAAGACGCCGTCCGGCTGGGAGCTTTTCACCGGATAGTTCAAAAGTTTGGCTCCCCCCACCAAGGCGCCAGCAGACGCCATGGTGAATGCCGAACTCAGATCCGATTCCACACGGTATTCAAGCTTGCTGATACGCTGGCCGGCCGGGATCAGGTACTTGTTGCCCTGAACCTGCATGCGCATGCCCAATTCTTTCAGCATCTGCACGGTCAACTGGAAGTACGATTCAGAAACCTTGTCGCCGACCAGTTCAAATTCCAGATCGAAATCCAAAAGCCAGCAGTTCAGAATCAAAGCCGAAGCATACTGACTGGATTCAGAGGTGTTTACTTTCAATGGGGCGCGCGGACGCTTCCACCCTTCAGACACCACGAACATTTCGCGATTCTTGATTTGGGTTTGCACACCCAGCTGAGACAACAAATCCAGCAAACCTTTTTGCGGTCTTTGCAACAGACGAGGTGTGGCCTCAAGCGTATGAACCCCGCGCATGCGGGATGCCCGAAGCGCCATAAAGCGGAACGTGGTGCCGCCTTCGCCGCAATCAATACGACTGCGTTCGCGGATTTCTTTAAGACCCTCACGCATGTGAACGACGTCGTCACATTCGGAATGCCCCTGCAGATCCAGCACCGGGAAATAGCTTTTTACGATCAAAGCGCGATTGAAAATGGATTTGGAACCAGGAATCTCGCCCTGAAATCGGAAATCAGCCATTGAGTTCATCTTCTTTCTGACGGCAGACTTCCACCAGGATGTCATCCACACTGACTTCACGCACGACACACTGGCCGGGCTTTTTTAAGAAAACGAAACGCAAAACTTCTGACGAAGTCTTTTTCTTGTCACTAAGAAGCTGCTTTCTGAATTCGCGCAGAACCGATTCTTTGGTCTGCAGCAACTCATCACGCACGGGTGACAGCAGATAACCCATTACAGGCGACAGCATCAGCTTTTCGTACTCAGCAGGTGTGATGATTTTTTTGTGCAAGCTGAAGCGCAAAGCAAACTCCAGCCCGTAATTGATCGCCACCCCGTGTGGCATTTCGTACTGGGTTTCCAGCACATGACCCAAAGTATGCCCCAGGTTCAGGATATGACGATGACCGGATTTTTCCTCCGGGTCCTTGGCGACAACTTTGTATTTGGCATCAATGGCACTGGAAAGGTATTTCCACAGCACCGCCGCATTCACTTCGTATTCTTTCGCCAGATCCCGCCACAGCGGTCCCCCGGCAATCAAAGCGATCTTAAGCAGTTCGCCAAAACCTTCAAAGGCTCGGGCATCTGGCTGAGCCATCAGCAACGAACGAGACAAAACAATCTTGTCAGCGGGATAGAAAGTGCCGATCTGGTTTTTCGCTGATCCCACATTCAAAGCGGTCTTGCCACCATGAGCAGAATCAATCGCCGAAAGCCAGGTGCTGGGCATGTGCACCAGACGCACGCCACGCTTCAGGATGCTGGCAACAAAGCCGCCAAAGTCCCCGACACTGCCGCCTCCGGCCACCACCACCGTCAAACGCCGGCTGGAAGCGCCTTCACACAGCTTGACGATCTTGGTGATGTGTTCGGAAAAGTTCTGAACGGATTTAAGAGATTCCCCGGCCTTCACCGGATAACGCAGTGGAAACTGTGCCATCCATTTTTTAAAGGCTTTGGATTTACGAGGCAAGATCTCGTCGTGGACCAACAACAGCTCTTCCCCCAGGTCTGCGGGACGAGGTAATTCTGTGGTGAAGAGCAGTGCGCTTTTTTTCATTATTTTTCTTCTGACAGGTGGGCTTTGGCTTTACCGTAGGAATCAGAGATCGCATCCCACGCTTTGCTCATTCCGTTTTTCATTTCGCCCCAGGCTTTGCCAGAGCTTTTCTTCATCTTCGCCAGATCTTTCTTCATTTCTTCCTGCTTTTTTTCCAAAGCTTTGATCTGATCGTTGTACTCAGTTTTTGCTTCGCCGGTTTTCTTGGAGGCAGCTTCTTTCATCTCGGCGATTTCTTTTTTCATTTTCGCCAGATTTTCTTCCATGTCTTTTTGGAACTGCTCTTTTTGTTCTTTGGTGTAATCAGCCGCAGCAGTGGCTGCTTCAGCGGTTTTGGTTTTCACTTCTTCAGCGGAAGTGGCAAAGGATTGGGAAGCTAGGGACAACACTACAAAAGCAGCAGCAATATGACGCATAAAAGGTCTCCTTACGACGGAGACCAGTTTACAACGGGGCCTTATTTTACTTCAACAATATTGAGCTGATGCTGCTCGGCCTTGACGCTGACAGGCTTCTGATTTTTCAGACTTTCTTCCAGCTTTCTGCGGTAGGTCTCAAAGTTGATGACATCACGATCCAGATAATAGGTTCCGGCTGTTTTCGTAAAGACCACCAGCAGCCCGTTGCCATCGGCACGGATGCTTTTAACGGTGTCTGCGGTGATGGTGGAGTGTTCACTTGCGACCAAACGGATCGACGGACCCGCCTGTGCCGGATTCAAGCCTGTAAAGACGGGTGCCACGAAAGCCACCATAACAAGCCATCTCATAAATCCTCCTGGTGAATAATTGAGACCTTCTTATATCTTAGCCAAGGTCCCCAGTGAAGACTAGAGCTTTTACCCTTGCAGGCTTGATATAAAACACCGGGATGGATCTATTTTGGACGCCCCCCGAAGGAGTTAAACCAGGTTCCAGTTGATTTCGCCAATACCCTTGGATTTCAGATAGGCATTGGTTTTGGAGAAGGGCTTAGTCCCAAAGAATCCGCGGTGAGCGGACAATGGCGATGGATGCACAGCCTCTAGCACCAGGTGTTTTTTACGATCCACGAAGGACGCTTTTTTCTGCGCGTAAGAACCCCACAGAATGAACACCAGATTTTCTTTTTCTTCGTTCAGCACGTGGATGATCTTGTCGGTGAACTCTTCCCAGCCCTTGCCTTGATGGGCAGCGGCCTTTCCGTCCTCGACTGTCAGCACGGCATTTAGCAACAACACACCTTCTTGAGCCCATTTGGTCAAGGAGCCACTTTGTGGAATGGTCGCGCCCACGTCGTCGTGAAGTTCTTTAAAGATGTTTCTAAGAGACGGAGGAAAACGAACGCCGTCTTGCACAGAAAAACAAAGTCCGTGCGCCTGACCGGGGCCATGATAAGGATCCTGCCCGACGATCACCACTTTCACTTTGTCAAAAGGAGTCAGATTCATCGCCGCAAAATAGTCATCGCCACGGGGATAAATCGTTTTACCCGCCTTGTATTCAGCAGATAAAAAGTTTTTCAGCTTCTTCATGCGCTCGGTTTCAAATTCGAGGTGAAGATGCTGCTTCCAAGATGAGTCTAATTTGATTTCTGACTTAATATTTTCCATCTCAATCTGACACAGGTCTATGGTCCAGGTTCGGGATTCTAATGCAAACCTATTCGATTTCAAATTATTTTTTCGGTGCCAGTCTTCTTGACCAGACAAAATTCGACCCCATTGTTACACTATAACTACGAGGAAAAGGAGGCCGCCTATGACGACCCTTCTCAACCCCACCATTGAGCTTATTGAGCAAAATCCTGAGGTTAAGTCCTTTATCTACCAGCAGATCGCAGAGTTTGAACACTTTGTGACTCCACAGACTGTGGTTGCGGTAGTAGCCCGGGATCCCCGAAAACTTGCGCTCCAGTATGAAACAGACGGGCGCGAATTCACCCGCGAGGGTCTGAAGAAACTGTATCGTATTGCCATCGTCTTAAACGAGGGCGGCGCGAAGGCCGAGGCTGAAGGCGTCCACGAGGATATCTTCGAAGCCATTAGGCTTGCTAAAGACAATCTGATGCAAAAGCTGGTGGCGATTCAGGATTCCGTGGTCAGTCAGCAAGACCGAATCATCGAAATCAATCATTACTTGCAACATCCGGTTCTTCATTAAGATAATGGGGCTTCTGCAAGGAGGCCCTGATGTTCAATCCCAATATGCCTTACCGCAGCGTTGGCCGTTGCGGTCTTAAAATCGGCACCTATTCTCTGGGTGGATGGACCACCTTTGGTGGCACCGTCAAAGACTTCACTTCCGTCCGCAGCATTCTGCGCCTGGCTTATGAAGCCGGAATCAATTTCTTCGACATCGCCGACATCTACGCCAAAGGCGAATCCGAACGCATCATGGGCGGAGCTTTAAAAGATTTCCCGCGCCACGAGCTGGTGATTTCATCAAAAGTCTTCTGGCCGATGAGTGAAGACATCAACGACAAGGGTCTTTCCCGCAAACACATTCTGGAATCCGTGAACAAGTCATTGCAACGAATCGGTACGGATTATCTGGATATCTATTTCTGCCATCGTTATGACCCGGAAACCCCGGTGGAAGAAACAGTGCGCATCATGGATGATTTAATTCATCACGGAAAGATTCTGTACTGGGGAACCAGCGAATGGACCGCTGAACAGATTCAGGAAGCCATGGACATCTGCGACAAGGGTGGTTACTACAAACCGCAAGTCGAACAGCCGCAGTACAACCTGCTTGTGCGCGACAAGTTTGAAACCAATGTGCAACCCAAAGCCCAACAACACGGCATGGGCCTAGTCACCTGGTCGCCGCTTGCGTCTGGCATGCTGACCGGAAAATACGACAAGGGCGTCAGCGAAGGCCGCCTGTCGCGCATCGACTGGTTGAAGGACACCTTCTATACCGAAAAGAACAGTCAGCGCGTGTGGGAACTTAAAGGCATCGCCGACAAACTGGAATGCAGCCGCACGCAATTGGCACTGGCATGGACCGCCGCCCAACCGGGAGTCAGCAGCGTGATCCTGGGCGCAACCAGCATCGAACAACTGCAGGAAAATCTGGGCGCCTTGAAGGTTGAAATCACACCAGAGATCGACAAAGACATTAAAAAGATTTTCGCTTACTAATGAGACAAACAAAAGGCTGCCGGGAAATCCCCCGCAGCCTTTTTCTTTCACTACTATTTGACTGTACCCGCCAAAATAAATCACAGAAGATAGAACCATGCCCACCTATAAAGAAAAATCAGCCATATTTTTCTACCTTATTATTCTACTGGTCCCGATCGTTATTTTATTCGATTACTCGTTGGATCAATGTATCGCGAGCGGGTTAGGTACTTGGGAAACTACATGCGGCCCCGAAGCTAAGACGCATGTCCTATATTCATTTATTATTTTTCCAGCATTTGCTGCATTATCGTGGATCGCCCATAAACGAAGTGGAAAGAACAACAACGAGACCGACCAATAACGGGAGTTTTAATTGAAAGAAAAAGTTATCCTCACCCTGATGATGCTAGCTCTAGCTTCTTGTTCAAATGTACCTACGCGCGAAGAACGATTGGACGCGACGGAAAAAGCGACCAACCGCACGCTCGATCAAAATCAAGGTGCTTTCAAGTCCTGCATCCAAGATGCAGTAAAGAGATCGCCGGGCCTGGATGGAAGAGCAACGCTTGTTTGGATTCAAAATGAAGATGGCTTTGTAAAGAATCCGCGCATTCGCGAAATGAACTTCAAAGATCCTGCATTTGAAGACTGCATTATCTCCAAAATCAAGGCGATGAAGTTTCCACCTTCCGCCGAAGACTCCCGAACCAAGGTCAGCCTTGAGTTAATCGTGAAATAAGATTAGCGAGTCTACCACCCCATCGCGGGAATTTTACGATACCCCGACGGAATCTCCGAGTTCTCGGTCTTGATAATGATCTCATCACCTTCGGTCTCGAACTCATCCGGGCCGAGGGTCAGACTTAGGCGGAAGTCGCCTTTGTATTCCAGATTCAGTGGCAGGAAACCTTTTGGTTTGTCGTCGATTTCCAGTTGACCTTCAGACACGTAGCCCACAGGTGGCACGCGGTTCAGGCGGGGATTTTTGATGGTGATTTTAGTGGTGACACTGCTGTTGGCTCTTTCCAGAACGTCGGTGGTTTCATCCACCACACTCAGAATGCACTCCAGATCCAGCACCAGGCTGTTGTTGTCATGCACAGCCTTCATAAGCTGAGACTTTTCAATCTCCATCATCAAATACTTAACCAAGGAACCCCTCCAGAAACATCGGCAGTATTCCATAACGCTTTGGCAGCGACAAGATTCACCGCGAAAGCCGCTGTCACCTGTCTGAACCTTGAGCAGTCCGGAATCTTTTTCAGGCGCCTCGGCCACCATCTGGAAGGCCCACGGCCTTTAAGGTATAACCAGCGCTTTCAGGAGTACCCATGAACCGCCTGCTTGTACTTGCCATGCTTTTGTTCCCGGCCCTGTCCTGGGCCCACAACTGCCAAGAGTTTCTGACATCCGACTGGCCCGCTGACGAAGGTTACGCCTGCGAAGTCACGAAGCCGGATCTGGCCAAACTTCAAATGCACAAGGTGGAAGTCTGTATTGGTTCGGTGCCTTACCGTGATGGCCAGCGCTACGCCAAAGCCGAACTGAAGTACATCCCGCTTTCCCAATATGAAAACATCTATAACCGCTCCGAGGGTCTTCACACCAAGTTCCTGAACTCCACCTACATTCACGCCTGGGCGGGAGAAGAGATGCAGGAATCCCCAGAGTTCCTGACCATGAAAGCCCTGGAAGAGGGCTCCACCTTGACCTACACCCCGGATGTCCTCAATCAGCTTCAGTTGGACAAAAGATCCCTGCAGGCCCGCCTGACTGTTCAGTCCCGCGAAGCGGCTTTGATATTCCAAAATGAGTGGAAAAAAATCTGGGACCTGCGCCTGAAATGCCAGAGAGTTTTCTGAAAAAATCTTAAAAAGCAGGGCTAAAAACCGCCCTGTTTCCGATAATTTGTCGAATATGACACCTCCGCACCGCGCAAATTTGTTTGTATACGGTTGGTTTTCATTAAGTTGTTGCAACCACGGAATCTTTTGGAAATAACTTCATAGTGTTTCCCCGTATATGCTGCGAATAGGGCGCAGCGTTTCTACCAGGCACCTCAAATGCCTGACTATGGAGGTTCTTTGTGAAGTTGACCGCAGTTTCTCTTCTGGTGCTGGTATCCACGCTTTGTGGGCAATTCGTTTTTGCAGCTCCTTCTTCCGGCGATGTTCCTTATTATGGCGAAAAATTCCACCACGATCTGGCTTCCGGAATTTCCAACGACGATCTGAAAAAGAACATTCAGTTTGTTCTTCGCAGTTTCCACCTTCGTGTGAACGGCAGCTACGATCAGATCGTGAACGGCTGCAGCGGCGACAACTGCTATCAGCATGTTTCTCTGGGTTACGACGGCGCTCGCACCTTCCTTCTGGGTTCTTTCTATTTGGTTGATGAAGGTCACGGGGACTATGCCGTGAAGGACGTTTACTGCGACTCTATCCGTGGCTCTGCTGATTTCCGCGGCGGCAATGCTCCGGCTCCGGGCAGAATTCCCGATGGCAACATTGTGAACACTGAGCACACCTGGCCGCAATCCAAGTTCTCTGGCCGCCACAACAAGAGCATGCAGAAAGCTGACATGCACCACTTGTATCCTACTGACAATGAAATGAACTCTATCCGCGGCAACAACCCATTTGGTGAAGTTGTTCAGGACAGAAAACCCCTGAAATGCAGAGTATCCCGTTTCGGTCGCGCAGCTCAGGGTGGCGCTGACGTGTTCATGCCACCGGCAAATCACCGCGGCAACGTGGCTCGCGCTTTGTTCTATTTCTCTGTAAGATATGACCTGCCAATTGATTCCCGTCAGGAAGCGACTTTGCGCAAGTGGTCCAAAGAAGATCCAATTGATGATGAAGAAATCAGCCGCAACGACGAGATCCACAAGATGCAAGGGAACAGAAACCCGTTCATCGATTTCCCGGGTCTTGAAGATTCTATCGGTGATTTCTAGAAAGCCCTGGAACTAGTGTTCCAAGGCGACAGGTAAAAAGCTCGTTGGAGAGGAGGCTGTGGAAGTCTCCTCTTTTTTTTGCTCTGCAGAGGTTTCGTATTTCACCAGCGTCCCGATAATATCCTGAAGCTGATCAAACGGCGCCAGATTCGGCGGCAGATTGTCTTTCAGTTCCATCGTCAGCACCGGTGTTGAACGCTCGACCCACATGTAACGACCCAAGGACCCAGGGTAGTTCCCCAGGGACTTCCAAGGAAGGTAATCAAACTTGGGCGGAGATTTCACTTTCGGTCCGTCGTAATCCAAAACTTTGAGCGGTGTGTGAACAGATACGATAAAATCCGGCTGGAAGTCACCAAGGTGCTTCATCGCGCACTTGGTTTCTGGCTCACTGCCACCTTCTTTACCCGGGAAACGGCGTGGGTTGGAGCCCGTAGAACGCCTCCACGCAGTCAAAGCCCCCGCATCCCAATCTTTGGTTGGGAAGTTGCGGTTGATATCAATCTTGTTCGCGTTGTAGCGGGTTTTGTATTTCACGCCATCCGGGTTCAACACCGGAATCACACGCCAGGAATTGCGCGGATCGATGCCTTCCAGACGCTCCATCCAGTAACGGCCCACGGTGCCTGCCGGCGTTTCATCTCCGTGAATCATACTGAACACCAGAACCTTTTTGGCTCCAGGGGTGGAAGAGATCTTTTCATAATGATAGATAGGCCGGCCTTCCGCACTCACGCACTGAGTGTCGATTTGCACCTTGGCACAAGCCTGATGCAAAAGCTTGTCGTCCCAAGCGCCCGGAAATTTTTTGAGCTCATTGATACAGTCTTGCTGAAGATCAGGGAAGTTCGCCTTCGCCCCAACAACTGTCATAAGGATCGCGCTAAAAATTAATGCTTTCATAGTCCTCTTAACCACTCAGCAATCATTATCGCTGTGTCTGCGAATTCTCTCAAGATGAGAAAGTGGCTTTTTTTGAATCAAGCTGAGAATCCTTACAAATTGACTAAAGTCTTGCAGGCTTTCGTCCGTAAAAGAAAGGGTGTGACCATTAGGACTCAGTGTGGAGGCAAGTATGTTGAATAGAGGTAGTTTTAGTTTCGTAGCGATGCTGGTAATCAATCCCGTCGTGATACTGTTTTATCAAAACTGCTCGATGGCGCCAGTAAGCCACGCAAAAAACTCCACACCGATCCCTGTGATCACCCGCCAAGTGGCTTCCGAGTCACAGCCCGTGATTGCCGATATCAAACCGGTCTGTAAGGACGAAAAGAAAGAATGCCCACGCAACGAATAACATTCGTTACGTGCATATCTGAATTCTTTATATACCTTTTACCTATGATGGTCTGCTTGTTACAACTAGCTCTTGAAGCATAGTTAGAAACAAGGAGGCTTCTATGAAACAAATCACTATCGCACTTGCCGCAATCATGGCTTTGGCAGCATCTCCTGCCCAGGCCTTTTTGTCGTCTCAGGACGAGACCACGCTGCTGGCGACCCTGAATCAGGAAAACCTGACCCCTGGAGTTCATTACAACGACATCCGCTGCTCTGTGCGCAATAAAAAGTGCCTGGTTAAAATGGAAATCAAATCCCAGAAGGCCGGCTGCCTGATTGAGCATATGAACGACGTCAGCGATCTTTATACTGAATCCACCACTCGCGACAACCACGTCCGCATGGTTTTATCCCCTTACGCTGAACAAGCGCTGGCATCTTGCGTGGCGGGTCTGCTGTAAAGCTGGACTTGCCCGTCTTTGGAAGGTCTCCTAGCCTAAACAGCGCTAGGAGGATCCATGCTTAAGTACGTTATCTCAAGTTTGTTTGTTTCCATTCTTACTCTGTCCCAGGCGTCTGCTGCCGACAAAATCAAAATGTATTTCAATAACGAGGAACTGACCAAGGTGATCGAGATTTACTCGAAGGCCACGGGTCAGAAGTTCATTATTGATCCGGGCGTGCGCGGAAAAATCTCAATCTATAATCAAGAGGCTCTGGAGCCGGCTGAAGCGTTCAATCAGCTTTCCATCGCCCTTGCCACCAACGGCTTTGCGATCAGCAAACAAAACGACGTGATGGTGGTGAAATCCGCGCGTAATGTGCAGCGTGATTTGATCGAGGTCAGTTCGGAAGTTCCGTCCGTATTCCCGCAGCGCATGTACACCTGGGTGGCGACGCTGAAGCATGTTTCTGTTTTGGATCTGAATCGCGATCTGCGCATCCTGCCTTCGCGTGATGGCGAGATGAATGTGAATGCGGCGGCCAACCAGATCATCTTCACCGACTGGGCAACGAACCTGAACCGCATCGCTGAAATCCTGAAGGCTGTTGATAAACCGGTGGACCCAGCCACCAAAAAGCTGGTGGATGCTTCCCGCCGCCATCATGGCCCTTCAAACGGCCCAGCGCACAAAGGCCCGGCACCGAAGCATGACGAGGCTGGAAAAGCCCCTGAGAAGCAATAAAACCCGCTTCCAGCGCGAAAAACGACGAAGGACTGGCCCAAGGGCTGGTCCTTTCTTTTTATAAAAATAGGCTATTGACTTACATATAATTTACACTGTAATTTCATATGTAAGTTATGACGATGAAAACGCCCCTCCCACCACTGACACCGAAAGAAAAATCCGTCCTCGAGTTTATCGAGGCGCACATCTTAAGTTCAGGAGTTTCGCCGTCATATCAAGAAATTAAGGATCACTTCGGTCTGGCTTCGTTCAACTCGGTTCAGAATTATCTGAAGCAGTTGACGAACAAGGGATATATCTCAAATCCCCAGAACTTGAAGCGAGCCATTCAGGTGCTCCACTCCGCTTCGGCGGTTCAGGATCAGCTGCAATCGAAAACGGTCTCGACGAAGACAGGATCTCCTCGCACTCAGCTCCTCCAGGCTCGTGACGAGATCCTGTCACTTCCCCTTCTTGGGAAAGTGGCGGCAGGCCAACCTATTGAAGCCATCAAACACGACGAGTTCGTGGACGTCCCCCCTTCCATGGTCAGAAATCCTTCCAAATCCTTTGCGCTGAAGGTGCAGGGCGATTCCATGATTGAAGACGGGATCTTTGATGAAGACATCATTTTGATTCAGAAACAGAATTCCGCCAACAACGGCGACATCATTGTGGCAACGGTAGATAATGAAGCCACCGTGAAACGCTTCTATCTGCGCCCCCGCCCGGAAACTGGGGACGCAGATAAGATGGTGGAATTGCGCCCATCCAATTCAACGATGAAATCCATGTGGTATACCCCTGATGAGGTTGAAATCCGTGGGATCGTTGTCGGCCTGATCCGTAAATTCTAATTAAACTGTAAACAGTTTCATTTATCTTCCAAATTAGACCAATTAATTTGATCGATATATAGGATCAGATCTGAGTCCGTTATCAGTCGGCTGCTATCACAAAGACGGCCAATCTTTCCATTTCTTAGGGCTAAAAAATGCCTCCAGATTACCGGATAGATCAAAATGGCCTGATAAGAGACTCCTAACCAAGAAAAGAGCACCAAAAATAGGATGCTACTCAAATTTTTTTTCTGAGAGCTTTGTTGTTTCATCCTGTATTCATGAGCAAGTTCTGAAGAGTATGGCAACAACTCCCCAGTAAATGGACAATACCACTTTCCAACTGCCTTAAGTCTTTCTTGCAACACGCCAGCCCTAGAGTGCCTCTCATTTTCAAACCACAACACGACCAAGGAGCTGATGACCGCCAACCCGACTCCATAAATATACAATTCAACTATGTAGTTCATGCGTGCCTTTCTAAATATAAATTTTAGTACAAATGCCTTGATGACAATCCGCTCATATAAGGAAGCATTGGAAAACCCTTCTAAAAGGTTTTACTAATAAAGGCTCAAAAAACACTCAAAACCATCGGCAGTATTACTTCATGAGAACCAAGATGCTGAAAGATCGCGCCAATTCCAAACCCAAATAGTTTCCTATCTTAACCTGACCGTGAGGTGGACGAGGGACCAAACTGGAACTGCCAAAATCCACAGTTATAGTTTCCGCATCCTTCGATCCATCAAACTTCTTCAAATACCGCTCAATGTCCTCCGCCCCCAGCCCAACATATGTGCCATTTGAAGAATTGTAGTCCTGCACAAGAACATAGCCTGCCTCGCTAAATGTTAAGCTGGCGTGCCCTGGCATATCCTCATTCTTGTATGAGGATATCTGAATATTAGGCACGGTCAGAAAGATACAGCGTCGTCCATAATGGCGCATGATGGCATCGAAGTCCTTCGCATGACCGCGGTCTGGCGACAGGCGGGCAACAAAGAACATGAACGGAATAGCGTCTTCAGCTATTGAAATGGATACAAGCTTATTAGCTATATTCAATACCTGTCTCTTACACATCTAAAAAAAAAAGGGGGGCTAAAAGGTAGAGGCTACTCAATTTCTGAGCGTCCGGAAGACGCAAACATCGCAATTCTAATAAAGTATGGAGTAAGTGACCCAAAAATTGAGACCAAGATATTCTCGACTCCCGTCTATGACTTTGTTCCATCAAAAAGTCACACAACAACAGTTACAAATAGCTGGGGAAGTAAGGTCGGGGAACTCACAACAACAACTCCCTCCTCATTAAACTACGCCGGACAGCGCACTCACACCGAACAAATTACCACCTTCAAACGTTACATTTCCATGACTGCAATCGACCTTGAGAAATTTACGGAAAGTAAGAAGATCACTCCATTGTGGAAAGTCACTACATCCAGCGAAGGTACATCCAACGATCTTACATCAACCCTTCCTTACCTTCTCGTATCTTCAGAATATTTCATTGAAAGAGATAGCCGTGGCATCTCTAAAGGAGTTAAAGGGCTAGACGACCTGAGAATTGTTCGTCTCCGCAATGAAGTAGACAGTAAAAGATACCTCTCGTTACCACCAGAAAAGGATGAGATTAAAGAATTTGAAGATTTAAAATAGTCCCCCTGGCACTGCCATTGCTTTTACGTCTCCGCGAGTCGTCCATATCGGATACCGCAGCGGGGACGAAGAATTCCCGCTGTTTTTCTAAAATTTAGTTCCAGCTTCTGAAAACTGGGACAGAAAACAAAGGGGATTTAAAATGAAAACCATCCAACTTCTAAGCACCGTTCTTGTTATGTCCATGCTGACAGCCTGCGCCGGTGGTGGCGGCAGTGATTCCAAGGATTCTGCGAAAGCTCAAAGCGTTGATGCCAACGGATACTGCACTCAGGAATACCTGACTTTGTATAATGACGTAGCTCTTGAGTTCGCCCACCTGCAATCCATGCTTGGTGGTATTCCAAATGAACAACTGATCCTGAATCAGATGAAAGAAACAAATGCCTCCTGCAAAAGATTGTTCCCGAAATATGCGGACGTGACCTGTAAGACGGAACTTCAAAACCAGGTTCAGGAAATCGGCAGTGGTATATATAAAGAAGGCTGCCAGATGCTGAAAGAAGGCATGGCTAAACACGGCCTTTAATTTTCAAAAACAAAAAGCGCCCCGTTTCTTCAACATGGGCGCTTTTTTTATTTCCAAATCGTATTGCTTTACGACTAAGGCATGTCGAACAGAATGAACTCTGCGCCTTTACCCCAGGAAAGCTTCAGTGTTTCCACATCCGTGATCGCCGCACCGTCACCTGCCGTCAGGGATTTTGAATCCACCTGCACATCACCTTTAATCACCTGCACCCACAGATGTCTGTGCGGATAGGTCTTGTGATTTTTTTCACCAGCATCCTGGGCTTTTGCCACATACATGTCCACATCCTGATTCATGGTGATGGAACCACCACGGCCCTTGTGCGAAGCCACCAGAATCAAATCACTGCAACCGAAGCTGTCAGCAAAGTTCTTCTGC
Source organism: Bdellovibrio bacteriovorus (assembly GCF_002208115.1). Lineage (NCBI taxonomy): Bacteria > Pseudomonadati > Bdellovibrionota > Bdellovibrionia > Bdellovibrionales > Pseudobdellovibrionaceae > Bdellovibrio > Bdellovibrio bacteriovorus. The sequence continues at coordinate 378,872 of NZ_CP020946.1, read as the reverse complement.
GCATAGCCTGGCTCTACCCCGACTTTGTCTGGCTTGATCCAGATTTGCAGGAAGTGAGTTTCCTTGCCCGGGATGTTGTTGTATTCAGAGTGACGAATCCCCGTGCCCGCGCTCATGCGTTGCACTTCGCCTGGTTTGATCACGGCCACGTTACCCATTGAATCTTTATGCGCTAGCTCGCCGTCGATCACATAGGAAATGATTTCCATGTCACGGTGAGGATGAGTGTCGAAACCCGTGCCGCCTTCAATGCGGTCTTCGTTTATCACACGTAGCGGGCCATAACCCATGAAGTTTTCGTCATAGTATTCGGCAAAAGAGAAAGTGTGTTTGGAGTTCAGCCATCCGTGTTGAGCCAGACCGCGTTCGTTGGATTTTCTTACCTGAATCATATGTTGCTCCCTTTTTTAAAAGTCGTGTTTGTCTTTCGTAATAGACTTTACGGCTTTCAGACGATAAATAAAATTTGAAAGATTTTATCATCTTGATAGCTTTTAATTATCATGAGGAAACCGTGAATTTAGACCAGCTGGAGTTCATTAAAGCCGTTATCGAATGTGGAAGCTTCCGTGCGGCTGCCGACAGGGTGGGCCGCTCTCAGCCCGCCTTAAGCGTTGCTATCAAGAATCTGGAGGACGAACTGGGCCTTCAGATCTTTGACCGCTCTGAATACAAGGTGAAGCTGACCCCCGAAGGCCAGGCCTTTTATGCTGTGGCAAAGAACACTCTGGAATCCGCCCAATACACCACCCGTGTCGGTATCGAACTGGGACGCCAAAAAGCTGATACAGAACTGCATATTTCCGCCGACCCCCTGATTTCCACCGAAGTGCTGGAGATAATCGCTCTGGAGTGCGCCCGCCCCACGTTGCCGGTAAATCTGATTTTTAGTAAATCCATCCTGCAAGGCGGATACGAACGCCTGCTGGAGGGTGAAATTGATCTTGCGATCGCGCCTTCCCCCAAAAACAGCGAAGATCTGGAAAGTATCTTCCTGGAAGACGTCACCCTGGTGGCGGCCGTGTCGCGCCGTCTGCTGCAGGAAAAACGCAGCCCCACCAAGGACTTCCTGATGAAGCACCCCCAGATTCTGGTCTATAACAGCCAGATCAAACCCAGCAAAGAACCCGGCCACAAGATCTACGTCCCCGATCACCACACCAAAGTGAAAATGATCGAAGGTGGTGTCGGCTGGGGCCGCATCGCCAAAAGCGAATGCACCAAAGAAAAAAATCTGGTGCTGATTGATAAATCCATCGCTTCTGAGACCCATCTTGAGCTATGTTTGGTCCGTCCCAAAAACCGCCCTATCGGCGTCACGGCCCGTTCAGTTTGGAATGCCTTTCAGAAACGGTCCACTCAAGGGAGATAGATATGCAACAGCACACGTCCATCAACTATTCAGATAAAACCAAGTTCTATAAAGAGCTGCACTCCGAAGCCGAAGGCCTGGCCGAAAAAGAATGGTTCGTGAATCTTGCGAACTTTGCAGCCCTGCTGAAACAGCACCTGCCCGAGATCAACTGGGTGGGATTTTATTTGCTTCATAACAACGAACTGCTGCTCAGCTCTTTCCAGGGACTGCCTGCCTGCACGCGCATCGCGATCGGAAAAGGTGTGTGCGGAACCGCGGCAAAAACACTGCAAACTCAACTGGTGGCAGACGTGGATCAGTTCCCAGGGCACATCGTGTCTGATGCCGCCTCTAAATCTGAAATCGTGGTGCCGTTGATTCATAACGGAAAACTGCTGGGAGTTTTGGATGTCGATGCGCCGGTCTTAAACCGCTTTGATCAAGAAGACCAAAAGGGTCTGGAGAAATTTGCAGAGATTCTTTTAAGAAAAACCCAGTGGCCGGAAAAGTTCGCTTAAATGAAGAACCCCACAGCCCGAAACGGACTGTGGGGCTTTCAATGGATTTAGTCTCACACGACGCATGAGGATGCTAATTCATGCGTGTCAGAGTCATCGTTTCTTCTTTGCCGTTAAAATAAACCTTCATATCCGTGCAGGAATATTCGTAACGGATTTCATTATTGGATCCGTCGATATAGCTGATGCTGCCTTCGCTCCAGTGACGGGCGCAGGCGCGATCATACTTCAGACCCTTTGATTTCAGTGCGAACACCACTTTCACTTCGACCTGCTTGCCATTGTTGTCCGGTTCCATAACCCCGGAAACCCCGAAGAAGCCGTCAAACTTGGCGCTGCCTTTGGCGTAAGGCTGAGCCATGTCGTCCGGAGTGTAGGTGTTTTCCCACTGACTTTGCCATTTCCAGTTCCAGTTGAAAGCCACAGGCGTTTTCGCGTGACCATCAACCGTGCCGGTGTAAGCAGAGTTGTAACCCAACGTGCTGGAGGTCTTTTTCACCTCAAAGAAGCCGTTGTAAATATCCGTGAACTCTTCATGGGAAGCGATGTAAGAATTAGAGAAGTCGAAATCATAACGATATCCACCGCCCCAGCCCTTGTTTTCAGCGCCTGCCGCATCTTTGAAGTCCACGATCTTGTAAGCGCCGACTCTTTTCGCGTAACCAGAGTCACCGTCACCGGAAATGCGATCGCAGTTGTATTTCACTTCCAGCGTCAGAGGAATGTCGTCGCCATCCTCGTCCACCGGAGTTTCCGGATTCTTTTTGGTGCAGGAATCAAATGCACCCAGGAACCCCACCGGCATTTGCACCGGGCTTACCGCGTTTTCAGACGGCACCAGACTTGCCAGCGCCGTGGAAACCCCTTGAGCCGTGAAGATCTTTGAAGCCTGCGCCAAGGTGACATTGCCACCAGCCGCTGTCAGAGCCCCACCGCCCCCGCCGCATCCGTTCAGCAGCAGGCCCAAGCCCGCCACCGCAAGAATACTTTTCTTCATAACATACTCCTTTCTGAGTTCGATCTCAGGATTAGAAGTTGTAAGTGATAGAAGCTTGAGTCAGAACGTCGTTACCGTTGATTTGACCGGTTGTGGAACCAGCAACAACACCGTCCAATGCGAAGTTGTTGTATTTCAAACCAACACCCGCAGCGACAGTCGTGTCATTTTTATTTGTGATCACGCCATCAGCCGGAGCCGCCTGATTTTTATCCTGAACACTGCTTAGCAGGAAGCTTTGGGAAACAGACGCACGAACCACCGCCCAGGAAGTCACTTCTGCTTCAACACCCGCGAAGATTGGCAGGTTCAAAGCCGTGATCTCAGAACCCAGTTCACGTTTTGCGTAAGCCAAAGAAACACCATAGTAAACATTCTTGATCTGACGGCTCAAAACACCCACTTCAGCGCCCAGGTCTTTCACGTCAGTGTCACCCGCAGCCGCTTCGTATTTGCCGGAACCCCAGTTGAATTTACTGAAGAAGTAACCAGTTGCGCCCATCTCTTTTTCAAAGTTCAAAGTGATGTAAGGAGCGCCCACAGTTTTGTCGGTGCCAGTCTCAGTCACGGCGATAGCTTCAACCGTACCAGAGAACTCCATGCCGTCGCGGTCCACACCGTAACGAACTGCCAGGTACTGTTCTTTCACGTCAGTGGTTTTGTCTTCAGAGTTGGACAACGCCACAGAAGCACCCCAGCCGTCTTTGGCATAGAACACTTCAACCGGGTTGTTCTGATTTTCAGAAGCTACCGCACCTGCGCGCAGGCTTTGCTGGATCGGGCTCAAGTGACCTACGTATACACCCATGTTTGCGCCCAGCTCTTCACCGAACAAACCACCTTCAGCTTTTGGAGCCGCCGTGTTTGTGGATCCACCCATTTCAAGTGTCAGGTATTTACCCAAAGAGTTTACGTGCGCCGGATTCTCGAAAACAGTTTGAGAATCTTTCAGGAACTCTGCTTTTTGCAAAGCTTGAACGCGTGCTTTAGATGCGTGTGCCTGACGTGCGACAATGAGGTCAAATAATTTTGAATTTAGTTTTGATTTGCATGACTCGCGCGCAAATCTTTTGTACGCGTGATTTTAAAAACCAAAAGCACGAAACACTCTGCCAGCGCGGGTTTCACGGGCACGAAATCGTGTCGTATTTTTATCGCCAGCAAAACACAACTGTCCGTGCGCACCCCCTTAACAGGGGGATCGCTCGTGTGTTCTCTGTTCTTCAGAAACGGAGCAGTGGGTTCTTAAAACGAAAAAAGCCGGCTTGCATTTCACAAACCGGCTTTCAAATTTTGATTTATCTAACGACTAGTAAAGGTCGCGATAGTCTTCTTCGATCGGAGAAGTCGTGTTGCCTTCAACATAAAGAACAACGCTGTTGTTTTTCAAAGAAGGATGTTGAACCTGAACTGTGCAAGAGCTCCAGTCCGCGCCCGGTGTCCAGGAAACTTTCAATTCATAATCCTGAGTATAAGTTTTGGAAGCGGAATCATAAGAGCTGTTCAAAAGAATCACGCGCTCAACGTCGCAAGTGAAACCATCTTGTTCGGAAGTCACAACACCTTTTGGATCAATCAGATTCAAAGCCTGGTTTTTAACAACCACGCGCAAAGAAACGATGCCATCCTGATTGGAAGCATCTACGGCTTTAACAGCCACGGTACGGCCGTTTACAACGTCTACATATTTGCTGCTCCAGGCTTGAGCGGAAGAGGCCACCAACAATGCAGCGACAGCGGAAAGAACTTTCATCTTTTAACTCCTTGGTTGTTTTGATGAGGGCGTTCTAGCACAGCCCCACCCCAAAACCAACGCAACGAGTTAAGTAGTGGTAAATTTACAGGTAATCTTAAAAAAACAAAGGGATGGTCGCAAGCATGCGCCATCCCTTCTAATCCCCTCGAGATAATACTAAATCAAATACGTTTGAGCTGACGGTTTAGCCGCGAGCGTAGCGTTTATTCATGGATTCGCGGATCTCAGCACCTTCGATGCTCAGGCGAGTCCAAGGAATAGCGCGAAGTCTTTCAGGCTCAATCGCCTCTTCAGTCTCTTCGCAGTAACCGAATGTGCCGCCCTCAATGCGAGCCAAGGCGCTTTCGATTTCCATCAGTTGACCACGCAGTCTTTCATGCATGCTGAGGAATTCTTGTTCAGCCAAAACGCGAACCGTTTGGTCGCCTTCATCGCCGCCCTTTTCCTCATTCTGGTCCAAGTTCAAACGAGCTTCTTTCACTCTATTGAGGATATCCTGCTTCGTTTGCAAAAGCTTTGTACGACATTCAGTCACCAGCTTTTCAGAGATAGCCATATTGCCCCCTCGAGTTCCTTCCAGCTTAAGTGCCAATTTGGAACTGACCTATTAAGTTCTAGACCTGTAATTTTTGCAAGCAAAAAATCTTACATTAACTTAAAATTAAATAAAGCGTTGTAAATCCTGACGAATCCTTAACTGCGGCCATGGGAGCGCCATAGCGGCTGACCTCAAAAACCCATCTCCAAGTCATCTTCTTACAATTATAATCCCAATTTTGATTAGATCGCCCGCTCAAACTCGCAACGCGTTAGAATTCTAGCCCTCAGTTTGCGAAATGAAAATAGAAAGGGGCTTTTTCCCTCGAAGAATCTCAGATTGAAGCGAGTTTGCCGACTGACAGTCGTTGAAAGCCCTTAGAACAAGGCCCAGAAATAAAGAAGGCGACCTGCTATGAGGTCGCCTTGCACGATTCAGGATCGCTTCTCCCCCGAGAAGCGTCCCACAGGCATATATAAAGACTAATTAAGACAAGAAGCCACACGCGCCAGCAAATCCCCGGTTGCGGCGTTAAGTTGTGTGGCCATCTTTTTCCCCTGAACTCCGCGAGTGCGGAAGGCTTGAGCGGATTGATCCATCTCTTTCGAGACGGCTTTCACAGCCGACCCCTTGGCTGTTTTCATTGTCGTGGAGTATTCCTCCAAAGAAGACGCGAAAGTTTCGTGATTGTTCACCAGGCTTGCCATGATCTGGGCCTGAGCCTTCTGCATGGCCTGAAGTTCTTTTTTAAGCTCTGCACACTGGGAAGCCGCCATGGAATTGGAAGCAAACAGAATCACGGCGAAGAATGTGGCGATGGTTTTCATGTCAGAGCCTTTCGTTGATGACTCTGACCTAAAGCAATGAGTCTGCCAGCTGAGAACGGCTTATATTCGCCCTCAGGTGACATTTTAGGCTAGGACTTTAGAAATTTTTCAAACTCGTTCTTTGTTTCGCCAGAAGTATATGGCAACAACAGACGGGCCACGTGGCGTTTACCACGCTCGATGCTGCGCTTGCCGGGCTGCTTTTCTGCGGATTCAAAGAACTGCAGGAAGGTCGTCGCCATCGCCAGCAGGGATTCGGCGATGTACTGCATTTCAGAAACTTCGGCGATCTTCACCATTTTGCCGTCCTTCACCCACTGGCGGTAAAGGATGACCATCAGTTTCATCATTTTCTGGATGTGGTTGCGCCACATCTTCGCCAGTTGCTGGTCACGGCGGCGAAGGGCGTACATTTCGCGGTGGAAGAAACGATAGCGCCAGTACAACTCGAAGTTGTCGCTGATGAAGACCAGCGGAGTCGACTTCTTGGCACGGCTGGGGCGCCAGACGTCGTAGGTCTCTTTCGCCATTCTCTTAAACAGCTCAATCAGGATCTCTTCCTTGTTGTCATAGTGGAAATACAGGTTGCCGGGGCTGATATCCATGGCTTTCGCGATATGATTTGTCGTGATAGCCACAACGCCGCTGCGATTGAAGAGTTCGATGGAGGTGACGAGAATGCGTTCTTTGGTCTTCATGCTTATTAGTCTTTAGTCCAAGTCCCCTCGAGAGTCACGAGGAATAGGCCTGAAAAGCGCACCAGAATGGCATTTCCAGTGACTTCTTCTGAGAATGCCCTTGAAAGCGTTAAAAAATTGGTGCTACCATAAAATAATGTCATCTAAAAACAATTATAAGTTGCTAAAACTGCTCGTTTTTTCAGGAGCTTGCCTGGTAGGCCTTTATTCTCTGTTAGGTTTTACGTCCTCTGCGGACAGCCAAGAGGTTCAAGCTCACAAGAAAATCAAATCTCAACTTGAACAGCGCACTCAGTTGGCAAAAGCCATTGGCTCGAAAGTTCGCGCCAATGATCTGCCAGAGTCTCTTAAGATCCCATGGAACGGCGAAGAGCAGGCCGTGAAATTGAACTACACCATCGACGACACTCTTCAACGTGAAGCCGACCGCCTGCTGAAATCCTACAAGCCTGACTATGGCGCGGTCTTTATGATCGACGCAATGACCGGAGAAGTTCTGGTAATGTCGAGCTTCCAGCGTGACGATGCCGATGCTCCGAACCTGAATCTGCAGGCCACGTTCCCGGCCGCTTCCGTTTTCAAGGTTGTCACGGCCACAGCGGCAGTTGATAAAGCCGGCGTCAGCCCTGAAAGCAAGATCCGCTACAACGGCGGCGCTTACACTCTGTACAAGAAAAACGTTCTTTCTGACAAAGTGACCCGTTGGACCAACGTGATCACCCTGAAAGACGCCTTCGCCCGCTCGATCAACACGGCTTTCGGTCGTCTGAGCATCGAAAACCTGCACCCCGAAGACCTGAACGAATACGCCAACCGCTTCATGTTCAATCAGGAAATCCCCGCGGACTTCCCGGTTGAAATGGGTGTGGCTTACGTTCCGCCAGGCAAAGGCTTTGAAATGGCTGAAGTGGCTTCCGGTTACAACAAAACCAACCGCATGAGCCCGGTTCAAGGCGCAATGATCGCCGCTGCTGTCGCCAACGACGGTCAGGTTGTAATCCCTTACCTTGTGCGCAATGTGACTGATGAAAAAGGCGAATCCCTTTACGAGGGTTCAACTTTGAACAACGGCACGATCATGACCAAAGAATCCGCCGCGAAAGTGCGAGAGCTGATGGAAAGAACAGTCCTGGCAGGAACCTCCCGCCGCTCGTTCCGCCCGATCACCAAAGACCGCAAGTTCCGTGAAATCGAAATGGGCGGTAAAACCGGTCACCTGACTGGCGACAACCCAAGAGGTCGCACTGACTGGTTCGTGGGCTACGCCCAAGATGGCGAACGCAAGATCGCGGTTGCTGCTATCACTGTGAACAAAAAATTCTGGACAGTTAAATCTGCGCATTTGGGTCAGTCCATGTTCCGCAAATACTTCGGCCCAGTGGTTTCGAACCAACCTAAAAACGGGCGCGTGGTTTCTTCCACCAAGTAGGCTCCCGGATGCGGCAGAGAGAGGCTAAAGCCGACCCCGCCGCTTCGAACACATCCTCGCTCTACACTATTAACGCTGGCTTCCGCCGGCGTTTTTTGTTTTCGCTGCGGAACTTGCAGCGGATTCGTCTTTATCCTCCCTCTGCCACAACGACAGCTTGGTAGGACAATCAGATCATTTTAGGTTGGAGCAAAATTGCGCACGAGCGCTATGAGACTGCTTCGAGGGTTTGGGAAGATTGGGTATGTGAAATGCAAAAAGCGAAATGAGCTTCCTCATTTCGCTTTTTATGGAATTTGAGCCTCTTCGTTTTCCGAGGAGGTTCGAATGCCGAACAAACTACTTACGCAAAGTAATGTTCGTCGTTTTTTGAGGAGCTTTAAACGGATCTTAAGACTAGTTTTACTGGTTCTTGAGGTCCTTCAAAGGCCTCTGAATTGGGGAAGCTCGCTTATTTGTCTTCTTTTGGTTTGCTGTCTTCGTGGGTGATCTCTAGAGGTGTTACGTCCAATACTTCGGCCTGAATTTCGCGTTCTTCTCTTACTTCTTCGAAGCCGCCGCCTTGATTTCTGAATTCGTAGTAGCGGAAGCCGTTGTTGGCTTGGCCGTTACCCATGCCGCCCATTCCTGCGCCGAAGCCGAAAGGTCCGCCGCCGAAATTGAAGACTCTGGCAGAGCCCTGGGACATTTTTTTGGCCATGTAGGTTTTGAATCTCCAGATGGCCAGATGGCGAAGACCTGGAAGGAACAAAACCACTGCAACGACTCGGGCGAAGAAGCTTGGAATCAGGAACAGCAAACCTGACAGGAACAAAGCGCCGGAATGAAGGATTTTATTTCCGGGTTGTTGCCCGCGCATCATGGAGGTTTGCAGGCTCATCAAAGCCACGCGGCCTACGGTGGTCATGATCAGGAAGCCCAGCAGGCAGGGCAGCAAGTACAGGCCCAGCGTGTTCAGGAAACCCCACTCTTGCACGGCCAGGAAAAAGATCACCAGCTCTGCAACGATGAATGGAAATGGAATCATGATCATTTGTGGACCCCTTTTTCTAGATATCCAAAGTGGCTACGACCGGGCAGTGGTCCGAGCCTTCGACTTGGTCGAGAATATCTGCTGAAGCCAGGTATTTCTCAAGGCCTTTTGAGACACAGATGTAGTCAATTCTCCAGCCGCGGTTTGAAATGCGTGCCATTTGGCGATAATCCCACCAGGAGTAACGCTTTGCTTCGGACGGCTTGAAATAACGGAAGGTGTCGATGAAACCAAGGTCCACGAATGAATCAAACCAGGCACGTTCTTCAGGGAAGAAGCCGCTGACTTTGGACAGACGGACAGGATCATGGACGTCGATGGCCTCGTGAGCCACGTTATAATCCCCGACCACAACCACCTGACGTCCGGTCGCCAGCTTTTCTTTCAGATGCAGATTCAGATCTTTCAGAAATTGTTGCTTGAAGTTATGACGAACATCGCCGGAACCGCCGTTCGGGAAATAGATGTTGTACAGATCAAAAGGACCGTGATCGGAAATGATGATGCGGCCTTCTGACTGGTATTCAGAAATACCCCAGCCGTATTCCACGTTTTTTGGCTCTTCATTCACAAACGTCGCCACGCCCGAATAACCTTTTTTAACAGCCGAGGACCAGTAAGAATGATTCCAGGTGAGTTTCTTCAGTTCATTTTCCACCTGATCAATGTGAGCTTTTGTCTCCTGAATACAGAAAATATCCGGCTTTTCCCTGTTCACAAAATCGAGAAGACCTTTCTTGTGACAAGCCCTAATTCCATTCACATTCCAAGAGATGATTTTCACAGTTTCTCCTTGAGTTTCCACACCATCAAAGGCATCAATTAATAGCAAGGAGACACATCTATGCCAATGATTAATCAACCCGCTCCGCACTTTGCAGCTCAGGCTGTGTTTGATGGCGGCGAAGTTACAGATATTTCACTGAACGACTTCAAAGGTAAATGGGTGGTTCTGTTCTTCTATCCGCTGGATTTCACTTTCGTATGCCCGACGGAACTGACTCAGTTCCGCGAGCACCTGAAGGAATTCCACAATGCGGGTGCGACTGTTATCGGTTGCAGCGTGGACTCTGTACACTCTCACAAACGCTGGTTGCGTGATGACCTTGGAAACCTGGGTTATCCACTGATGGCCGATCTGACAAAACGTATTGCCCGTGATTACGGCGTGCTGTTTGAAGATCGTGGTATTGCGACCCGCGGCACCTTCATCATCGATCCAGACCAAAAAATTCAGTACATGGGCATCCACAATACATCCGTGGGCCGTGATGCTAAAGAAATCCTGCGCGTGCTTCAGGGCTGCCAGACCGGAGAGCTTTGCCAGGCCGGCTGGAAAGTGGGCGACGAACACATCACTCCACTGAAGTAACCATGAATCTGAAGGCTGACTATATCCAGCAGCTTCGTTCTTCCTACAAGGGGCTTGAAAAAGAGCCTCTTGAGGACATCGTTTCTGAAAATCTGATTTCACCGTTTACCGTGGCTCTGTCCCCGGACGTGATTCAGAAGGCGCAAAAGATCATCTCTGCTCTGTACAACATGCGCCAGCAGCCCTCTTATCTGCAGCACTACCAGTCTTTGATTGCCGAAAAAGGTCTGAAGGACCCGGGCAATAAATCCATCATGATGAGCTATGATTTTCACCTGGACGAGCATCAGAATCTGAAGCTCATCGAAGTGAACACCAACGCCGCTTTTCTGATCCTGGGCTATGAAATGTACCGCATGAAGGGGCATTCTCTTCCGGTTCCCGATTTCAATCCTGAAGAAATTCGCCGCTCCATCGAAACGGAAATGGAGCTGCAGGGGAAAAAAGCCGGCCCCGGCTTCAAAGTGGCGATCACCGACGATGCCCCTTTCCAGCAAAGACTGTATGTTGAGTTCCTGGCTTACAACGAGCTGTTCAAATCCTTCGGCTGGGATTCCCGCATTGTCGACTATCGCGAGCTGTTCAAGGACTTCCATCCGGACTTTATTTACAACCGTCACACAGACTTTTTCCTGACCGAACCCTCCAGTTCTGTTTTGCGTGAAAAGTTCCTGAGCCGTGACGCGTGCCTGTCACCGAATCCGTTTGAATATCTGATGCTGGCTGATAAGCAGCGCCTGATCGACTGGGGCACCCCTGGATTCCTTGAAAGCCAGGGTCTTACTGGCGAGGATCTGAACCTGGTTCGCACAGCGGTGCCGGAATCCTTTGATATCAGCACCGAGCGTGCCGACGAAATCTGGGGCAATCGCAAAAAGTTCTTCTTTAAACCGAAAAACGCCTTTGGCTCCAAACAGTCCTATCGCGGCGGCACCATCAGCCGCAGCACCTATGACAAGATCGTGGGTCAGGATATGATTGCGCAGGAATACATGCCAGCTCCGGAACAAACCTTTGAAACGCCGGAAGGACCTCAGGCTTTCAAGTATGATCTGCGTTGTTATGCTTATCAGGGGCGTATGCAAATGGTTCTGGCAAGACTCTATCAGGGACAGGTCACGAATCTGCGCACCACCTACGGCGGCTTTGCGACGGTGAAACTCTAAAACGTCTTTTTGGAACGAATCCACAGACGCAGTGGTGTCAGTTCTTTTTCCGTCAAACCAACAAAATGCACCTGGATCTTATAAAAGGTTTCGGTCGCGGTTTTGGTTTCCTCGCAGGCCGTAATTCTCAACGGCACCTTGCTGATACCAATGTCTTCATAAAGGCTGCTGGAAATTCGGGTCACCATCCCCAAAGGCATCGGAATGTTTGATTTGATTGTCATCCCCAGCTCAGACACCGCCATGATCTCTGTCTTGGTTTCCCATTCGGCCTTCGCATGCACGGGGGCTTCAACAAAGTGAGCAGTGTCTTTCTCAGTTTTCGCCAGCAGGTTTTGAATCTTGGCAGAAAGCAGCTCCGGGTCCACTGGTTTCACCACATAGTCATTCGCGCCGGATTCAATGCCTCGTTCGATATCAGCCTTTTCCCTCTTCCCCGTCAGCAAAATCACCGGCAGGTGCGCCAGTTGGGGATTGCTGCGAACCGTGCGAATCAGGGCATAACCGGTGGCTCCGCCCGGCATGATGGCATCTGTGATCATCAGATCAAAATGTTCATTGGTCAGCTTATCCAAAGCATCAATCGAATTCATGCAGGCCGTGACCAGGTGATTGTCCTTGATCAACAGAGCCTCTAAAGTCAGTAACACACTTTTTTGATCATCCACGATCAGTATTTTAGCCATCTTATGCCGCCCTCACTCTGGAGGAGTATGTCTTTAACTCCGAAAGACTTTCAAAAAACTTGCGTTCCGTCTGTTTCAGTAAAAACTCTGCTTCGGTAAAGTCCTGCAGATCCTCCAGCTTCTGACAAAGCTCAGACACCTGTTTGGCCCCCAAAGTCGCCGCACTGGATTTCAGAGCGTGGGCCGCTTCAGAGATCTTTTCCAGGTTCCTGGCCTCGATACCCTCACGAATTTCGTGCAACAACACAGGCCCTGTTTGCTCCAGATCCTCGATCAGCACTTCTGTCAGGCTGCGATCATTTGAAATCAGATCTTTCAGACTCTCCAAAGCTTTCAGATCCAGATTTTTCTCTGACGGCTTCAACCAGCGATGCAAGGTCGCGATCAGTTTATGAAGCTCCAAAGGCTTCGTCAAAAAGTCGTCCATGCCTGCTTCATAGCAGCTCTTTCGTTCACCACTGGTGCCCTCGGCTGTGAGCGCCACCACCGGGGTTTTGCGGCCCAGGGTGTTTTCCAACAGGCGAAGCTGCTTTGTCGCTTCATAGCCATTTAAGACTGGCATCTGGCAGTCCATAAAGATCAAGTCATAGGACTTGCTGCGGGCTTTTTCCAAAGCGATCTGACCGTTGCCGGCGATTTCCACTTTCAAACCCAGCTTGGTCAGATAACTTTCAGCCACCCGCTGATTGACGATCTGATCTTCAGCGACCAGCACATGGCCTGAGAAAATCTTGGCAAAACGAATCTCTGAACTCTGCAGCTGCACTTCCCCCGCGCATTCTTCAAGGTTCACCATAAACCAGAAATTGGATCCGACACCGGGCACACTTTCAACGCCAATCTCGCCACCCATCAGATCCACAAGCTGTTTACAAATGGAAAGCCCCAACCCTGTGCCACCAAACTTCATTCCGGCTTTTGCCTGGAAGTACTTCTGGAACAGCGAGCGCTTTTCATGCTCTTGCAGTCCCTGACCGGTGTCCTTAATTTCAAACAACAATGCCGTTTTGCCGTCGCTGTCGCCACGACTGGAAACTTCCAGACGGACAAAGCCTTTTTCCGTGAACTTCACCGCGTTCCCCATCAGATTCACCAGAATCTGGCGCAGGCGTCCGGCATCGGCGCGGTAATGCCAAAGATTCCGGCCATCAAAGCGGCACTCAAGACCGATGTTCTTTTCCGCCACCGTGGGCTTGAACATCTCCAGCACGTCTTCCACCAGGAACTGCAGATCCAGCGGCTGCGGATCCAGGCGGATCTTGCCCGCTTCGATTTTTGAATGATCCAAAAGATCATTGATCAGCATCAACAAGGACTCCGCCGAACGTTTGATATTTCCGACATAGTCGGTCTGTTCCGGATTCAGATGCGTGTCCGCCAACAACGTCGTCATACCGATCACGCCATTCATCGGCGTGCGGATTTCGTGGCTCATCGCCGCAAGGAAATCCGATTTTTTCTGAGACGCCTCTAACGCGGCCTCACGGGCGCGGATCCATTCCTGTTCGACCATCTTGCGACGGCTGATATCCTTAAACACAATCAGGGCGCCGGATATGCCGCCGTCAATGTCGTTCAGCGGACGGCTGGAAAGAGAAATATAAATTCCGTCTGGATGCTCGGCATTTTGAACAAAAATCTCCTGATCATCCACGCGATCACCACTAAGCGCACGATACAACGGCAGCTCTTTCCGCGTGAACGGGCGACCGGCCTCAAGATTAAAGAACCCCAACTGTTCCACACTGGAATCAGTTGCAATTTCCTTGATCCGGGAGCCGATGATTCGTTGCGCGGCTGCATTGTAATGGGTAAACCAGCCATTCTGATCCACGACGATCAGGGCCTCGCTCATGGAATTCAGGATTGTATCCAGCAGAATGGATTTTCCCTGCAGGGCTTCCACAGCCTTGCGGGTTTCGCGCTGTTCTTTTCTTTGCAAAACACGACTGACCACGATCAAAGCAATCGCCGCACACAAGCCCAGCAGGAAGTTCTTACCTTCTTTGGTGGGTTTGAATTTAATCGCGGGTGCGGACGCCGCCTGCATCTCGACCAGTTGATGGCGGATCTGATAGCGGGTTTTATCCAAAGACTCTTCGGTCTGCGCCGGACGGCGCTGCGGATTCATCACTTGCGTGTTGGCCGTTTCAATGTGCGCCCGAATCAGATGCCCCAGCTTTACGGCCATGGCGTGTTCGCGGGGTTTGTTGCGCACCAATTGCGACATTCTGGCCAGTTGCCCGTTCAAAGCGGTGATTTCACTGTTATAAGACTGCAAGTCGGTGGGCTGACGGGACACCAGGAATCGATCCTGGGCCGCTTCGGCGCGCACCAGAATCTGCTCTGTTGTGCGAAGCACTTCGGTCAGTTCACTCAAAGGTCGTTCAGAGTACTGGCTCAGCTTTAAAAGCTCGGGGTGCTGGAACGTAAGAAGCCCCAACCCGATGAGACCCATCAGACCGAACTCCACTCCAAAGCGTGTCAGCAGATTTTTAAGAAACGATGCTGAGCCCATGTATTCTTATCGGATTTTGGATCTCACCATGAAGCGGAAATCCGAGCTGTCAAAACGTTTGGCAGTTTCCCGAACATTTTCCCGGACCAGACAAATCTCTCTGTGTTATCCTGTTAGACGTACGAGGTGGTGGGTATGCAAGTGCAGGACGTTGTATGGGAATCCCTGAAGGGAGTCGGGTTTGAACATCTGGTGCTGAAAACAGCCGGAGATAACATCTTCGCTGACTCCCTGCTGGTTTACCCTGATTCAGCCGGAAAACTTCAGCGCATCAAGTACAGCATCACCATGGATGATTCCTACAGCGTACAGAACTTTCACGTGCAGTCGTTAACCCATCCGAACCAAAAGGTCGGCGTTTCGGACCTGATTGATTCCCTGTTTGTGGATATTTTTCCGTCTCCATTCACCAACACCCTGCCAATTCAATGGATGCGCTCGCAGTTTTTGCAAGTCTATGAAATTGAAGTGACCTGGGTTGATGCTTTGCAGTTTAAAACCAAAAAAGCCAGCCAGCGATATACCGAACTGAAGAACACACCGGAACAAAGCATCTATCGCTTTGAATCCATCGATGCCAAAACAAAAGAGGTCCACTTCAGCGCGGACCTCACAGTGGATAAAGACTGTCTAGTGCTGGAATATCCAGGCTACTTCCGTCGTCGCCTTTAATCCCCCACCAAAGGCCAGCGCTATTTCAGATTCGGAACCGAGTCATAGCGAACGGACAGATACTGAGTCACGTTGCCCTCAGTTTTAATCAGCATCAACTCATACTCGGTGTGGGTCTTTTGATAGATCTTATACTGAGCTCCGCTGCTTTTGATCCAGTCCTCCAGGCTTTCACCCCCGCGCAGGCCCGCAGTCTTCAAATTCCAGAATGAAAAACGCTGAGAGTCCGTCAGCAACTGAAACTGCCACAAGCTTTGTCCCACGCGGTTTTCCTTGTGAGTGTCGATCAAAGTGGGAGCCATCAAAGAAAACCTCTGGCTAAGGTCCTGAGCGGTGCTGCCACAAAGGACTTTGGCTGGCGTTGCGGGAGCTTTCATAAAGGACTGGTAACCATGCATGCGCAGATTTTCCGCGTCAGCCTTGCCTTCCACATAATATTCCACATCCCGGGCCACCAAAACCGTTTCTGGCAGGTGCTTCAGGGAACCGACGAACTCACTGCGGATCTCAGTCAGGAAGTCGGGACGGTTCTCGCAAGGTTGCGAAGCTGAAAACTGCGGTCGCAGCAGCTTTCCCGGCGGGTCGCGCTTCAGGGCAAAGGAGGTCGTTGAGATCAGCACTAGAAGTAAAAAGCCAGATGTCTTCATGAAGTCCCCTTATTATGTCCAGTCTAGTATTCGGAATAACTTTTTTAGGGCTTAATATTAAAGTGCAGGCCTGGCTTGCCGATATGAAGAGTGTCTCATTTTTCTACAAGGAGTGTGGAATCTCATGACGATGAAACATAGCGGCGCGAGAAAGTTACAACAAGTGACGAACTTTTATTCGTCCTTTGATCAGCTCAACGGCGTGCATCCTTGGATGGAAGCAGTAAAAGACGGCTTTGTATCTTATAAAGTGCGTGAACTGCAAACTGGCAAAGTCGCCTATTTCAATTTCATTCTCGCCAAAGAAATGGGACTGATCCCTTCCGACCATCCTCATCAAATGACGGATGATCTTCAGGAAAAACTGATTGAGACTTTCTCTCTGCAAATCATCAACGAATACGACGAACTCACTCACCGTCGCATTGATCCTGACACCATCCGTCCCCACGAATACATGGCCACCCGCTATCTGCAACTGCAACACTCGAACAAACAGGGCAAAACCTCGGGCGACGGGCGTGGCATCTGGAACGGCACTGTTTACCATCGCGGTACGACCTGGGATGTTTCCAGCCGCGGCACGGGTGTGACGTGCCTTGCTCCAGGCGCCGTGGCGGCGCAAAAGCCACTAAAAACCGGCGGCACTGAATTTGGCTATGGCTGCGGTCTGGCTGAAATTGATGAACTGCTGGGCGCTTCGATTCTGGCTGAAGTGATGCACCTGCAAGGCGTGCGCACTGAACGTGTTTTGTGTGTGATTGATCTGGGCAAAGGTTACGGCATTGGCGTTCGTGCGGCTCAAAACCTGATCCGTCCGGCCCACTTGTTCCTTTATCTGAAGCAAGAGCGTCTGGATAACCTGAAATCTGCCACAGACTATCTGATTGACCGTCAGGTGATGAACAAAGCCTGGGATATTAAACCCAAAGGCAGCGCCAAATACGATGAAATGCTGCATGAAGTATCCAAGGCCTTCGGTGAATTCACCGCCCTGCTGGATACGGACTATATCTTTGCGTGGCTTGACTGGGACGGTGACAACGTTCTGGCTGATGCCGGCATCATTGATTATGGCAGTGTTCGTCAGTTTGGTATTCGCCATGACAAATACCGCTATGATGACGTGGAAAGATTCTCGACCAATCTGAACGAGCAAAAACAAAAAGCCCGTCTGATTGTGCAGGTCTTTGCGCAAATGGTGGATTACCTTAAAACCAAAAAGAAAAAGCCTTTGCGTGAATTTGCCCACCACCCGGCGGTGCAGAACTTCAACAAGGTCTTTGATAACAAACGCGCCGAAAGACTTCTTTATCGCATGGGCTTTAATGAAACCCAGCGCAGTCATATTTTGGCCAAAGACGGTCTGTTTGCCCGCTTTGACAAAGAGTATTCATTCTTTGAAAGGTGCAAAGTCAGCGGCAATACCGAAAAAGTCGCTGACGGAGTAAATCACCCCGCGCTGTACAATATGCGCACGATCATGAGGGACTATCCAAAGTTCCTTCAGGACAGTCCGCTGCCTTTTGAAAAACGCTGGATGACTGAAAACAATTTCTTTAAGACGGTGCTGTCCGGTTTTGCCAAGAACCGTGATGCCCGCATGGGTGAAAAGCAGCGTCGTCATATTGAAAACTTCCAGTCCCTGTACCGCGAGCTGGTTCAGACGGCGGCTGGTAAAAACAAGCCCGAGCATATTCTTAAAGGCATTTCTGACCGCGCTGAAAAGCTGAATTCAGAAAAACGCATCACCGGCAACGCCCTGATCGAGATGGTTGAAGAAATCATCACCGAAAAGAAAAAGGGCCTGAGCATGGAGCAGATCCAGAAGATCATCGACAAGCTGGTCTTTGAACAAAACGGAATGCCGGAAATTCCAACAGGCCGTTTCTATAAGGAACTGCAACAGACCCCGGCGGTCAAAATGGATCTTTATGCCCGGCTGCTCAGTCTGGTGGAAGAACACAAGGAATCCATCTAAAACAAAAAGGCACCCACCGGGTGCCTTTTTGTTTTCTGCCTTTTAAGCCGACTTCTTGGCGGCGATTTCACCGTACTTGGTGTCAATCCCCATAATGTGCGCGGTCAGCCAGGTTTTCAGGAACTGGAAGAAGGCTGGTGTCAGCACCCCGGTTTTTTCAAATTCTGCCTGGTGCCCCTTCAGACGCTCGATCAGATCCCGGTGGATCTTCTTGTGAACGGCGGCCTGTGAATACGCCAGGGTGTCGAAGAACTTTTCCTCGTGGTCAAAGTGAGTCACGGTCCAACTGGCCAGTTCACGCACGATGGACGTAAGTTCGGCCTTGGAGGCCTTGGCTTCGTTACGCTCATACAGACGGTTCATGATTTGGATTAGTTTTTGATGTTCATGGTCCATGGCGTCCACATGTGTGGTTAGTCGCTCCTGGTCCCATTTAAAGAATGATTCAGCCATCTTTCACCTCGAGAAGTTGTTGGTTACATCCAACTTCTCGGTGGGGTGGATTTACTTCTGCATGATGGCCGTCATGTTGTTCAATTTTTTCTTAAATCAGAAAGCTGGTCGCGAACCCAGCGTCTTATAATGGGATACTCTTCATCTTTCAGGGAATGGTCTTTGTCCATTTCAACCCACTCCACTTTCAGACCCGCGTCCTTCAGTTTGTCGACACCGTACTTGGTCTCTTCCAGAGGCAGAATATCATCCTGGTGACCGTGGGTGAAAAGCCACGGGGTTTTCTTCGCATCCAACGAAAGATTGTTTCTCCAACGGGGATAGAAGTTGAAATAGCCGCTGATACCGACCACACCGGCCAGCTTCTTGGGATAGTTCAAACCAACATCCGCACTGATCAGGCAGCCTTGCGAAAAGCCAAACAGGAAGATCTTTTCACTGTCCCAACCCTGATTTTCAAGATCGTTTAAAAGATCAAAAAGCTTTTCACGGATCTTCATCACGCCGTTGGCCTGATACGGAGGTTCTCCATACCAGGTGTAGCCATCCAGAAACTTGCGGGGCGCATTCAGCAGCAGATAATTCATTTCAGGCAGATTTAGTTCTTCATCAAATGAAAAGAACGGCTTGATACTGTCACCACGACCGTGCAGCACGATCATCAGGTACTCGGATTTTCTTTTTGCCGGAATAAATTTGTGTTTAAAAAGTGTCGTCGTAATCATAGCCCCGCCCTCGCCACAGCCTTTGTACAGAAAAGAACCTGACGAGCTTTTGTCAGTTGTAAATCATCAGAAGGAGAACCGTCTTCCAAGTCCAGACATTCACTGCTGGACATGGATTGCGCCATCGCACGCACCTGACGTTCCGGTGCCCGCAGCGGATTGATGAACTGCTCCGCCTCGCGCACGACAGAGATCTCTTCAAAATTCACCGCCACATCCGGCTCCAGCCCCTTCATCTGTGGGGAGCGGCCCGATGGCAGGTAGTAGAAGCCTTTGGTTTCAAACAAAGCGATCTTCTTGTTCTGGGACCAGTATTCACCCTCTTGGAAAGAACCTTTTCCGAAAGTTCTTTCACCCACCAGCACGGCGCGATTGAGGTCACGCAAAGCCCCGGCCACGATTTCAGAAGCACTGGCAGAGGCTGCATTCACCAGTACAGCCATTGGCATATCAAAATGCTTTTCCTCGCCACCATAGAAGACTTCAGCCTTTTTGCTTGGATCCAGATAACGAACTTCGAAGATCTTATTTTCAGGTCCTACAAAAAGACTCGCAATACAAGCGGCTTCTTCCATCTGACCGCCTGGATTGTCACGCAAATCCAATAACAAACCACGCACGTGGGAACGTTTGACGATCTCAAGCGACTCTTTCACCTTTTCACAGGCGCCACGGGCAAACTTGTTGATACCAATCACCGCAATAGGCTTGATGCCTTCGATCACTCGGGTGGAAACCGTGGCCACAGTGATTTCCTGGCGGCGCAGGCGGAACTTCAAGGTTTCGCCATCACGCTCAACACGGATGCGAACCACATCGCCGACTTCACCTTTCAACAATTCAGAAACGCGCGGCTGCATCAGACCTTTAACAGGGGTGCCGTTGATGGAAATCAGCACATCCCCTTTTTGAATGCCGGAAGCTTTCGCGGGACTGCCTTCGGTCAGCTTGCGCACAACGTACTGGCCTTTGTGGCTGCCCAACGTGATTCCCAAAGTGACCGAACGACTGTCGGCTCTGGAGATCACTTCCTGGAACTGATTGACCGGCATAAAGTAAGTGTGTGGATCACGGAAGACCGAGATAAAACCATTCAACCCCAGGCCCACCATCATGGAGCTTTGTTTGGGTTTGATATATTCAGCCTTCAGTTGTTCCCATGCTTTCAGGAAAGAGATCTGTGTGGCTTTGGCAGTGTGTGAAGTGAAATATTCTTTCCACGGTTCCAACTGTTTTTTCTCAGAGCTCATGTCGGCAGACAAGGCTTCGTGAACTGGGACCAGCTCCCCTTGCAAATTCAGGCTCAGATTGTAGCGATTGGCAACTGTCAGAATGGCATTGGCACAAGCCAGGAAGTAGCGTTCGGAACTGCCACAGGTCTGATCCTGAAGCAGGTCTTCCAGGGCTGCCGGCCCCAAGCCGGTCTCGGCCCAATAGTCTTCACCGGACTTCACCTTGCTGACGTCTTTACCTGAAAGACGCACAAGATACAGGCTGGCCCCCAAGACCAAAACCATCAATGAGATTATGAAAAAACGTGGTGAACTGAGCACTTCGGCCCTCCCGACCCGCTCCTAGAGAGCAACCACCGTGCCCGCCCAGATCGAATTAATCGGCTCTAGGTGCCGTTTTTCACCCCCATTTTGGAAGAAATTTCCTGTTCGCACAGGCCCTGAACAACGCCCCCGGCCTTGAGCTTTTCGACCCCCTGTAATACCTTAAAATCACTATGATTATTGTAACAGGCGCAAACGGTTTTATTGGCAGTGTGATGGTGTGGGAACTGAACCAAAAAGGTCTTACCGATATCGTCGCGGTGGACTCGGTCGGTCTTTCCGAACGCAATCTTCTTCGCAAACAAAAAATCACCAAGTTCCTTTTGAAGGATGACTTGTGGCCGTTCCTTGAAACCGAGGAAGCAAAAAAGAAAGTCACCTGGATCATCCATATGGGCGCCTGCTCTTCCACGACAGAAACCAACAAAGAGTTCCTGTGGGAGAACAACACTTACTACACACAAAGAATCTTTGAATGGTGCGCAGAACATGGCAAATCCATGATCTATGCCTCCAGTGCTGCAACTTACGGAGCAGGTGAACTGGGCTTTGACGACACCACCGATCCTGAAAAACTGCGTCCGCTGAATCTGTACGGTGAATCCAAAGTTCTATTTGACCGCTGGGCGGTGAAGCAGACAAAAACTCCTCCACACTGGTATGGACTTAAGTTCTTCAACGTCTTTGGTCCGAATGAATACCACAAAGGCGCCATGTCCAGCGTGGCCTTTAAAGCCTACAATCAGATCAAGGACACCGGCGCGTTGGGACTGTTCAAATCCGCAGACCCGAACTATAAAGACGGCGAATTCATGCGTGACTTCGTTTATGTGAAGGACGTCACCGGCTGGATGGCCGAGCTGATGGACAAGAAACCAAAGAATGGCGTTTACAACATGGGCTTCGGAAAACCACGCACGTGGCTGGATCTGGCCAGTGGTGTGTTCAAGGCCATGGGGAAAGACATGAAAATCAACTGGCTTGAGATGCCTGAAAACATCCGCGGCCAGTATCAATACTTCACCGAAGCTAAAACCGACAAGTGGCTGGCTGCGGGCATGAGCCCGGCGAAATGGCCTTTGGAAAAAGCCGTCGCTGATTATATTCAGAACTATCTGTCCAAAGACGACAAAGACCTGTAAGAGGCAGACCACTATGGAGACGGACTTTCTACCGCCACACTTAAGAAAATACGTCGTAGAACAACACTACGAAAAGTACACTCCCGTTGATCAGGCTGTGTGGCGCTATGTTTTGCGCCAACTGAAGGCCTTTTTGTCCAAACATGCTCATGAATGTTACGTCGAAGGTTTGAAGAAAACCGGCATCGATATCGAACGCATTCCGCGCATTGAGGACGTCAGTAAAAAAATCCAGGAATTCGGCTGGCGCGCATTGCCGGTCAGTGGCTTTATCCCGCCGGCAGCCTTCATGGAGCTGCAATCCCTTGGGGTGCTGCCAATTGCTTCGGACATGCGCACCCTGGATCATTTGCTATACACCCCGGCCCCGGACATTGTTCACGAAGCTGCGGGTCACGCCCCGATTCTAATTCATCCGGAGTTTTCCGATTACCTGCGCCAGTATGCTCAGGTCGCGAAGAAAGCCATCATCAGCAAAGAGGATCTGGATCTTTACGAAGCCATCCGTGACCTTTCTGACATCAAGGAAAACCCGGCCTCCACACCTGAACAGGTCAAGGCGGCGGAAGAACATCTGGACAAGGTTGGTAAAAGCATCAGCCATATCTCAGAAGCGTCTGAACTGTCCCGCATGAACTGGTGGACGGCGGAATACGGTTTGATTGGTGAGCTCGACAATCCAAAGATCTTTGGTGCGGGCTTGCTTTCCAGTGTCGGTGAATCCAAGTGGTGCCTAAGTCAGAAGGTGAAAAAGATCCCTCTGACTGTGGACTGCATTAAAACTTCCTATGACATTACTGAACCGCAGCCGCAATTGTTCGTGGCGAAGGATTTCAAAACTTTGGTGCGAGTGCTGGATGAAATGGCGAACCAGATGGCCTTCCGTATCGGCGGCCTGAAGGGCTTAAACAAAGCTATCGAAGCTCAGTCCGTGAACACGGCCGAGCTGAATTCCGGCCTGCAGATTTCCGGTCAGATCGTGGAAGCGATCACCGACAGTAACGGCGCCCTGGCTTATTTGCGTTTGCAAGGGCCTTCGCAGTTGTCCTATCAGGATCACGAACTTCCCGGCCATGATCAAAAGTATCATGCCCATGGATTCGGAACTCCGGTGGGCTTCCTGAAAGCGTATCCAAATCAGTGCCCTTCCACATTCACAGCCAGCCAGTGGGCTGAACTGAATGTGGTTGCGGGCAAAGAAACGCGCCTTGAATTTGTTTCTGGCGTCGTTGTGACCGGCAAGGTTCAGTCCGTTCTGCAAAAAGACGGAAAGACCCTGGTCCTGGCTTTGACCGATGCCAAAGCGGAATTCAACGGCCGCGTGCTGTTTGCTCCAGAGTGGGGCACCTTTGACATGGCCGTGGGATCCACGGTCCCGTCAGTGTTTGGCGGGCCTGCAGATCGCGAAGCTTATGGTGAAACCACTGACTTCGTGGCCAAACGTGTTCCGGCCCCGAAGTATTCCAACGAAGAACTGCAAAGACAAAGCCTGTACGGTCAGGTTCGCAAGATCCGCGAAGACAAATTTCAGGGGCCTGCCTTGACTGACGCTTTGGAAAAAGTTCTGACAATTCACAAAACCCTGATGCCGACCGACTGGCTGCTGCTGATGGAGTCTTTGGAACTTGTTTTATCTCGTCACCCTGAATCGAAACTAAAAAAACAGATCGAAGACGATCTGGCGACTCTGTCCAAGAAGGATGAAAAAACCCACGGCCTGATTTCTGACGGCCTGGTATTGGCTGGAGCCCTGTAAAATGAAACGTCCTTTTGAGATTCGTATTGTTCTGGTTCGCACTATCTATGAAAGAAACATCGGCGCCACTTCAAGGGCTATGTCCAACATGGGGATTGAAAAGCTGATCCTGATTGATCCCAAGTGCGAAATCACCTATGAAGCCCAGCAAGCGGCGGCCACCGGCCAAACCGGCCTGCAAAACCGCACGACTTATGCTTCCTGGGACGAGTTCCTGAAACAAGAACCCGAAAGCATCAAAGTCGCCTTCACCGCCCGCGATGGCAAAGGCCGTCAAGTGCGTGATGTCGATGAAGTTCTTAAGGACATCGCCGACAAAGCCCCTCAGTTCCAGGTGGAAAGTGACGTGCCTTACGTCGTTCACTTGGTCTTCGGCCCCGAAGACTGGGGACTTGCCGGAGAAGACCTTGAGCACGCCAACTTCTGCGCCTGCATCCCGACATTTGGTGACAACTGGAGTTTGAATCTGGCGCAAGCCACACTGCTTGGCATGTACAGTCTGCGCCGCACCTGGGGTGGACAACGTACGAAACTGGACGGCGGAAAAGTTCGCCGCGCCCCCCAAGGCATCGAGGGCATTGATCCCGAGGCCACTTTGAAAACCTGGCTTGAAGAAATGGGCTTTGATCTGACCCGCCAAAGAAAGATCAATGTCTTCACCGTTCTTCGTCGTATGCTTTTGCAAAACACGCCGACCAAAAAAGAACTGGTGATTCTGGAAACCGTTTTGCAACAAAGCATTCGCAAACTGCGTGAATGGAAGGAATTCCAGAACCGCGATCGTTAGTAACAAATCTGTCATCTCTGTTTTTTGAACAGAGGCCTCCCCAAGCAGGAACTCTTACCGCGATGATAATGTGATGAGCACGTCACGCCGCGAGTTCCTGGAAAATGCCACGAAATCCATGCTGATATACACAAGCCTCCCCGCGGGGCTTGCGCTGGCGGGCAATGAATATCAATCCGATCTTTACACCGGCCGAATTCCCATCTGCCAGAACATGACCAACGAAATCTCGGCTCAGTTCACCATCCTGACGGAAGGAAAAAATCCTTACGCTTACCGAGTGAAAGACTCGCAAGGGCGCGATCTTCCCGTGCGTAAATGGGATGAAGAGCACCGCAAGCATTCCGGATACGGCATCGACAAGCTGATCGCGGAAAAACTGCAGGCCGACCAATTGTACCGCCTGCAGGTCATCGATAAGGACCGCGGCACTGTGTTGGACGAACGGATCTTTAAAAGTTTACCTTTAAATCGAAAGACAAATCTGCGCTTTGCAATGATCAGTTGTTCCTGTGACATCTATCACAGCCAGAACAGCAATATGTGGGACCGGATGTTTGCCGAACTTCCCGAACTGGTGTTTGTGCTGGGGGACTCGGTGTACTGCGACCTGGGCAGTGACGGGACGGAAAAAGACCTGTGGCGCCGCCACTGCGAAACGCGCACGACTCTGGCGCATTTCCGACAACCGCGGCTGATTCCAACCTTGGCCACCTGGGATGATCATGACTATGGCCGAAACAATGAAAATCGCCACTATGCCATGAAGCATGTCTCCCGACGGATCTTTGAATGCTTCTTCGGCTCTACACCTGTCGCTGGCTATCGCAAGGGTCATGGGGTCGGTTCGGTGCTGACCGGATTTGGACAAAGATTCTTTCTTATGGATGACCGCTTCTTCCGCGATGAACCCCGAACCGGCGGCATGATGTGGGGATCGGATCAGCAGGAATGGCTGCTTGAAACTTTAGGTGAGAATGACAAACCTTCCTGGCTGATGAACGGCAGTCAGTATTTTTCATCCTATATCGGCAACGATTCGTTTCAGAAAGAATACATGCGCAACCTTTCTGATCTGACCGGAAAACTTCGCCGGTTGGAAGCCCCCGTGGTCTTTGCCTCAGGGGATGTGCACTTCAGTGAAGTTTTAAAAATTGAACCTCAGCTTCTGGGGTATCGAACCTTTGAATTCACCTCCAGCGCCATGCACAGTATTAATTATCCCACGGCCTGGTACATGCGAAACCCGCGAAGACTGACTCACACCTGGAAGCATAATTTTATGATTATGAAAACTGAGACCGTCAAAAACGGTTTGTCGACGGACCTGTACTGCCTTGGACGAACCGGCAAACTGCTGATCAGTCACGCCGGCACAGTGCAAAGATAGCAGACGAAAACGATCAAAGCTTGCAGGTGCGAATTTTAAAAAGACGCGCATCAAAGGTGAACAGCACCGGGTCTTGCGACTTCATGGCCTTATGCAGACACAGGTACTCTGGGCCCTTGTCGACCTCCAAGGGATTATCGACACTTTCCATACGCACCAGATAGTTGTTTTTCAGGGGATTTTTTTGCAGGCTCACGACTTTGCCGGTGAAGGCAAAGTCAGCCGAAGCGATAAAAGGAAGAAGCAACCACCATCCCATTAGGATGTCAGAAGCTCCTCATTCAGTTTGTCTTCCTGTTCACGGATACTACGAAGCTGCTTGTCTAGTTTCTGCAGTGCTTGCGCCATGCTCTGACCCAGATCATGCAGTTCGTTGATACGGGACATGGTTTCGTCCTCTTCACCACCAACCAGGCGCAGGCTTTCCAGCTTCGCCGAATTCAGGTCGATCTCTTTGGACAGGGACTCCAATTTTTGATTGAGCTTTTTGCGGTCCTCGACCAGAGCCTTGGTCATTTCGCGGATCTGCTCCAGATCCAGAACTTCCAGTTGGCCCGTGGCAAAGGCGTCTTGCGACGGTTTAGTTTCATCAGCGTCTTCGCCCTGGAAAGCTTCCAAAAACAAAGACCATTCGTTTTTCAGGGATTTTACGATCGACCTACTACTGTCATCACCCATAAATATTAAAATACTCCTGCGCTCTTTGAGCGACTTGCGGGTTCGTCAGCCTTGGGAATAAGAAAGTAACAAAGGCCGTAACCCAGGATCGCAGCACCGAAAGTGACCAGCGAGAACAGAACAAATCCCGTTCTTACTACTCCCACCTCGATGTGGTACCGTTTAGCTATTCTAGCACACACGCCAAGAAGCTTTCTATCTAGAGCTTGGTCCAGTCTGTCGACACGGGGCAAGCAAACTGCCAGGATCAAATAAAACACGATCCCACTGCCAAACCAGAGAACCGCAACCAGCCAAATGACGCGCAGTATCCAAGTTTCGATACCCAAAGCGTCGCCCAAACCCTTACAAACGCCAGCCAAGGCGCCTTTATCGGATCGAACCCAACGATAGTCCAGTTTCTGTGTGTTTTGTTCGGTCACTTCGGCCTCCATCAATACTGCTTCAAGCAAAGGGAGGGTTTTAGCACCCCTGCCTTTGAAAAGTAAGCTGTACCTATAAGGTCCCCGTGATCATGAAATCGTTACCGAAAGTCAGATAACGAGGGTTCTTCAAGTGGATCTTATCCGTCATGGTGGAAATACGAACGCTTTCCGTCCAGGACCGAGAGCCTCCAGAGCCCATGATGATAGGAGCCTGGAACATATAAAGTCGATTTACAAGGTGGTAACTAACAAAGGAGCTGGCCGTGAATGCGCCCCCTTCAACCATCACCGATCGAAGACCTTTTTTATAAAGCTGCGCCAAAAGGTCTTCCAGATCCAGATCGCCACCCACGCGGGTTTTTACGTAAACCACGTCCGGGGATTTCGCCAAAGTGCCGCGCAGTTTTTCAACCTTTTCACGCAGCTCTTCGGCCACACACCAGATCACATCCTCAGAGGCATGCACTTCGGAAAGTTTCAGATTGGTGAATTTCGGCAGCAGCTCAGCTTCCCCATCGACCACGATGACCTTGTTCTTTTTCGTGATCTGCGGGTGACGAATGTTCAAAGACGGATTATCAAAATCAATGGTGCCTTTACCCACCAGGATTCCATCATGGCAGGCGCGGATGTAGTGAACGTATTCCCGGGATTCAGGACCGGTGATCCACTGGCTTTCACCCGAACGAAGCGCCACCTGCCCGTCAAGGCTGGAAGCCATCTTCAAAGAAACGAAGACTTTCTTTTTGCGGAAGTTCCACAGGAACGCTTCGCAGACTTCTTCAAGCTCTGTTTTGATTTTCGCATCCAGGGCCGGATGAGGCGAAGAAAACACCTCGGCTTCAATCCCCGCCTGGCGCAGAATTTCCGCGCCCTGCCCCGCCACCAGCGGGTTGGGATCGATCAAACCAAAGGTCACTTTTTTCAGTGGAAGTTTTGCCATCATCTTGGCGCAGGAAGGGGTTTTCCCTTCGTGCGCACAAGGCTCCAGCGTAACAAAGGCATGAGCGCCTTTAAGCTGTTCCGGCGAAAGATTTTTCAGAGCATTCACTTCCGCATGGGGGCCGCCGTAAAATTCATGATGACCGGCGGATAAAAATCCTCCTTGAGCATCCAGAACCACCGCACCCACCAGCGGGTTGGGACTGACTCGCGTTGCTCCCTTATAGGCCTCGCTGATGGCAAGGCTCATGGCTTCTTCAGCCGTGAGCTTGGTTCCAATGGCAGGCAGGGACAAAGAACGAATCAGTTCCATCAAATCACCTATGTCAAATAACCGCGGTCACGCTGATCGCGCTCGATAGCATCGAACAAAGCCTGGAAGTTTCCGTCGCCGAAACCATCGTGGCCTTTACGCTGAATCAGTTCATAGAAGATCGGACCGAAAGTGTTTTTCGTGAAGATCTGCAACAGATATTTTCCTGTTTTGTCGCCATCCACCAGGATCGCATTCTTTTCAAGACGGCTGATATCTTCCGTCACACCCGGTACACGCTCAGGAATCATTTCATAGTACGTGTGCGGAGGCGGCGTCAGGAACTGAATGTCGCTGCTCTTCAAAGACTCCAAAGAATAATTGATATCATTGGTCAGCAAAGCGATGTGCTGAATGCCGGAACCTTTATATTCATCCAGGTATTCCTGAATCTGGGATTTTTCTTCAGTCGGCTCATTGATAGGCACAGAGAATTTGCCGCACGGAGATCTCATCGCACGGGACAGAAGGCCCGTCTTGCTGCCGCGGATATCGAAGAATTTCGCCTCATAGAAGCCGAAAACGTCTTCATAGAAACGCTGCCATTTGTCCATTTCACCTTTTGGTACGTTGTTGGTGAAGTGATCGACAACTGTGAAACCCACGCCCACGGGCGCTTTGTCTTCAGGTTTCACCTGGAAAATTTCATTGTAAAGCTTGTCCTGGTTCTTCTGATCCATGAAATAGATCAAAGAGTCACCAATGCCGTAGATTGCCGGGAAAGGAGTCGCGCCTTTTTGGTGTTCGTTGCCGTCGTAGGGGCGCGCACCGCGAGCCACAGCCGTTTTGAAGGCCTGATCCGCATCAAAAACACGGAAGCCGGTTGCATTCACGCACGGCCCGTGAAGTTTTGCAAAGTCCGTAGCGAATGTCTGAGGTTCGCAGTTCAGGATAAAATTGATGTCGCCTTGACGGAAAAGCTTGATGTTTTTGCCATGAACTTGGCCAACTTCTTTAAAAGCATAGCGCTTGAACACTTGTTCGAAAAAGTGGGCATCAGGACCGGAGTATTCGATAAAATCGACCCCGTTCAGACCCACCGGATTTTTCTCGGTAACTTGAGCCATGGCTCCTCCTACAACTTATATACGATGCGCTGACAGTAGCCCCAAATTAAGCATTATTCAAGCATGAATAAATTTAGGTATATCAAACACTTAGATCAATTTTACGCCCCCAACCCAGGGGCTGGATCAGACATAAAGGCGATGTTCACAGAGGGATTACAGTGATGAAATCTCAACCTCATCTGGTTTACACATTCTGAACTAAACCCGATGAGGATTATGAAGAGGGCTGATGTCGAAAGCACCATCGAAAAAACAACCTGCCTGGTTCTACATAGTGTTGGTCTTACAAACACTGGGAATCATCATCGCCATCGGCATGCTTCGCGAACTGATGTGGATTCTTTAGTAAGCTACGTTGCTTGAGAACATAAATCCGTAGCTCGAATACTCAAATACATTATCCTCGTTCGGTACCGAAGCCATGTAATAGCCACCCAGAATCAGCTCACTTCGGCCACGCACAATCGCAACTCCGGCACTGGTCAGATGATTTGTACTGTTGTTGATTGAAGTATGACTGTAACCCGCCATAGGCTGCCAGCTTTCAAAACTTTTGTTTCTCCAGCCAACAGAATAGACAACGAACGACTCTTCATTCTCGACAACTCCCTCTGCGTCCCTCAACGAGGATTCGGAAGTATAAGTCACATCAACAAACACGTCATTCCCAGCAAGCAGATTAAAGCCATTGGCCAAACGCAGATAGTAAGGGGACTGCTTCACCGGCTCATAAGAAACCGTCTCTTCATTCACCGTGTTCGGAGTCGCCACATAGTGAACAGCCGTATAATCCACCGCCTTTGATTCCAGCATCACAGGTATGAACTGAGCAGATAAACCCAGCGTCCAGTTCGCCACAGGCTTTATCTGGATCCCCGGCAAAATGAAGAGGCCTTTATTTTTGTTTTCCGTCTCGGTAAATATGGTGGCATAAAGATTTCCCCCCGTACTTACCTTATTGTAACTGTGAGTTCTGGAGTCCCCTAGCTGCAAGCCAGAAGAAATCCCCCATGAAATGCTGTCGTTGATGGCTGCGCCAAATGCGGCCCCGACCTTCAAAAGCTGACTGTCCAAACTGGTCAGTGTGGACGAATTGTAGGAACCACCCTGCGTATTCAACAAACCATCCAGGCTCAACATCATCGGGCTTGCCACAAACACAGCTCCGGTCCCCCACTCCATCGGATAAATTCCGGAAGCCAGCAAGGGGCGCACAGAATAGTCGCTGGGACTCAAGTCACTGCTGCTGTTTTTCATCTGATGACTGGTTAGCGCGGTCCCACTGACCGACAGTGACAACTTATTCGTAGAGCGAAACCCAGTCCCGCAGGATTGTACAATGCATTTCCCGGAGATGACTCCATCGCACCACCGGCATTGCCCATAAAGGCCTCACGATGCCCCGCTGGCAATGGAAAATAAATTGCAAATGCAGAAGACGCTACCGAGAAAACCCAGGTGAAAAGCACTACTTTCAAAAACATTAAAGACCTTCAAACTGCTTATAAAACTGCAAAACTTTTGGATCGACGATGATTGATCGCGGATTCCACCCAATCAGGTGCAGGCCCTTGGCGCTGCGAAGGCGACTGAGCGCCACATACGCCTGCCCCGGCTCCCACAACTGACTGAGATCACACCACAGATCATCCAGCGTGGCGCCCTGGCTTTTGTGAATGGTGGTGGCGTACGCCAGCGTCAGGGGGAACTGTTCGACCTGCGCCATGATATTGCCTTCGGCATCCTGAATGGCAAAAGAGGATTTGCTGACCTGAACTTCGCGACCGCGATCCTTGCGTACGGTGATCTGATCCGCCGTGATATCCACGACAGTCCCGCGAGTTCCATTGACCCAGCGGCGCTGCGGATCGTTTTGCAGGAACATCACCTGACAACCGATTTTTAAAATCAACTTTTCCGCGATCGGCGACGCCTTCTTCAAAGTCTCGATGTGACGTTCGGATCCGCTGTAAATGGATTCAATCACCACTTCTGTTTCGTCAATTTCGGCAAGCTTTCGTTCATTGAATTTTTCAGCGTTGATCTTGCGCGGGAACAGGCGTGTGCCCGGATCGTCCTCGTCGTGATCCTGAACATGTTCATTCAGAAATTCACGAACACGTTCCGTGACCTTGCCGTGACGAACGTCGCTGAGCACATCCAAAAACAAATTGTCTGAAACCCGCTGATTATGCGAAAGCATCACCGTCTGAAAACCACTGGCTTCCCAGACGCCGTTCAGAAAACACCAGTCGCGCTGCCCCGTCTGTGTCACGGGCGGCAGTTGCGCAAAATCCCCCACCGCGATCACACGCAGGCCACCCCAGGGAAGCTTGGATTCCCGGGCTCTTTGCGACAAAGCTTCGGCGATCATCAGGGCCTGACCGGGAATCATTGAAATTTCATCAATGATCACTCCTTCGACCTTGCGCAGGCGGGACATCAGGCGTTTGTCTTTGCTGGCCCGTTCGTAAGTGGCATCTGCGCCACCTTCCATAATACCCAGGCCGAAGAAGCTGTGAAAAGTCCGACCACCCAACAATACGGCGGCGGCACCGGTGCTGGCCAGGATCGGCATTTCCTTCGGATCCAGTTCACGCATGAACTGACGAATCAGAAAGCTTTTTCCGCTGCCCGCCCCACCCGTCAAAAAAACATTCTCTCCGGATCTTAAAAGATCCAAAGCAGAGGCTTGTTCGGGGGAAAGTTCGATTTCGTGCACAGGCATAGGTCCTGCGATCATGCCACTTCCCAGTCTTGCGAAGCAAATATAAAAACGATAGCATTTGGATTCCGAATTCATAACAAAGGACTGTTGTTGATGCTGAAACTTCTCTTCCCCCTGCTGATGACCCCTCTGATGGCGCAGGCCACAAAACCCGCTCCCAAATCCACTTCCGAAATTCCGGTCAAACGTGAATTTCCCCTGAATTCAGAGATCAGCCCGTGCCACAACTTCCATCAGTATGTTTGCTCCAAAGCCGAATCCGCTTTCAAATTGCGCGAGGATCGCAGCCGTCACCTGTTTGCCTTCAGTGATTCCCGTGAACGTCTGCTTGAAACCCAGATGAAGTTCATGAAAGAACTTCCACACCAGAAAAATCTGGATGCACGCACCTCCCAGGTTCGCGATTACTATCTGGCGTGCATGGATTCCACCGCCAAGGCGAAGGATGAAAAAGCCGAAGTAAAAAAACTGAAAGCCGAGCTGGATCAAATCAAGTCCACAGAGGAATTCATTCTTTACACCCACGCCCAAATGCCGCGCGGACTGGGAGGTCTGATCCGTCTGTGGCCGACGAACAATCTGGATAATCCCAAAGAGATCGACGCCATGCTGTACTCAAGCCTGATGGAGCTTCCAGATCACAAGTACTATGAGCAAAAGGACCTGATGGCCGACTATGAAAAGCAACTGGTGCTTTTTTTCCAGTCCGTCGATCCGAAAATCAAAAAAGCTGAGGCCGTGAAAAAAGCCCAGGCCCAGATCGCCATGGAGCAGGATTTCATCAAAGTCTTCCCGGTAACAGCAGTTCGTCACCAGCGCTGGAGCGAAAAACGTGTCGCCTCCCAAAAAGATCTGGTGAAAAAGTATCCGAACCTGAAGCTGGATGTTTTGTTCAAATACGTGCCGGAAAAACTGGCCGTCAACACCCCGATTCCGGAATCTTTGGACTTTCTGAATGCCGAACTGCCAAAACGGGATCTGCAAGTCTGGAAAGATGCGTATCTGTATGGCGCACTCAGCGGAATTATGGATGATGGTTATCCGAAGTTCTTTGCTTCACAGTTTGCCTTTGAAAAGAAGTTCTTCGGTGGCCCGGCCCAGCGCCCGGTCCGTCAGGAACGCTGCACTTCAGAGGCCACCCGTTTGTTCTCGAAAGAAATCGACGCGGTTCTGATTGAAAAAGTGTTCCCGAATTTTGACGAAAGCAAAGTCAACGAAGTGGCATCACGCATTCGCGCCAGCATCCTGCAGGGCCTGGAAAAAAACACCTGGCTTTCCAAGGAAGGCAGAAAAGAAGCCTTGGCAAAGATCCGCACAGCGCGCCTGCAACTGGTTAAACCCCACAACGACCGCGAATGGGATTTCCTGCCGGTGAAAAAGTATTCCAGCAGACAGGCCATTCAAAACCTGCGTACTTACCGCGAGGCCCGCTGGGAAAAATCCATGCAGGAAATGCGCGAACCCGCCAACATGGACGCCTGGGGCATGAGCCCACTAACCGTGAACGCTTACTACAGCTCCAACGAAAACAAGTTCGTGCTGCCGATCGGAATTTTGCAGTTCCCGTTCTATGACAAAGACGGCTCGGTGATTGAAAATCTGGGGGCCGTGGGTGCGGTTGTCGGTCATGAACTGGGCCATAGTATTGATGACAGCGGCTCCAAATATGATTCCCAGGGGCGCCTGCGCACCTGGATGACCACCAAGGACATCATGGAGTTTAATCTGCGCGGCCAGAAGATGATTGACCAGTTCAACAAGGCCGATCATGACGGCAAACTGACTTTGGGCGAAAACGTGGCCGACCTTGTCGGGCTGACTTTTGCCTACAACGCCGCATTCCCTGACGGCAAAGGCAGTGAAAAAGACAAGAAGGACTTCTTCGTTGCTTACGGACGCCTGTGGTGCGAAGTGATTCGCCCCGACAACGCCAAGTTGTTGCGTAAAACCGATCCGCACTCTTCAGGTCCGGCACGCATCAACGAACAGGTGAAACAACAGCCGGCATTTGCGGAAACCTTCCAATGCAAGCCTGGAGATCCCATGACTCTTCCGGAAAAAGACCGAGTGCAAATCTGGTAAATCAAGAGACGTTTCCGGATCGTTTCGGTCTGAGACGATCCATCCGTTATCTCGCGGAATTTCACGAAGACTCATCGCATAGCTCTTTACGAATCTTTAATGGACACCGAAGAGTCCTGCATGACTGAACGTATATTCCCATACGCCATTTTACCTCTGCTTTCCCTGCTGCTTTCCGCCTGCACACTGGACTTGAAAAAAGAAGACGGCAGCACGGACGAAGATGCCGTGATCGAGGAAACTCTTTATTCCTGTCCGGAGAACTATGTCTATGTTCCGGCGCCGGCGGGCTCTCCTCCTCCGGGTTTTTGTGTTGCCAAGTATGAAATGAAGGACGTGGGTTCCGTGGCAACTTCGCAGGCTGGCGGGGCTCCGTGGGGTGCGATTGACCGGGACGATGCCGTCGCGGCCTGCCAGGCTTTGGGTGCGGATTTTGACTTGATTTCCAATGCGCAGTGGAACCAACTGGCGCAGAATCTGGCGTCGGTATCCACCAACTGGAATTCCGGGGCCGTCACTTCGGGCGCTTTGAACCGGGGGCACTTCAACGACGATTTCGGGGGCTTACTGGCTGCGGGCGGTGATGATCATCCTTGCTATGGCCTGGATTTGGATGAAGACACCAATCCCGACAGTCTTGCGTCTCTGGATGCGGTCTGCAGTCCCACGCTTTGGCACGAAAACCGTCGCACTCACCAGCTTTCGACCGGAAAAGTCCTGTGGGATTTCGCCGGGAACTCGTGGGAATGGACCAAAGATGACTATTCTGCTGGTGCGGCCACTTCGAATGTTTATATCTCGGAACTGATCACGCTGGCGGATTCTTTCACCACCTTGTTTGCCCCGGCCGCCAGTCTGCAATGCGCCGACCCCAACACCAACGACTTCTGCGGGATGGGGTTTGCCTGGATCAGCAGTCCGGGTGGGGCCGTCGCCCGCGGGGGCAGTCTTTACAATGGCACACAGTCCGGGATTTTCTCGATCGATCTGGACAACAGTGCGTCTTACACCGCCAATCATCTGGGTTTCCGCTGTGTCTCTGCGGCCACTCCCATCCTGCCATCTGCTTCCAATTGATTTACAGGTCCTAAAACAACTTAGGACCTAAATCTGCTGCGCGCCGAGCCTGACTGGTTCTTGCTGTATTTTCCGGCAGGTGCTATGGTTAGAGTCTTGGCTCTGATGCCGGAGGAAGACGTTACAATGAAATTCGTCAACTTTACTTCAAAAACTGAAAATCCTCATTTTGAGGGAATCTACGATATTGGCCCTGCGGAGCTTCTGCAGAACAAGGCAAACGTGGTGATGATCGACGTGCGCCAGCCTGAAGAATATATCGGCGAACTGGGTCACGTTGAAGGCTCCTCCCTGATGGTACTGGACACTCTCCCTGAGCAACTGGGCTCCCTGCCCAAAGACAAAACTGTGGTCTTTATCTGCCGCAGTGGCGGTCGCTCTGCCAAGGCCACAGCCTTTGCCAAGATGAACGGCTTTGAAGAAGTATACAACATGCAAGGGGGCATGCTTCTTTGGAATGATCTGCAGCTCCCTGTTACTAAGTAAGAAAAGAAAATATGCCTGGAAAAGTATTTGTTAACAGAACATTGAATCTGAAAAAAATCCGCTACATCGGCGTGGACATGGACCACACACTGGTTCGTTATAACAGCGAAAACTTTGAGCGCCTGTCCCACACCACGATGATCGATAAACTGGTCAAACGCGGTTATCCTGAAACTTTGCGCAAGCTGGTGTTCGACTATAACTTCGCCATCCGTGGCCTGGTTATCGACCGCAAGATGGGAAATCTGCTGAAGCTGAACCGCTACACGGCGATTCGTGCCAGCTATCACGGTCTGAAGCCGCTGGATTTCAAAAGCCACCAGAAGCTTTACAAGTCCACTTACATTGACCTGTCCAATTCCGACTACCTGGCGGTGGACACGTCTTTCTCGATCTCTTTGGCGAATCTGATAGCTCAGATCGTGGAACTGAAAGACTCGGACACAACCAACAAGTATCCGGAATACGCGCAGATTGCTGACGACGTGCTGGATGCTTTGGATGAAGCTCACCGCGACGGTTCCCTGAAAGACGTTGTGAAACAGAACCTGGATCATTTCATCATCAAAGATCCAACCCTGGTGCACACGCTGGAAAAATTCCGTCGTCACGGGAAAAAGATCTTCGTGTTGACGAACTCTGACTTCCACTACACGAAACTGCTTTTGGACTATGCGATTCAGCCATTCCTGAAAGAGCACAAGTCCTGGGAAGATCTGTTTGAGTTCGTGATCACGTTTGCTTCCAAACCGAAGTTCTTCTACGAAAACCAGAAGTACCTGCGCGTGAATCCGGCCGATGGCACTATGACCAACATGGAAGGCAAGC
Organism: Bdellovibrio bacteriovorus; assembly: GCF_002208115.1. Taxonomy (NCBI): domain Bacteria; kingdom Pseudomonadati; phylum Bdellovibrionota; class Bdellovibrionia; order Bdellovibrionales; family Pseudobdellovibrionaceae; genus Bdellovibrio; species Bdellovibrio bacteriovorus. Next base: position 342,242 of record NZ_CP020946.1, on the reverse strand, counting down.
TGACTCCGGGGATCTATCAGGGCGGTAACGCGAAGAAATTCACGGCCGATCTGGATCTGGCGGGGGATGACATCCTTTACGTGGGTGACCATATCTACGGTGATATCCTGCGCTTGAAAAAGGACTGCAACTGGAGAACCGCGATGGTTATCGAGGAACTTGACGTTGAAGTTGAAAACAACAAGCAGGCTGAACCGATCAATCAGGAAATCGAAACCCTGATGAAAAAGAAAGAACCTCTCGAAGATGAACTGACGGACATCATGACCCGCAAGATTGAAAAATCCGTGGCGGCCAATGAACCTCAGATCGAAACTTTGCAGAAGACTATTTCTGAGATCGACGCCCAGATCAGCCAACTGATCAAAAAGCAGCAGGCCATGTACAACTCCAACTGGGGTCAACTGATGAGAGCCGGCAACGAAGAAAGTTACTTCGCCTACCAACTAGACCGCTATGCCTGCGTTTACATGCAGAAGCTGAGCGATCTGCTGGATCTGTCGCCAAGAACCTACTTCCGTGCGCCTCGCCGCCCACTGGCTCACGAAATCTTCTAAAAGGTTCCTGGTTCTAATTCAGGTCCCTGCCGCGTCAAAGCCATCCCTTCGGGGATGGCTTTTTTATTTTCTTTGCCCACGCCCCAAAGTACCATTTCCAAATGAAGAAAAATTCGTCGCAGATTCTGATTGTCCTGGTTGTTGCTGCCGTCGCAGTTGTTTCGTTTTCTCTCGGGCGCTCCACCGCACCGACTTCGACGGCATCGGCGGTCATCGCCGATCAGGTCAAATCCGAACTGATTGCACTGACTCAGAAGGACTTTGAAGAATACCAGAATCTGAAAACTCTCGAAGAGCGCTACAAGAAGGCGGACGAGATTCTGGGAAAGATCGTCACCGTCTTTTTGGCCGAACTGGGCGTAAAGCTGGCGTTTAAATCCACAAGCCCGACAATGCTGGAGGGCGCATGCATTATTCCCACAGCGCCTGCCCAAACACCGGCTGCCGCTGCGATGACCTCAAGCCCGGTTCCCACCGATGCCGCTCCGACTGCGGCGCAAACTGTGGCCACCTCAAAGACCGGCAACGAGTGGATCAGCCACGAAAAAACACTTCTTGAAGTCCGTGACGAAAACCTCGCGCTGGAAGAACTGAAAAAAATGGAGATCAAAGACCTGTTTGCGACGCTGACTGCCAGCTCCCCCCTTTCAACCAAAAACTCCAGCGGCATCCAGGGTGTTTACAATGGAGAGATCACCTTCTTTGATCGCAAAACACACAAGTCAGACTGGCTCATCACCTGGGACGTCCGCCTTAGACAGCCCAATAAGGAAGATGCCTATGCCCTGGTCATTCTTTCCAAAAAGGACAGCGGTGAAGTTATCAGCCGATCCCAGACATCCAGCGGACCTTTGCAGGACTATATGACCGTTTCCGGCAGCAGCGCCCTGATCGTCAATATCCGCGCCGACAAAGCCTATATTCAAATCTATCCTTTAAATGGGAACACTCAAGTTTGGGTGGGGAACGTCTATGAACAGAAAAAGCGCGGCGAATACGCCATGACCGGACAAGTCCGTCTGAACAAACAATAGAGATACTCTGATGAAATCCGTTCTGTACGCTCTTTCAATTCTTCTGACCTCTTCCACGGCTTTGGCGCAGATTCTTCCCGTGGGCCTTTATGAAGGCATGATGGCCAACACCGGCGTGGCGACCACTCACTCCAAGGCCGCGTCTTATTACAATCCCAGTCTGCTTCGCCAAAGACAGGACAATGCCTTCAGCCTGAATGGAAACTCGATTGGGGCCATCAATTCCAAAAACGAAGGCCAGACATTTTCATCGTCCTTGGGACTGGCACCTTCTTACCTGAGCAATCTGGTGGTCGGCGAAGATCTGGTGCATGAATTCTTTGTCGCCAACACTTTACAGGGTCTGTTTTCCTGGCAGTCCAGCAAGAACGAAACCTCGTTTGATGCCGAAGCCAACATCAGTCGCATGGTTTCGGGATACTCGATGGCCTTTAAGTCCATTCCGCTTGCCATCCAGTTCCTGGCTCGCTATTCCGAGGCAAAAACATTCGGGGTTGGCGAAAGCTCTTTCCCCGCACAAGACATTTATGTGGTTTCCAAAACCAAGTCCGAATACAAGAATCTGAATGTAGCCCTGGGGCTTTCGACGCACTTTCAGTTTGAACACTACACATTGGGTGTGAATTTCAACTCGCGCGGCTTGTCCTTGTACAACCAGAACAAGGGTTCTTCCAAAATCTTCACCCATGGATCACCTCCAGGCGACTTCACCGTCAGCGAAGATGATGACGCCAGATCCAGCGTCACCAATGAAGAGGGCAAACTCTTGATCGGTCACGGCTTCAAGGTGGGACATCACGAATTTCTGACGGATTCTTCTTTTGTCGAAGTCTCGGGAAATCTGGATCGTTACACGTTCTCGCAAAGTTTTGGTTATCGTTATGGAGCCGCGGACGGACATCAGCTTTTGTGTGGTATTTCCCACCGATTTGGTTCGGATGTGGATTACTTCGGACAGAATTTCAATACATCCGTAGGGTATTCATGGAGAACTCGCGCGCTGCGATCTGCGGTCGGCTTTTACTATGGCAAAGAAAGCACGACGGTTGAAAGCTCTACGGTCGGCGTGGTGTTCGGAAGTGAGTACGAATACTAGACCTGGGCGAATTTCAATTTGCCCGATGAACTCGGCTTAATCACAATAAACTTCATGATTCTGCTGAATGTCCTTTTTGCGATGATGTTTGCGCACGCCAATGACCTTTGCGAAAGACGTTTCGTTCTGGCCTTTATGGACAACGAGCCTTCCTACTTCATCGAAAACGGCGTTAAAAAAGGCCACTCGTATGTTCTGATGACTGAAGTCGTGAAGCAGCTTGAATGCCGTGAAACCGAGATCCCGGGATCATATGCCGCCAACAAAGAAAAGCTTCTCAAAAACCGTGTCGACATCATGGGGCTTGCGATCCGCGACGCTGAAATGGACAAAGTCGCAGAGTTCATACCGGCCTATCGCGTGCCACGCATGCTGATTGTCGATAAAAAAGTCTTCAACCCCGCCTACAAGATCGATGATTACCTAAAAAGCTCCAAAATCGTTTTCTCGACCCTGATTGGGGCTGGATTTTTTATGTCCGATCAGGAACGGGAATTACTTTTCAAACAAAAGCGCCTGTTTGAAGTGCCCGGCCCCGCCGACATCTTTGCCAACCTGATCAAAGGCCGCACGCAGGCCACGTTCTCGACCCCACTGTTCACTCACTATTACTTATCGCGCAAAGGTCAGGATCATAACTTTGTGATTTTACCGGACCCGAATCAGGCGCAGGATCTGGGCATCTATGTTTCCAAAGCCCGTGTAACAGAAAAAGAACGCAATAAAATCAAAGACATTATCAAACGCATGAAGTCCGACGGGTCCCTGGCCCGTTCTGCCAAGGACTATGTCCGAGAAGAAGATCTGAAATACTATAAGGATTAATTACCAGCTTAAGGATTCGCCATCCTGGAAGAAACCGCCATTGGGACCGCCTTTTGGCAACGTCGCCGCCCAAAGAAGACCTTTGATCCCCTGTTCAACTGAACGATCCGCGTGCGGCCCGCCCATATCCGTGCGCACCCATCCTGGCGATACCGAATTCACACAAATATCTTCGCCGGAAACTTCCGAGGCAAAAAGATTCGTCACCATGTTCAGAGCCGTTTTGGAAATACGATAAGACGCCGAGGCATTCTGCTTTTCCGAAAGCTGAGCCATGCCGCTGGAGACATTGACGATGCGACCATAACCTTCCTGCTTCATCAGTGGGAAGATTTTCTGAGTCAGCAGGAACGGCCCCAGGGTGTTGGTGGCAAAAGTTTTTTGCAAAGTGGAGGCTTTGGTTTTAAACAGCGAGGAATTTCCGCCGTCTTCACTGTCGATCAGGATGCCGGCATTGTTCACCAGTACATCGACAAAACCGTATTCGCGTTTGATCACTTCGACAAAGTCGTTGATGCTTTTTTCCTGGGACAGATCAAGCTTCATTGGCACGACATCCAGACCCTTCATGGTCAGGCCGTTCAGGGTCTTTTGTGCTTTGTCCGGATTTCTCATCGCCATCAGGACTTTGAAGCCCCTTTGTGCCAGGGCCTCACTCAAGGCAAGACCCAAACCACGATTTGCACCAGTGACGACAGCGATCTTTTTCACGAAGAAATCCTTTTAGTTGGGGCGAGGAACCGGGCGTTCACCGACCGGGAACAATTCATTGGTCACCCAGTTGCGCTGGTTGATCACGCATTCAGAAGAAATCACTCTCCAGCGTTCCACTGGATAGGAATAAACGGTCTCAACCCAGCCCCAGCCATTCCAGTCGATGACACGACGATAGTGGCGGCCGCCGTTACCATCACGCACCGAGCGTGTTTCACGGTGGAACGTCAACAAAGGATAATGAACTTTCAAAGTTCCATCCACAGTCAGTTGAGCTTGCGCATGTTCATCAAACACACAGCCATAATAACCATCCAAACTGCGCAGACGACCCTGGATTGTTTCACCAGGGCGCACATCGCGGCCCTCCGGCATCCAGAATTCAAAGAAATAATCAGAAGGGGCGCCATTTGGATAATAACTGCGAGTGTTCAGAGTCAGCCTGCCGTTGAATTCAACGAAACGAACAATCGCACGGCCATCAGCAGACTGCCAAGGCTGCTCAAGAACGCTGCGGGCTTCAGCAGTGAAACCTGCCAACAGAGACAAAACAAGCATCATCGTTTTCATCTATCTTCTCCTCTTATAACGCTCTGTAGACCCAAAAAAGAACCGGGAACCTTTTTAGCGGGGGCTGGCGTTGCGGTTTAGTAGCACGATGTAGTCTTTGGCGCCGGTTTGTTCCATCATGCCTGAGTATTTGTTTTCTTCAAATTTCTTGCGGTACGTTTTGCGTGCCACTTCGATAACCATGCAGCCCAGATGTCCGGTGCCGGCAAGGTCTCTTGTGCCATCCAGATCACACACAGGCTGGAAGGTTTCTTCCTGCTCGCGAGTCACCGGGAATTTCATCACCGAGAAACTTGTCACGTCCATCTTGTACTCTTCCTTCAGACGATTGGCAGGGCCTTTTTTCACAAGTTGCGAAGAATAAATGTAAGGCACTATCACGGCCACTCGCAGCCCTTGCGCACGAGCGTTGTTCACGCCCTCGACAAAACGGGGCATTTCATTTTGGACATCCAGGCGCATGGTGGAATTGAAAAGCTCCACGTAAGGCAGTTGCGGGTCCACGACAATCACGTCGTACTTGGAACCCTGCTCTTGATTGGCCTCCATAAAGCCTCTCCACAGTTCCAGATCCTCGATTTGGCCCGGAGTCACACCCAGAAATACGATCGGCGCATTTTTGATTTCCATGCGCAGTCTTTCGTAAATGCCTTTTCCCATCTTTTCAGGAACTTCAACCTGAGAAAATTTGATTTTGGGAATAGAGCGTTCCTGAATCTGAAAATTCATGGAGAAAAACACACCCAATGCAATCACGGCGACGGCGCTGATCCAGTACAAGTATTTCATGAGCGGAACTTTACTTAGTTTAAGAGCTAAGTCCAGCGCCCACGGCCGCATTTACGCATATTGGCAAGAATCGTTGAAATCTGTTAGAATTATGTTAGGTTGCGAACATTACAGAGGACTTGATCCCGCAAAGGACAGGTACCCACATATGAATGCGACAAAGACTGTTCCTACATTTCTTATTATTGGCTCTGGCCGTGTCGCCCGACATGTCGCCCACTATTTCCATTTACTCAATCTAAAATACCAGACCTGGGACCGCAGCGAGGACATCTCTGCTTTGGCGGGCAAAGTTTCTGCGAGCTCGCATATTCTGCTGGCTATTAGCGACAGTGCGCTGGAGTCCTTTTATCAAGAGCACTTGGCCCAGCATGAAGACAAAACGCTCGTGCATTTCTCGGGTGCACTGTACTTCAAAGGAATGATCGCAGCACACCCGCTGATGACCTTTGGTCCGGATCTTTACGATCTGTCCACCTACCAGCAGATTCACTTTGCACTGACCGGATGTGATTCCCTGATTGAGGCCCTGCCGGGACTTCCTAATTCTTATTCCAACATCTTCGCCTTTGAAAAAGCCCGGTATCACGCCTTGTGTGTGCTCGGTGGAAACTTCACCACTTTGTTGCTTGCCAAGATGCTGGATGGCTTTGCCGAGATGAAAATACCGCAAAGTGCCGCCAAGCCTTATATTGAAAGAGTGATACAGAACACTTTGGCGAACCCTGGAGATGCCTTCACCGGCCCGTTGGCGCGCAAAGATGCCGCCACAGTCGAAAAGAATCTGCAGGCCTTAAACGATGATCCTTATCAGGCTGTGTACAAAGCCTTTCTTGAAACCCTTTGGCCTGAGTATCCGCGAAAGTGAGGGCCCTATGAAAACCATCCTCGATTTCCATGACAAGAAAAGCAAAAAGCAAAAGATCTCGATGATCACCTGCTACGACTATTCCTTCGCGCGCATTGTGGCCGACAGTGATATCGACTGCATTCTGGTCGGAGACTCTTTGGCGATGGTGATGTTGGGGCATTCCACCACGCTGGATGTTTCAGCCAGTGTCATGGCTCATCACACGGCCGCGGTTGTGCGCGGGGCTGGTGATAAGTTTGTGATCGCCGATCTGCCATTCATGAGCTATCGCAAAGGCCTGACGGCCAATATGACCGCGGTGGAAAAAGTCATGAAAGCCGGCGCTCACGCCGTGAAGCTGGAAGGCGCTGCCGGAAACCTGAAGCTGGTCCGCCATCTGGTGGATTCTGGTGTTCCGGTGATGGGGCACTTGGGGCTGACCCCGCAATCCGTCAATCAACTGGGCGGATTCAAAGTTCAGGGCCGCGATGAAAAAGCGCAGAAGAAAATTCTGGAAGCCGCTTTGCAATTGCAGGAAGCTGGCGCCTTTTCGGTCGTCCTTGAATGTGTCCCTTCGAAACTGGCCAAAGAAATCACGGCGGCACTGGAGATTCCAACCATCGGAATCGGTGCGGGTGTGGATTGCGACGGTCAGGTGCTGGTCCTGCAGGACTTGCTGGGCATGAACCAGGGATTCAAACCGAAGTTCGTAAAAACATACCTTGATGGCTTTAACACCATCAAAGGCGCTTTGAACAAGTACCATCAGGAAGTCAGCGCTGAAACCTTCCCTTCCGAGAAAGAGAGCTATTCATGACACAGGTCCTGCGCTCTCCTTCCGAATTTCAGGCCTGGCGCCGCAAGCAATCCGGCACGGTGGGTTTTGTTCCCACCATGGGGGCTTTGCACACGGGCCACGAGGAACTGATCAAACAAGCCCGCAAGAACAACGACCTTGTGGTGCTTTCCATTTTCGTGAACCCGACCCAGTTCAATGACCCAAAAGATCTGGAAAAATATCCGCAGACCTGGGATCAGGATCTGGCGATGGCCGAAAAAAACAACGTCGATGCCATCTTTTTCCCACGCTATCCGGAAATGTACCCGGACAATTACCGCTATAAAGTTTCTGAAAATGAATATTCCACCCTGCTGGATGGCGCCCACCGCCCGGGCCACTTTGATGGTGTGCTGTCGGTGGTGATGAAACTTTTCAATGTGGTTCGCCCGACCAAGGCGTATTTCGGCGAAAAGGACTTCCAGCAGTTGACCCTGATTCAAGGCATGGTGGAAAGCTTCTTCATGGACCTGGAAATCGTTCCGGTCCCGACCGTGCGCGAAGAAGACGGTCTGGCTAAAAGTTCGCGCAATCTGCGCCTAACCCCGGAAGAGCGAAAGAAAGCACCGGCCATCTTTAAAGCCATTACGAAGAGCAAAACCGCGGCGGAAGCTGCGGCTTCTTTGTCAGCGCAGGGATTTATCGTGGATTATGTGACGGATGTGGGAAACCGCCGCTTCGTCGCCGCCAAACTCGGTGAAGTGAGGTTGATCGACAATGTCCAAATCTAAAGTTCTCTTCATGATGACAGGCTCGATTGCCTGTTACAAAGCCTGTCACGTGGTCTCCCGACTGGTGCAGAATAACTGTGACGTTCAGGTTGTGGCCTCCCCGTCGGCGCTGAAGTTTGTCGGCAACGCCACCCTGGAAGGCCTGACCGGCAAACCCGTGATCAGTGACATGTACGCCATGGGCAACGTCATGGATCATATCCACCTGATGCGTTGGGCGGATGTGATTTTGGTGGCACCAGCCACGGCGAACTTCATCAATAAAGCCGCTCAAGGTGTGGGTGATGATCTGCTGCAGACTCTATTCCTGGCTCATGACTTTAAAAAGCCCTTCCTGGTCGCTCCGGCCATGAACACCAGCATGTATCTGCACCCGGTGACACAAAAATCCCTGACCGCACTGAAAGAGATGGGTGTGCAGATCCTGGACACAGCTTCCGGCATTCTAGCCTGTGGTGAAGAAGGCTGGGGCAAACTGCTGGAACCGGATCTGATTCTGAAAATGACTTTGGAAGCGCTTCATAAACCTGCGCAAGACACCGCAGCGGCCTCGGTCGCTCCGAAGTCTTCTGCTCTTTCCAAAGTGAAAATCCTGATCACTGCCGGGGGCACGCAAGAGCCCATCGACACGGTTCGTGTGATCAGCAACCTCAGCTCCGGCCGCACCGGCATTGCGCTGGCTGAATACATGACCCAGATGGGCTTTGATGTGACCTTGCTGCAAGCCCATGCTTCACCCAGGTCTGAACACGTCACCCGCCGTGACCTGTTCGTCAGCTTTGCGACTTTGGATGAAAAGATGAAGCACTACCTTTCCACCGAGGATTTCACCCACGTGATCCATGCGGCCGCCGTCAGTGACTATTCTGTCGACCACATCGAAGTCGATGGCCAAAGTTTCCGTCCGTTTGAGGTGAAGAAAGTCAGCTCTGACGCTGATAAAATGAATATCGTTCTGAAGCGCAACTACAAGATTGTGGACCGACTGAAGGATTATTCAAAAAACAAGGACCTGAAAGTGATTGCGTTTAAACTGACCAGTCACGCCACTCCTGAACAGCGAGCCCACGCCGTGGAAAAGCTTTTTGCCAACTCCCACGCGGACTTCGTCGTTCACAATGATTTAAGCGAAATTGATATCGTCAACCGCACCCACAAGTTCACGCTGTTCAATCACGAAGGCTTTGTTGCCTGTGAAAATCTGGATCAACTGACCAGTGAACTGATTCGTGTGGTGCTGCCAAAGGATTCTTTATGATTTTGTGTCTTGATGTGGGTAACACCCAGATTTATGCCGGGCTTTTTGATAAGGACAAGATGGTTCTGTCTTTCCGTAAGAACTCCAAAAGCGGGGCTTCTTCCGATGAAACCGGCATTTTCCTGCGCACGGCCATTCGCGAAAACGGCTTTGATCCTGCAAAGGTGAAACAAATCGCCATCTGCAGCGTCGTACCGGAAGTGATCTATTCCCTGCGCGGCGCCTGCATGAAATATTTCAATATCAATCCGTTCATTCTGCAGGCCGGCGTTAAAACCGGTCTGAAAATCAAATACAGAAACCCACTGGAAGTCGGCGCGGATCGTATCGCCAACTCCATTGCGGCGACTCACCTGTATCCGGGTAAGAATCTGATTCTGGTGGACTTGGGTACGGCCACCACGTTCTGTGCGGTTTCAAAGGACAAGGACTATCTGGGGGGATCCATCGTGGCGGGATTGCGCCTTTGCATGGAGGCCTTGGAAAGCAAAACGGCCAAGCTTCCGTCCGTGGAAATCGTGGCCATGCACGAGGCCCTGGGACGTGCGACCATCGAAAGCATCCAGTCGGGTCTTTATTATGGTCATCTGGGCACCATCAAGGAACTGACAGAACGAATCACCAAAGAGTGTTTCCAGGGGGAACGCCCGATGGTGATCGGGACCGGTGGTTTTTCCTATTTGTTTGAAAAAGAAAAAGTATTCGACGAAATCGTGCCGGACCTTGTTCTTAAAGGCATGCTGATCGCCCTGCAACACAACGCTTAAGGACTTATTTATGAATATTTCATTGCTTAGAACCAAAATTCACCGCGCCACCGTTACCGGAGCCGATCTGAACTATGAAGGCTCTGTCAGCATCTGTCCGGATCTGATCAAAGCCTCTGGTTTGTTGATGAACGAACGCGTGGATATTTACAACTGCAACAACGGCGCGCGCTTTTCCACTTACGTGATCAAGGGTAAAAAGGGCGAAATCTGCCTGAATGGGGCTGCCGCCCGTCACGTACAAAAAGGCGATCTGGTGATCATCTGTTCTTACTGCGGACTGAGCATGGATGAAGCCAAGAAACATGAGCCGACAGTGGTTTTTGTAAACGCAAAAAACAAAGTCACTGAAAAGCGCAAAGAAGACCGCAAGAACAATAAGTAGCCTTAAAAATGCGGGAAGCCCGCCAAATGGCCTTCCCGCTCTTGACCCCGCGACGAAATTCCTTCAGTTTAGGCCGTATGGCTATCACTCTTCTGCAACTGCAATCCGGCCACAAGGCCTTTGGCGCCAAAGTTCTCTTTGACGATGCCACTTTCGCGATCAACGAAGGTGAACACGTCGGCGTTATCGGCCCCAACGGTGCCGGCAAATCCACTCTGTTTAAAATTCTGGTCGATCAGGAACATCTTGATGAAGGGATCGTGACCAAATCCCAACAACTGCGTCTGGGCTATCTGGAACAGGAATCTGACTGGGACGTCGATCAAAAGGTCGAAGAGTATCTGGAAAAAAATTGCATCAAGCCTCTGTGGGAGCTGAAACAGTTCGGTTTGAAACTGGGTTTGACGGAAAGTCACTTCCAGTCCCACTTAAAGCAACTCAGCGGTGGCTACCGCATGCGTGTGAAGCTATTGTACCTGATCGGTCAAGAGCCCAACCTGCTGTTGCTGGATGAGCCAACGAACTTCCTGGATCTGGAAACCCTGCTGGTTCTGGAAAACTTCCTGCAGGAATACAAAGGCGCATTTCTGCTGATTTCGCACGACCGCGAATTCCTGCGCCGGGTGACGGATCATATTCTGGAAGTCGAATCCGGCGACATCGTGAAGTTCCCGGGAAGTCTTGACGACTATTTTGAACAAAAACAAATGCTGGCTGAAATTCTGCAAAAGCAGGTTCTAAGCCAACAAGCCAAAAAGAAATCCATCATGGACTTTGTGACCCGTTTCGGAGCCAAAGCCACCAAAGCCCGTCAGGCGCAAAGCCGCCTTAAGGCTTTGGAAAAAATGGAGGTCATCGAGGTGAAGGCAGCACCCACCCATTCCCATATTCACATTCCGCCGGCCTCCCAGACCGGAAAAATGATTCTGGAAGTGGAAAATGTCGAATGTGGTTATGGCGACAAGGTGATCTTGAAAGACGTAACCCTGCGCTTAGAGCGCGGCAATCATCTGGGCATCGTGGGGCTGAATGGGGCCGGTAAATCCACTCTGTTAAAGTCCCTGGGTGAACAGATTCCCCTGGTGCGTGGATCCATCAAATGGGGTCATCAGGTCAGCCTGTCCTATTTTGCCCAGCACACGCCGGAATCTTTGAATCCTGAACATTCAGTTTTAGAAGCCATGGCCTCTGCCGCCCACAAAGAAGTAACCCAGCAGGATGTGCTGAACATCGCCGGCAGTTTGTTATTTTCCGGGGACAACGTTCACAAGAAAGTGAAAGTCCTTTCCGGCGGCGAAAAGTCCCGTGTGGCTTTGGGTCAGATCCTGCTGCAAAAATCACCGCTGCTGCTCTTGGATGAGCCTACGAATCACCTTGATTTTGACACAGTCGAGGCATTGACCACGGCTTTGGAAAAATACGAAGGCACCATCATCACGGTCAGCCACGATCGGGGTTTTATCGGCCGCGTGGCCAACAAAATCCTCGAGGTGAACCACGGGAAGTTGACTTTGTATCCCGGCACCTATGACGAGTATGTTTGGAGTCTGCAAAAAGGTTTCCTGGCAGAACGTGATCTGAACGAAGGCGCGACAACGCAAAAAGTCAGTTCCGAAAAAGCCGCCGAGGCTCCGAAATTCAACTATAAAGAAGAACGAAAGAAGCTTGAGACCCAGATCAAGAAGGCCCAGAAACTGATTGAAGACTGTGACAAGAAGATTGCCGATCTCACTAAAAAGAGAGACGCTTTAAATGAAAGTCTGATGACCGCGGCCGGGGACAAAGCCGCAGGCCTGGCCAAAGAGCTGCATGAACTGAGCGGGGCCATTGAAGATCTGGAATCCTCCATGCTGCAAGCCATGGAAGACCAGCAGAATTTTGAAAACGAGCTGAAACAGCTTGTGGGGTAATGACGATGTTGCGTGTATTGGTGTTGACGGTAATGGCATTTCAATTGGCGGGTTGTGCAAGCTACTTCAAAAAGAAAGACTGCGAATCCATCAACTGGTTTGAACACGGCCAAAAAGTTGCCATGCGCGGCCAATGGCTGAATGCCGACCCGGTAGTGAACGAATGCCGCAAAGTCGAGGCTGATATTCAGGAATCCCAACTGGATAAAGGCTTTAAAAGCGGCGTTGAAAAGTACTGCACCACCACCAATGCGTACATCATCGGAAAAAGTGGTGATTTCTTCTCTCGCGATATCTGCGAAGGACCGCAGATTAATGTTTTGGTTGCTGAACACCGCAAAGGCACGGTGGATTACTGTGCAAAATCCAACGGCTTCGTTGCCGGCACCTCCGGCAAAAAGTATCAGAACGTTTGCCCGAAGGAACTTGAACCGGCTTTCCTGCCTGAATACCGTAAAGGTCGCAAAAAATACGTTCAATCCCTGATCGACAGCAAGTCCTCCGAAGTACGCAGCCTGGATATGGATATTCTGCACAAGCGCAATAATTTAAGTTTTGCACGCAGCAGATTGAGCGCGTTGGAAGCGGAGAAAAGCGGTCTGGAATCCAGCAAGTCCGCGGCAATGATAAATCAGCAAAGCCAGTTGGTGACTCACTTCAATTCCCAGATTTCTGTGCTTGATTCAAATATCAACAGCAAAAAATCAGAGGTGTTTTCATTGCAAAGTGATTTGAATACTCTGGAAAACAACCGAGACAAACTGCAGAAAGATATCTCGGCCTTCAAGGAAGAGCTGCCAAGCCTGGACAACCCCTAGTTTGGAACGCGGAACCATTCAATAGCATCGACAAAGGCCTTTGGCTGATAAGCATTGGCCTGCTCACTCCAGTGAACCTCGCGCCAGCCCAGGCTTTTAAAAGGCGCACTTTCCACATCGCGCTTCTGAATAAATTCAAAGACATTTGAAACCTGCTCCAGCTCGGCCTTCTTCATCAGCAACGAAGGCAGATGGAACTGCACAAACGCGGTTCCTTTGTTCTGAGCCCCAAAACCTTCAGCCCCTTCCGAAAGATAGCGGGAATACTGGATCTCTTTTTTGCCGTCACAATGGTCCACTACCAGCAACTTTTCGGTTTCTTCGGCATAGTCCATCACATAGCTAAAATTGTAGCCACCGCATTTTTCCACCACGGTACGGACTGACTTGATCTGACCAAAAGACTTTACCGGCACCGGATAACGGGATGGCAGCATCCAAAGGTTTGTTCCATCACGTACGGCCATCTGAAGTTTTGGCTGGGCTTTGGCAATTTTCATAAACTGCTGCAGCACTTTGGATTTTTCGTTCAGCTCTTCCTGCGCCACATACAAAACATCAAAGGACGCTTCGGCAAAGGCGTCATGGAACCCGTTCATGCGAAGTTCATTGGTGAAATTCGCCAGGAACAAACGATGAGTTTCAGAATCCTTGATGGCATTGGTCTTTGAAACAAACAGATTCACGTTCTTGATGGCTTCAGCCGCTTTCATCAAAGCGGTGTCGGACATCATGGCTTCAGCACTGCCCACGATCGGCAAAGGCTCGGAATGGTCAGCGCGCAAAAGCTGCGGCAGATTCTGCGTGAATTCAAAACGCTCTTTCATCGTCAACTGACGATAGGCATTCACCCAGCTTGTGACCAGCAGCGGGCGCAGACTCATTTCCACCACTTGCTGATTCAGCTCATGCGCGGCTTCGGCTTTATTCTGACAAAGGGCGAAGTGTTCAGACTGCTTCCATGGCGAATCACAGTAAGCTGCCACAGATTTCAGAACAAACGGCCACTTCACTTTACGAAGCGCTGTCTTCAGACGCGTATCCGGGTCTCCGATATCAAGATCCCCCAGATCCAGATACACCAGGAAATCAGTAAAGACTTCTTCCATCAGATCCTGCTGCACAAACAAGGAGTCATTGCGTTCGTGATACCAGACTTTTGCTAGCGCCTTTTCCAGATGCCCCGGAGCCTCCAGCATCTTCTGGCCGATAAAAATATGCTGTCCCTGAACGCGGTACAAGTACGGTCGATCCGGGAAGATCGTGAGCTGCACTTTCTTGCGGAAGGGTTCAAAGCTTTCCAGCAGACGCTCGGTCTTTTGAATCCGATACGTCAGGTCCCGGCTTTGCTCCCCAAAATAGGTGCTGTAAGCCGTTTCACGGTTCACAGCACAGCGATAGATGGTGTCCGTCGACTGAGGTCCCAGTCTGTCGATTCTTTCGACAACCTTGGATTCAATACAGAGCGGCCTTCTTGTCATCTGAACGACAAAAAGGCTAAGTAGGCCAAAACACACAAAAGATAGAACGGTGAACCAACGAGCAAACATAGCGAAGCTGGAACATTGCAAAGGGTGGGCCCCTGTTTTTTGGGACCCTATCCGATTTCCAATACCGCTTCGACCCCGATATTTTGCAGAAACACCTCATCGTGGGAAACCACCAGCAGCGCTCCGGCGTATTCTGCCAAGGCCATTTCCAGAACCTTCAAACTGGCCAGATCCAGATTGTTGGTGGGCTCGTCCAGAATCAAGAGCTGCGGCACGGGCTGGGACAGCAATAGCTTCGCCAAAGACGCCTTCAGCTTTTCACCTCCGCTTAAGTCCCGGGTCTTGCGATGAACCATGTCACCAAAGAACTGAAACTGTGCCAGACGGTTGCGGGTCTCTATCGGATCAAACCTGGATTTTTCCATCACGTTTTCCAGCACAGAATGATCGGCATCCAGCAACGAATACTTTTGATCCAAGACCTGAACGGGCACCTCTCCCAGACGGCAGACACCTGCGGTGCGCACCGCTTGTGAACGGCCCAACAGGCAATCCAGCAACGAGGTTTTGCCCGCGCCATTTCTTCCATACAAAGCCCATCTTCGGGGTCCGCGCATGGCACAAGTCAATGGCTCCTGCCAAAGAAAGGAACCCTCTGAAAGATAACTTAAGTTGAAGTGATCCAGCTCAAAAACAAGCTTTCCTTCCGGCAGGGCTGCGGCGCTCAAATCCAGCCCCAGACGGCTTTCAACCTTTTGCGCCTGCACCAGTTCGCGCAGGTTTTCCTGCGACTTTTCCACACGCTTTTCCTCATTCACATTGATGCGTGCGTGGGTTTCCTGCGCCCGGCGCTTCAGTCCGCCAACAATGATCCGGGGAATCCCGCCCTTGGCGGCTTTGGCGTCACCTGCACGCATGCGCTTTTCCTGGGTCTGCAATTTGTCGTGGTGTTCGCGTTCCAGCTTCTTTTTTTCACGTCTTGCGCGGTCGATCTTTTCCTCAAGCAGTTCCCGTTCGGCCTGTTTTTGCTCTTCGTAAAAAGAATAGCTGCCGCCATAGCTTGAAAGTCCCTGACTGGAAAGCTCCCAGATACCGTCGACTTCCTCCATCAGTTCACGATCGTGACTGATCAGCAGCAGACATCCCGGATATTCACGCACAAAGCGATACACGAGTTCGCGCGCCTCACGATCCAGATTGTTTGTCGGCTCATCCAGGATCAGCAGCCCACCGCCGCGCCCCAGGGCTTCAGCAATGCGCACACGGGTCCACTGGCCACCGCTCAAACACTTTAGATTTTGCTCCAGCGGAATATCCTGAAGCAGCAAGCCCCACACTGCCGGGTCCGCTACCGGGCTTTCCCACAGGCCGATCAGATACTCACCGACGGTGATATCTGCCGGTTCACTGACCTGCGCCAGATACACCACGTTTTGTGAACAGCGCAATTCACCGCTTTTGGGTTCCAAAATTCCTGCAAGAATCTTTGCCAGCGTGGTTTTCCCCACGCCATTGGGGCCGACCAAGGCACACCGGCGAAAGTTCCACGTAAATGAAATATCATTCAAAAGCTTCGCCCCGTTGGGAAGCTCATAGAACAGGGACCTTCCGGTCACCTGAAATAAATTGTTTTGCATAGTAAATAATCCGTCCAAGCCCGAAGGGGGCCGATGTGAGTTCTTAAAAAAAGAATAAGATGACGGATTAATTTCTCATAGACGCCGGATTTAGAGCCCGACAAGAACCACTCTACACCATCTGAGCTCTTCCCACAATAGCCCTGCCGGGCATTGACTTAAAATTGGATTATGAGAAGGTCTAAGGGCTTGAAACTTAAACTTTGGATCCTATTATCAGTTATTTTGCATTTGCTGGCGGTCACGGCCCTGCAGTGGGGTGCTTCGCCGGTGTCTCCAGATCTGGGGACCGTGGTGGATCTGACGGTTACAAGCCCTGCAGGTGTTTCAGGCCTGCCGCCGGCACCTCCGGCTGCTGTCAGCAAACCAGCACCGACTGTTCCGTCGGAATCTGTAAAGAGCGAAGCCCCTGAAACAACTGCCAACGCAGACGCGGGTGCGGCAGGTGGTGGCGGAGATTCCACCACCCCGGTGGGCTTCAGCGAAATCACCCGTCTTCCAAAAGTTAAACGTGAATTCAAAGCCCAATATCCGGAAGAAGCCAAGAAAGCCGCTGTGGATGGGCCCGTCATTCTGGAAATCCTGATCGACCGCGAAGGCAAAGTCCGCCACGTGCAGGTTCTAAGCGGACCGGGTCATGGCTTGAATGAATCCGCCGTGGAGGCACTGAAAAAATTCGAATTTCAACCAGCTTTCAAAGGCGAAGAATCTGTTGCTGTTAAGATCCGTTACACCTATAGATTTAAATTAGAAGTAAATTAAGTCTTGCACCGGTTTAAAGGATTTATCAGTGAAATATTCAGTTCTGCTTGCCTGCCTGTTCCTGGGTTTGGCCGCTCACGCTCAAGAAGCTGTTCCCAGTTTTGAAACCGTTGTTGAGGATGTTGTTTTTAACACCTCCAACAAGGTCGTGATCGATGAAAAGACCATCAAGGATTCCCGCGCTCCGAACATCACCAGTCTGCTTTCCAGCCAGGCCAACATAACCGTCGTCAGCACACCCTTTCAGCCCAACTCCATCTTCATTCGTGGCGGTGACTCTGGGCACGTGATGATCATTGTCGACGGCGTTCCGTTCTATGACGCCTCTACGGTGCAAAGAACATTCAATTTGAATTCCCTGGATATCAAATCCGTTCGCCGCATTGAAATCATCAAAGGTGGCCAGACAGTGCTTTACGGCGGTCAGGCATTGTCCGGCGTAATCAAGATCGATACTATTCCTCAGGAAATCAAAAGCCAAAGCTCCCTGCAAGGTCAACTGGGCACCCAGAACTTCCGCGACGTGACTGTCGGTCACACAGAAGCTTTGAATGACAACAACGCCTTGGTATTGCGCGGTCATGGCGCATGGAGAGACGCAGAATCCCCAGTGCTTGATTCCACCGAAACCTATTCCCGCAACAACTGGAACGCCGAAGGTGCCTATGTATGGAAGGGCGCTGTTGATGGAAACCTGAAAGCCCTGTTCCTGCAGGACTTCAACACGTCCCCGACCACGGATCGCACCACCAATCAGGTGATGGACACCGAGGATCTGGAAATGTTCACCCGTCAGATTGGTGGTTCCACTTACATGAAATTCAACGAACTTCCGTTCGAACCGCGCCTGGCTTTGAGCATGCAAAACAGCTTGCGCACTTATGAGTGGCCGGTTGTTCCAGTACAAAACCCAACAGGCACTGACCAGAAATATGGCGCAAATCTGCGCACCGCCCGTCTGGATCTGACTCCGTACAAGTCTGAAAAGATCAGCGTGGCTGCGGGGCTTAGCTATCTTTATGAAGACTTCACATACCGTGACAAGGGTGTGGAATCCGTGAATACGTTCTCTGAACAGCGCGGTGTCTTTGCCAAGGCTGACTATGAATTCCATCCGGGCTTTTCTTTGGCCGTGGGTGGCCGCGTGGAAAACTGGGCGGATCAGGATGCTGTCAGCACCTATCAAATTGGCCTGACCGTGTTTGAGCACACCAAGCTTGAAGTGGCTTCCGGATACAAGATTCCATCCCTGTTCCAGTTGTATTCTTCTTATGGCAATCCAGACCTGAAAGCCGAGCGCGCCGTTCAGTACAGCCTGATGCAGGAATTTGAAATCTCTGAAAGCCAAAGCGCTTCCATCACTTTCTTCCGTTCTGATTTCACGGATCTGATCCAGATTTCCGGTTCATTCCCAAGCATTCAGTACGAAAACGTTTCCAAAACCGAAACCCGTGGTGTTGATATCAGCTATACCATCCGTCCTTGGACTGGCGGCACATTCATCGCGACCTACGGTTATCAGGAGCCACGCAATGTCGACACCGGCACGTGGCTGCTGCGTCGTCCGCTTGTGAACGGCAGCCTGAAATACATCCAAAACCACGACAAACACACCGCTGCTTTGGAGCTGGTGGGTGCTGGCGAACGCATGGATAACGGCGCACCGATCTCGATGACGGCTTATGCCTCCACTTCAATTCCGGGTTATGTGACCGCCAACGCTGCTTATTCATATCAATGGAATGACAATATCAATGTCTTCACCCGCCTGAACAACCTGACGGACCACCGCTATGAAGAAACCTACAGCTTCTATTCAGAGGGCTTCTCTGGCTCACTGGGAGCGGAATACCTGTTCTAAGCACCGCTCTTTGTATCTGAGGGGTCCAGTGCCCCTCAGTTTTTCCCGGAACAGGACCTTCCCCGCCATTTGACAGAAACTGGCCTTAATTTCAGAGTCTTTTTCATTTAAATTAAGACTATGAGACCGTTCATTGTTGGCGCTTCAATATTTCTGTTACAAGCAGTCAGTTATGCATCCACCGAGGCGGTCATGCCTATCGGGGCCTTGCCAAAAAACTCTTCGGTGAAACTTCAGGCCGTCAAAGAGGGCACCCGCTTTATCACTCCCCAGTACGAAGGCAACAGCGGCTTTTTAAAAGACGTTGATAAAAACTCTCTTTATCAGGTCACTGATATCAGCGGCACGGAAGACACTTCCGACAACGCCGATCTGCAGGCATTGGCAAAATCCTCAAGCCTGGTGGTGCAAAAGTCCGATCTGGGCAGTGATGCTGCCACCTGCTCCGCCGGTGATGGCACTACCAACTGTACTTTGACCAGCGATGTGCCAGCCTACAAAACCGGAAGCTTTAATTTGATCGACTGGTTCCTGAACTTGTTCGGCTTGGGATCCAAACCGAAATCCCTGGTCACGCCAAGCACCGGAACTGAAGTGGCCGAGGCTGATGCCATGGCTTCGGCGATGACGGAAAAGATCGACAGCACCAATCGCATGCTGAACTCCCGCAGCGCCACTGCCAATTGCGATGAAAAGAAATTTCCTGAAGTCATTCAGAACAACAAGACTTTGAACTGCGGCCTGAAGCAGGCTATGGAAGCGTTGAAGAAAAACAAAGGCAAGGTCAATCAGGACAAGTTCATTTTCAATGACTTCTCTGATGGCGGTGTGATGGGAAAAATGTGGATTTTGAACGCCGATGGCTCCCTAGCCAATGTTGTGGATAAAAATCCCCTTTGGGTGTCCCGCGGTGAAGGCGGCTTCGGTAACGGCCGGGGTTCCTTGAAAACTCCGAATGGCGCTATCATGACCAAAGCCTACAGCCCTCCGCGCGGCGGTAATATTCGTGACGGTATTGAACTGTTGGGCCTCGAGCCGGAAAATCAGGATATCCATGGTCGCGGCGTTCTGTTGCACGGCTGGGATCCGTATACTCCAACTCAGGGTTGTCTGGGGGTTGCGGGATCACTGGACACCGTCCGCCACGGTCGCAGCAAGCTGGGAACTCCGCCCCCATATCTGGATCAACTGAAACAAGGATTCCTGAAAGAAGGCGGCACCATGATCTATAACTTCACGCCTTCCAAAGCAAAATCCTGTCAGTAACCGTCTATTCGAAGGTCACTGACGACATCTGATCCTGCGTAAGATACTTTGAGATGATTCTTTCTATGGTCCCGTCTTTCTTCATCTTACGCACGACCTCTTCAAGCCTTGCGCGGTCTTGCTGTCCCACTCTCTGCCTGGAAACATAAATACCCAATGACGTTGTAAAATTGCGATCCGAAACCAGGATGACGTCATTCTCTATTTTTAAATCTTTAACCAGATAGTTATTCAAAAGCGGAGTCGCAATAACTGCATCCGTACGGCCTTTTTGAATCAGGGAATAAACACCGACAGCATCCGGCACCTGAATGATCCGGCTGTCTTTAAGCAGCATCTGATACTCAGGCTCTGTCATCACCGCACGGGATCCGATCAGGTTTCCAAAAATGACTTTTCTATTTCCGAAAACATCAGCAACCGTCTGACCCTTTTTATATTTCGATTTGCGCACAACCAGTTCACGCACTGAACGAAACAGTGGAATGAAATCTGCGCCGCCATCGGAATAGATGTTATTTTCTGCCACCAGCAGAATCAAATCCAGTTGATTTCGCTTCAAGGACTCAACCGCCATCGGCCGGGACATGCCTCGGGAATTGTATCCACAATCGCTTCTTGCCATGATGGCAGAGATCAGATCCTCATCAACGCCCCCGGCTTGGCCGCCGGGATTACGAAAGTACATCGGCATATAGTTGTTGGTACCCACGATATACTGCTTAGAGCAGGTCTCTTTGGCAAAGACCACTCCGCCTGACAATCCTATCGCAATGACCAAAAGCGCTTTTAAAAAATGCATAGACATCATCTTAGTCAGTTCGTCTCAATCTGACACGTTTCAAAAGCATTTTAAGTGGAATCCACCGCCAATCTGCTTAGCCTCCAAAGGGTACGGTTAGTGCAGTTAAACCACTTTAACAACTATGCAGAAAAACCGGTTTAAGACTTTATTAATGATTTCAAGCACCTTCGCCCTGACATTAGCGGCGGCCGGTTGCTATTTCGATGCCGGTTTTGGGCAGCTGTTACAAAATGTACATGCCAGCCCCACCCCTGTTTCCCAGGAACACAAAGAAGCCGCTGAGCTCTTTATTCAACTGAATGAAAAGCACAACTTCTTTGCCGCCCGCTATAAGGGCTGCCATATCGAACGCAATGCCGTTCTTTGCAAAAGCTTCTATAAAGACAAATCCGCTGCCGGGAAAGATAAAGACACCCGATTGAAAGCAGCCCAACTGACAAAATTAATTCGTCAGCAAAAATGGACAGAGCTTTCCAACACTTCTGAATCAGAAAGTGTGCGCGCTGTTTCGACTCTTTCAAACAAAGATCGCCACAACCTGACTGAGCATATTCTAAACGACAAAACCTGCATTTCCCCGCACCTGGCAACTGCCATAGCCTTTAAGCTGGAAGAAAAACTTCCCGATGCAAAAGTGCTTTCCACCGTGCGCGCGCTGTATGCCCGCACTTTCGATTGCAGCACAGATAAAGAATTCAGCGATCTTGGTCTTTACCGTGGCGGTTTGTTTGAAATCTGGCAGGACAATCCTGAACAAGCCACAGACTTCCTGAAGAAACTTTCCACGCTTTCCAAGGACATCGCACTGACATCCCGTGCGCAGTTCTGGATGAATCATGCCGCGCGCGAGCAAGGGAAATCTGTCTCTGCCAACACCATGGAAGATCACTTCACCAGCTTCCCGCTGAGCTATCACATCCTGACAGACTACGCGACAATGGAAGACGGCCCTTATCAGACGGTTTCCGACCTGCGAGAGCAGCGCATGCAGACCCGCAGCTCATTTGAAGATCTGAATGGCGCCATCCAATTGGTTGAGCACTTCATGGCTCAGCAAAAAGATGCCCTGGCAAAACGCACGCTTGAATTTATCGACTATGCAGAGCTGGCCGAGGCAGAACCCGGTTTCCAGCTTTATGTGGCAACACTGCTGGCGAAGTTTGATGACATGAATCATCAGCGTTTCATGGTGCTCAGCCGCCTGTTCCAGAATCATCCTCAGTTCAAGACACTGAAGAATCTGAATATCTATTATCCACTGGCGTTTGAAGATCTGGTGATCAAACATCACCGCGATCAGGATCCGTTCCTGCTTCTGTCTTTGATCCGTCAGGAAAGTTCCTTCAATCCGAACACCAAAAGCCCGGTGGGCGCGACGGGCTTGATGCAAATCATGCCTCGCACGGCGAAAGATCTGAAAAAACGCGTGGTCACCGACAAAGAACTGCTGGATCCCTCAAGCAACATCCAGTTGGGTGCGCGCTATTTTGCTGCGTTGGTAAAAGAATTCAAGAATGATCACATGAAAGCCCTGGCGTCCTACAACGCCGGCAGCGGCAACGTACGCAAATGGATGAAACGCTATCCGGTGGAAAATCCGTTGCTGTTCGTGGACCTGATTCCGTTTGATGAAACCCGTGAATACGTCGCAGGCATCCTGCGCAACCAGTACTGGTACTCTAAACTGTATCCGGAACTGCTTGTGACACCGCAAATGGCATCACAAACCTCCGCTCAGAAATAATTTACTTTTGAACTTTACCCAAAGGTTTCAAACGGCCGACTTTGCCGACCTTTGATGGAAGTGGATGCTGGATTTTTTCCGCCATCCACGGATTGATTTCAATCAGCTTGTCCAGATTCAGACCCGTTTTCACACCCATACCATGGAACATGTAAACCACGTCCTCAGTCGCAACGTTGCCCGTGGCCCCCGGAGCATAAGGGCATCCGCCCAAACCACCCAGGCTGGTGTCAAAGACATTGATCCCCAGTTTGTACGCCGCAAGAATGTTCGCCAAAGCCTGCCCGCGCGTATCATGAAAATGACCGGCAAGTTTTTTTACCGGAACGACTTTCTTCAACTTTCTGAACAAAGATTCCACCTGCCCCACATCCGCCACGCCGATGGTGTCGCCGATGGAAAGCTCGTACACACCCAGCTTGTGCATGCGCTGAGCAAGCTTCACCACTTTGGCCTCAGACACCTTGCCTTCAAAGGGACAACCAAAGCACGTGGAAAGATAACCACGCACTTTGATCTTGTGCTTCTTTGCCAAAGCCATCACCGGCTCGAAGCGTTTGAAGCTTTCATCGATGGAACAGTTGATGTTTTTCAAAGAGAAGGATTCAGAGCACGCCGCAAAGATCGCAACTTCCTTTACGCCGCTGGCGATGGCATCCATCATCCCGCGTTCATTGGGAACCAGAACCGAAAATTCAGTCTTCTTGGGAATTACTCCGGACTTCACCTGCGCGAAAGTCTTTTGCAACACTTCCGCAGTGCCCGCCATTTGCGGAACCCAGGTCGGGGAAACAAATGCCCCGATTTCAACACGCTTGGTTCCGGCCAAAATCAGTCGTCTTGCAAGCTCCACACGAGTGTCAGCATCCAGAACCGTTTTTTCGTTCTGAAGACCGTCTCTTAATCCCATTTCCACAATGACAACTGACTTTTTCATAGGCCCTATTTATCGGATGCTGGTTTGATTTTCACAAGGGCTTTACCCAAGGCCACTTGTTCGCCGACGGCACAGTTCACACTGTCGATAGTTCCGTCGATCTCTGCCTTTAAAGTGTACTCCATTTTCATGGCTTCCATCACCAAAACCGCCTGGCCTGCAGCCACAGCCGCACCTGGAGCCAAAAGCAACTTGGTCACTTTACCCGGCATAGGGGCCATGATCTGATCGGAGGAACCACTCGCCCCGCCCTTTTTACGGGACTTTCGTCCCGTCGTGGCGTCCTGAGTGAAAACACGGCCGTTATAATGAACCCACAATGTCCCGGCAATCAGTTGGGCCTGAGCTTTGTGATCAACACCGTCGATTCTTACTTTCACTTCCATTAGATACCTCTCCAGTAAGAAGCCCAAGGGGATGCGGAAGCTTTGGCCGTTTCACCAGCGCCTCCGCGAAGTTGCAACAAAGCTCCGGCTGCCACGGTTTTTTCAATTTCCGTCAAAGCTGGTTCTTTCAGTGATTCACTGAAGTAGGTTTCAATAAATCTTGTCGTCATCGTGCCCATGACAAATTCTTTGTGAGAAAGAATTTCGATCAGGTACGGAATGTTCGTGTGAACCCCAAACACCACGGAATCCTTCAGCACGCGGATCATTTTCTGAATCGCACGCGGACGGTTTTCATCCCACACGATCACTTTTGCGATCATCGGGTCATAGTACGGCGTGATGGTATCACCTGAATCAAAGCCGTATTCATAACGACGGCCTGGGCCTTCGGGCCATTCCACATGCCCCAAAAGACCTGTGGAAGGTACGCCACCCAGGAATGGATTTTCAGCATAGATACGGCATTCGATGGAATGACCCTTCGGCGCACGGATCTGCTTGTTGTCGTGAACAAAGTCGCCTTGTGCAGTCAGGATCTGCATTTTTACCAGATCCACGCCCAGAACTTCTTCTGTTACCGGGTGTTCGACCTGCAAACGAGTGTTCACTTCCAAAAGATAGAACTCCCCATCTTGCAGAAGGAATTCCACCGTGCCCGCGCCTTTGTATTTGCCCAAAGTCGCAATCGCACAAGCCGCTTCACCCATACGGCGGCGCAGATCATCGGTCAAAGAAGGCGAAGTCGCCTCTTCGATGATTTTCTGGTGACGGCGCTGAACAGAGCATTCACGGTCAAAGAAGTGCTGCACATTTCCGGTGCTGTCACCGAAGACCTGGAACTCAATGTGTTTGGCGCGATCCAGATACTTTTCAAGGAAAACTTTCGGGGAACCAAAAGCCGACTGCGCTTCACGCTGGGCGGATTCAATCAGCTCGTGTGCTTCGACGGAAGACTTTAAAAGCTTCATCCCGCGGCCACCACCACCGGCAGCGGCCTTCACGATCACCGGATAGCCGATTTTCTCAGCCTGCGTAATCAAGTGAGCCACATCCTGGTTTTCACCCTGATAACCCGGCACCAGCGGCAAACCCGCCTGCTTTGCCAGCTCTTTACAGTGAACCTTGTCACCCAAAGCACGGATCGCTTCCGGAGAAGGACCAATGAAGGTCAAACCGGCTTTGTTCACAGCCTCCGCGAAATCAGCGTTTTCAGACAGGAAACCAAAACCCGGATGCACCGCTTGCGCACCACCGGCCAAAGCGCCGTTGATGTTGGCTGGAATGTTCAGATAACTTTCCGCCGTTGCCGCAGGACCCACGCAGATGGTTTTAGTCGCCATACGATAAGCGCGGGTGTTGATGTCGGCTTCTGAGTGCAGAAGAACGGTTTCAATCCCCAGTTCCTCGCAGGCTTTGATAATACGAACAGCCACTTCACCGCGATTGGCGATGGCAATACGTGTGAACTTTTTCATTAATTCAGTCTCCATGCGGGCTCACGCTTTTCAAGGAAGGATTTCAGGCCTTCCTGCCCTTCATTGCTGGCGCGACGTTCTGCGATCACCGTGGTTGTACGGCTGCGCTGATCGGCCCAGTTCAAGGTATCAAGATCATTCAATAGTTTTTTGGTTTCACGAACCGCATCCGGACCGCACTGCATGTAGCCGTGCAGAACCTTTTGCAAAGCCGTGTGGCCTTCACCCACTGGAACCACTTCAGTTACCAGACCGGCTTGCTGGGCGATGTGCGAGTTAAACACCACACCTGAAAGCATCAACGGACGAACTTTGCCCGGCACAGCTTTCTTGTTCACAAAGGCACTGATCACCGCCGGCGCGATTCCCAGCTTCACTTCACTGAAACAGAACTGGGTGTTTTCTTCAGCAATGACTTCGTCACAAACCGCCACCAGCCCCAAAGCGCCGCCAAAGGCCGCGCCGTGAATCATGCCAATCACCGGCAGACTGCATTGGGCGATGGCTTCAAACATACCGAAAAGCTTCAAAGAGTCTTCACGGTTTTGTTCGAAGGTGAAGTTCACCATCTCTTTCATCCAGTTCAGGTCTGCGCCCGCACAGAAGACCTTGCCTTCCCCTTGCAGAACCACAGCACGCAGATCCTTGCGCGCTTCCAGATCGGTGAAGATCCTGGTCAGCTCGGCGATCATCTCCGGGTTGAAAGAGTTACGCACTTCGGGCCTGTGAAGTTTCACATAGGCCACCTGATTCATTTCTGTAACTACAACAAAAGACATAATTACATCCTGAAGACGCCCTGAGTTTTTTCACCCCAGGACTTGTTAAGGCTTGCGGAAATCCCCAATGCCAGCACACGGCGGGTGTCCGCCGGATCAATGATCCCGTCATCCCACAGGCGCGCTGAAGAATAATAACAAGCGCTTTCTTTTTCGTATTTTTCCAAAGTTGGACGTTTGAATTCCGCCTGCTCTTCAGCAGACATCGTTTGTTTTTTCGCCGCCATCTGATCCATTTTCACAGTCAGAAGAACGTTGGCTGCCTGCTCGCCACCCATCACGCTGATCTTGGCGTTAGGCCACATCCACAACTGACGAGGCTGGAAGGCACGACCGCACATACCATAGTTTCCGGCACCGTAAGAACCACCAATCACCACGGTGAATTTCGGCACATGGGCGTTGGAAACGGCCATCACCATCTTCGCGCCGTGTTTGGCGATACCTTCGTTTTCATATTTTTTACCGACCATGAAGCCGGTGATGTTTTGCAGGAAGATCAAAGGCACTTCGCGCTGTTCACACAGTTCGATAAAGTGCGCCGCTTTCAAAGAGCTTTCGCTGAACAACACACCATTGTTGGCGATAATACCCACCGGCATGCCCCAGATGTGGGCAAAGCCCGTTACAAGAGTTTTACCGTACAGCGGTTTAAATTCATGGAAGCGGGAACCGTCCACGATGCGCGCGATCACCTCACGCACATCAAATGGAGTGCGGCTGTCTTTCGGGATGATCCCGTAAAGTTCCTTCTGGTCGAACAATGGTTCTTCCACAGGCAGAGTCTTCAACTGCACCGCACGCTTGTGGTTCAGGTGAGCCACGATGGAACGGGTGATTTCAATCGCGTGTTCGTCATCTTCCGCAAAGTGATCCGTCACACCGGAAGTTTCACAGTGCACCTGCGCCCCGCCCAGTTCCTGAGCATCAACAACCTCACCGGTCGCCGCTTTCACCAGAGGAGGCCCCCCCAGGAAGATGGTTCCGTTTTCTTTCACGATCACGGTTTCATCACTCATCGCCGGAACGTACGCGCCACCCGCGGTACAAGAACCCATCACCACCGCGATTTGCGGGATGTTGGCGGCCGACATGCGGGCCTGGTTGTAGAAGATTCTTCCGAAGTGATCGCGATCCGGGAACACATCCGCCTGCATAGGCAGGAAGGCGCCACCGGAATCAACAAGGTAAATACAAGGCAGACCGTTTTCAAAAGCGATCTCTTGCGCGCGCAAGTGCTTTTTCACCGTCATCGGGAAGTACGTGCCGCCTTTGACCGTCGCATCGTTCGCCACGATCACGCATTCAGTGCCGTGGATAACACCGATACCGGTGACCACACCCGCACCCGGCGCCTGGCCTTCGTACATGTCCCACGCCGCAAGTGTTGAGAACTCAAGGAACGCGGTTCCGCCGTCCACCAAAGCCTCGATACGCTCACGCGCCGTCAGCTTGCCACGGGATTTGTGTTTTCTAGTCGCGTCTTCGCCGCCACCTTGTTTCACAAGGTTTACGCGTTCACGCCATTCGTTGACGATACCAAGCATGGCCTCGCGGTTGAGCTTGAAATCACTGGAACTGGAATCAATGTTTGTCTCTAAAATTTCCATAGAACCTTGTACTATCCCTCACTGCCGGGCAAAGCCGGAGTGTGTTTAAAACTCAAATGCAAACGGAACTCCGCCACGGCCTGATCGTTGCTATCGAAGGCTTTCAGCTCGACCTCGGCTTTGGCTTCGCGGTGATCGCGGACTTCCGCCAGCACCACTTCGCGGACTGTTTCAGGAAGCTCCATACGAACACGGCACTCTTCACTGGTGACTTTGA